>UQMQ01000001.1 GCA_900542245.1 uncultured Eubacteriales bacterium
CATAAATAGCTCTCCTCCAATACATATACTTTTTTGCTCTTTGTTCTCCCGCAGAAAATCTTATCTTTTCCTTTTATTCTTACGTTTCTTTGTTTTCTAAATATAGATTATCCTAATCCGCAAAATATGTCTATGAATTAGATTGGACAAAATATGCACTAAATGATACAATAATAAAAAGTATGAAAAGAGGTGCCGTCCTATGTATATGAACGCCGGTTATTTGAACCACTCACATATGGATTTTAAAGACAAAAGTCGTCCACTGATTGTAGGAAGCTGTGGTACTTATCGTCTTTCCAGCCTTCCCAAGCTTCCCACCTACCGTCCAAGAGGACGTCTGGATTATCAGATTATATATATCACTGCTGGTTGTGGACATTTCCATTTTGATAATGTAGATAACGAAACGATTGTTCCTGCCGGTAACTTTGTACTTTACAGACCGAAAGAACTTCAGAAATATGAATATTATGGAGAAGATAAGACAGAAGTATACTGGATTCACTTCACAGGAAGCGATGTGAAAAATATCTTACGCCAATATGGATTTCCAGATAAAGAACGTATCTTTCAAGTTGGTTCATCTAACGAATATGAACGGATTTTCAAACGTATTATCATCGAGCTCCAACGCTGTCAGGATAATTATGAGGAAATGCTTGTCCTTTTGCTACGCCATCTTTTAATTAGCTTTCACCGGGAACTGACTAGAGAGCACATATCAAAAAATGAATATCTTGATCGTGAGATGGATATCGCTGTTACCTTTTTCAGTGAAAACTATCATCAGAATATCAATATTGACGATTATGCTGCCTCACGAGGGATGAGTGTCAGCTGGTTTATCCGAAATTTCAAAAAATTCACTGGTTCCACACCAATGCAATTTATTGTAGGAATCCGAATCACCAATGCTCAGATTTTACTTGAAACAACAACTTATTCCATCAATGAGATTTCTAAGATTGTCGGGTATGATAACCAGCTTTATTTCAGCCGACTCTTCCACAAGCTAAAAGGATATTCACCTAGAGAATACCAAAAGATAAGAAATAAGTTCTGAAAACCATAATATTATAAGAATCCAATTTATTTAAAAAGAGGATTAAAAATGTTACATTCCTAGTTTTCTTATCACAAGTTGGATTATTTAAATAATGTGACATAGGACGCAATTTCCTATGAAACAAAAAGAGAGATGCCGTAAAGGTATCTCTCCCAAAATCATTACTTCTGATGGCTGATAATCCATTGCAATATAGTCTCAAATCCTATTTTTCCCGCAGCTAAATCAAGACTTCCTCCCATCGTTTCGATCAATCTAAATTGACATAGTAATAAAACTATATTCCGTTCATTTTCTTTCTTTCCAGTTTACCCCAGTTCAGTTTGTTCTTCTTGTATCCCACAAATGCAGTCACACGGACAAATGCCAAATAAAAGCGAAGAAAAGTTGTTTCAAAAAAACAAGCAATAATAGCAAGGATCAATTCTCGAAAAGAAAGCTTCTGGTCAATGGTATAGATTCTTGAAAAATATGCAGTTAATGTAAGTAAAATACCATACAGGGCATAGCAGGCAAGAAATGCCAGCATAAATTTCACATTCAGCATATCCATCATCACAGATAAAACCATTGTAAGTATACCAAAAAGTTCAATAAATGGTGACAATAATTCGTAAAACAGAAAATAAATATAGGATAAAAGTCCTACAGCTCCGTACCGTGGGTTTGCCAGCATTTTACGGTGTCCCCACATACACTGGAACAATCCTCTCTGCCATCTTTTCCGCTGCTTGCCCAATTCACTTAATTTTTCCGGTGTTTGCGACCAGCAGATGGCATCCTGTGCAAAATCAATCTTATATGACTTACGATTCATGCGGCTGAATTCATGAAGTCTGACTACCAGTTCCATATCCTCGCCCATTGTACTGCTGTCATATCCGCCTACGGCAATCACTGTTTTTTTCTCAAATAATCCAAAAGCTCCGGATATGATCATGTTTGCATTGATTTTATCCAACAGGATACGTGCTGCCAGAAAAGAACGGTCATATTCCAGGGATTGCATTCTTGCTATTATATTTCTAGGCAGCCTATATTTTATCACATGACCTTTTTTTATGACAACACCATTGGCTGGACGGACACTTCCACCAACGGCTATTACATCTTCGTCCTCCAGAACCGGACGAACGATTTTCTCCAGTGAATCATGCTGTAAAATAGAGTCCGCATCCATACAGATAAACCAAGGATACCTGGCTGCATTGATTCCGGCATTTAGGCTGTCTGCTTTTCCGCCGTTCTTCTTGCGGATCAAAGTAATGGGTACTTTCTGGTTCGGGCATTCATAAACATCTTCCTCAGGCTGACATTGGATTAGATGACGGATCGGGCGCGCCACTCGCTCCATATGAAATGCATCAATCAGGATCTGAGATGTTTTGTCTTTAGAACCATCATCTATCACTATAATTTCATATAGTTTATAATCCAGGTTGAGAAGTGAAGTAACTGTGTCCTTCACCGTGACCTCCTCGTTATAAGCCGGAACAAGAATGGAAACCGGTATGTAATAGCTTTGCCACAGTTTATTGTGCAGCTGTTCAAGGCGGTATGATTTGTGCAGTTCAATTGCTCCTGCTACAACCGACAAAAACAAAAAGCTGGAATATCCAATCAGGTATATAATAAAAAACAGATTGATACATTCCAGAAAAAAACGAAATGCATCGGTCATAAACCCGCCCTCCTTTGTGCTTTTGCTACATCCAACTGGTACTCTAACATTTCTTTTGCGTAGCGGTCATTTCCCTGTAAAATATCAGCTAATGCATCCCTATCTGTATTCAGAACTGCAAGGCTTTTTGCAGCATTATGACGGACATACCAGTTTTTACTGGAAATCTCTTTTTTCAAAATTTCCAGTGTCTGCGGTCCGGGATACATAGCAAGAGCGGAAATACAGGCATTCTGCAATTCCCAGAATCCTTCCTTTTCTTCTTCGGCGTGATGAAGCAAAAAAGAAACACTTCTTTCATCCTGATATCTGCCAAAATAGCGGACACATGCGATCTGAATTTCCATATCCTGGCTTGTTTCCAACATAGACAGCATTTCATCCTTCCAGTTTGACGATGCATATCGAATATAATCCAACAGGTTTACCTGCATCCTTGGATGAAATTCACTCATTTTTTTCCAAAGGAGTGGTATCAATTCTTCTTTTTTATCGAAGGAAAGAAGTCCATCTGCAAGTATTTTTTTATGCGGAAGCAGCTGCTCATTTGCATTCAGAAATTCCAATGCCTGCATAACTGCGTGTATATCTTCTGAACTGTATAACGCCCGCAAAGCATTCTCTCTGCAATAGAGACTTTTATTTCTAAGCAGGTCAAAAAGAAATGGAAAAACAATTTCCTTAGCCTGGAATTTCGTCATATGAAATATGGCAAATACATAAGCCAAGCAGGCCTTTTCCATATCCGATTTTCTTTTATAAACCGGTATCAGTTCTTCCATCAGCCGACTTACAGATGCTATTCCCTGCTGGAATTGTTCCGGCATACTGTTTTCAATTTTATATAATGCTTCACTGAACGTCAGAAGTCTGCTGGTTGACTGAAGCTCTTTAACCAGCCTTTTTTCCTGCTTTTTATTTTCCGTTATATTATCTAAAAACAGCTGTCTGTATTCTTCGCAATATCGTTGTTCCCTCCTTTTCAGAACACAGGAACGATATCTTGAAATTATCTCTGTGAAGCAGTTAAACAGAATAATCCCCACACAGACAATAAAATAAAAAACAATCACAAATTGTGCTATCATTCGTGTTCCTTTCCTGTCCAGTATGTCTTCAGAACCTGGTATGCTTCTTTTAATCTTTCATGGTAAGATACTGTATTTTCCCATCCTTTCAGTTTAAGTCGTCCCATCTCGATTGTATTTCCTTCTCTGCCAAGACCTATAAACATCTCTTTGATCCCCACTGCTTCAATGCCATAATTTCCGTCATAATAATCATCATGAATCTGCATTCGGGACGGATCAGAAAAATTCAGCAGCTGCCATGGGATTCTAATTTCCACATCATCTCCGTTACAGATAAAATCTGCCCTGGAATCATAAGCAGATGCAGATGGATTTCCATTACCATAATGCAGCTTTCCACTTTCAAAGGTTCTTAACGGTGTGGCAGCATCCTGATACTGACCAATAACATCCCGTAATACCATGCAGATATTTTCGAATACAGCGCTATCCCGAGCCGGTGGATCAATATAAGAATCTTCTCCTGTAATATCTTCCTCATAATTGGCATGAATGGGATTATACCGATCCTGAACCAACAGACGAGTATTATCTTTTCCATTTAAGATCAGTACAAAATCTGTAGGTCTTTCAAATTCTGCTGTACAATTTTCCATACGGGTACTGCCTGTTTTAGGGGTCGTATCAACCGGAACATACAGCGTGTCATTTTCCAGATCAAAGCCCTTTTTATGGAGATATAAATAAACATCGGAGGCATCATACTTCACACTGATGAAAGAGCCGTCTTCATATTGGATCACCATATCCTTATCTGTCCATTCGGAAGTATCCCCGTCCACGTAACAAACACTTTCTTTTTCCCCACAGTCAAATGCCAGCAAGCCAAAATGCTGGTCATTTGTCTGAGCATCTTCCCAGTAAATATTACGGCTTAAATCTACAGCATACATGGTATTCCAGGTATGCTTGAACCATTCATCCTGCCAGGAATAGACGCAGCCTCCGGAAAGTCCGGCAGCCATAATGTCTTCATAACAATCTACCAGAATCTTTCCCTGTTCTTTTTCAGAATAGTATCCAAGTCCTCTGCTGGTCACCTGATTCTCCTGAATCTCACCTCGTCCTGTGGCTGCACCAAATTCAACAGCCAAAACCGGCATTGTATGATGTTCGTTTAAAAGTCTTAAATATGCCCGATAAGTATTCCGTTTTCCGTCAGGAGTGATACAGTCACTAAAGTCAATCTTTTTATCAGACAAACTGTTCCATGTTGTGTATTCCATACAGGAAAGGTAATCCTGATCATATGGAGATGCACTGTAGCTGGCAAACTGACCGGATATAAATTTATCAGTTGCAGTTATATGTTCTGCGTCGATCCGGGCACATTTTCGGAAATATTCTGCAATCTCTTTAGGATAATCAAAGGGATCGGTTGCATTTCCACTGGAAAAGGAGATCAGACGCTGCTCATCATATCTTGTTGATTCATAGTACAGCATCCTGTCACCTGTTTCTGCAAGCAGGGATTCAAAGGCAGAGGCATCTTTTGAAGCAGTAAGATAGGTTCCTTTATACGGTTCCATATCCGGATATTTCTCATCTGTATATGCAACGGTTGTATCTTCCCATCCATTTCCGATAATATATCCCAGCACCCATTTCGAGATATCGTGTAAATAAAGTCCTGTACTTGTATCTGCATCATTATTGATGATAAGTCGTTTTCCATGGATCACATCTACAGTGACCAGGCAATTATTCAGAAGCTTTCCTGCAAAGGAGTCGGCATATGCATCCACTCGGGAGTTCTGTATATAATCATTTACCCAGATTCCCTGAAGTAAATATAACGGCTCCTCATGTTGGGAATTGTATTCATAGAACGCTTTATAAAAAGATGGATTCTGGACAGAATAGACTCTCAGCGTATTTGCTCCTGCTTCCTGGATCTGCTGAAACCAGCGCAGATAGGTTTCTTTGGTGATCGCATAATCGGTAGACCATTCACCTGGAATACCGCTTCCCATGTCAATTCCTCTGACTTCAAATGGTTTCCACTTATCTTTGTCCTTTATAAGTATCTCTTTATTCTCAGTCCGGACAAATGCGTTTACATGATTGTCCCGGCCTGAGTCTACATAAAATCCGCCATAAAACACAGCTATAAATCCAATAAATACAAGCAGAATGATGGCAGATATACTGATAATAAATCGTTTCATATTTTAATCATTAACCTCATTATACTGCTTTACACGGGAGGCTGCTGAATACTGACGCAGAGTCTCAATGTTTTCATCCAGCCATTTTCCTCTGTTTCGCAAGTAACCTTTTAACTGTCCTTCAGCGGCAGATCTGCTGTCAAGATTTCTCGATACCGGAACCAGAAGTCCCTTTGCCTGCTGTTCCACACTTCCCCATCGTGCATCGTTTCTTGCAAGAGCTGGTGCGATAAAATCAAGGGTTTCATCGATATAACGATAAAGTGATTCCTCACTTAACAGACCTTTTCGCAAGGAATGATATCGCTGGATGATCCGTTCAGTAAAATCCTCATCTTTGATAAGCATTTCAAACCATAATCGGTTGTTCAGGAAAAATCCTGTATAAGGAAGTTCCTCCTCGAAATAGTTATTGCAGGCATTATTAAAATCCCATACACACATACGATACAGATTATCGGTTCCCTTATAAATATAAGTGGAATAGTTTCCGGCATCTGCATTACTGGAAAGCTCATTGATTATAAAGTAATCTACAAAGCTGTCTACATCTATCATAGAAGTGTAGCCATGTTTTTCCCTGTCATAATCATATGAATACAGAGTTTTTTCAAAATTTGAAAAATCCTGTCGGATTTCTTCTGTCAGTCTGGCATCCCTGTTCCTGTTTCCGGGATATTCTATCTGCAGCAGGAAGGGGGTTTTGTAGGTATACGTTGTAAAGCTGTTTAAAGCTTCTTCGCCCGCATGCTGATGATCCAGGCGAAGAAGGTATCCGGAAAATGTGCTGCGCTTGGCATTTACACGAAGTCCCAGCCTGGCGCCATCTTTTCCGCCGGTTATCATTTCAGTCATTACATATAGACCTTCATATTCACCATTAAGAATTACTTCGCAGAATCTTACATTTGGCGCATAAGACATCATTTCTCCGGCAAGATTGTAAAACATATAATTTCGTATGGCTGTTTTATCGAGCCAGGGACCGTATAATACCCATTCATGGTGCGCATCCATTCCCATAATGGAAAGCGGATTGTTTTCCCCTTTTTTATCTACAAGTCTGATGGCATAGCTTGGCTTATCAAACTTTCTTGAGGAATTACCTCTCATTCGTATACGGATTTCAGAAGATACATCTGCCGTTTCATTTGCATGATGGTACTCTTTGCTATCATCCCCAATTATATCCATCCGAGCAGCAATTGTAGCTTCCCCATCAGTAGCGCATGTATAAATGCGGTTGTTTCCATCATCCTTAATGGGTCTTCCCGGAATTACCATCCCATCTGTATCAATTTTGACAATCGGAAGATATGTACACAGACCGCCATCCGCAGGATCCGTACATGGTTCCTGGGGAATTTCCTGTTCATGCTGATGAATTCTCTCTGTTTTTCGGTAGTCCTTATAAGACAATGGCGCAAAAACGGCAATCAGGATAACCGCAAAGCAGCATATAAATCCTATTATTTTATATTTCATATCAGTTATAAATCTCATCGCTTTGAGCTACAATATTAACACTTTCGATTTGTCCAAGGTTATAGAAATCATCTGTTAAAGCCGGATACTGTTTCTGAACTTTCTCCAGTATTTTTCTGGATAATTCATAAATGTACTCAGCATTTTCCTCTGTCGTATTTTTTACCCGAAGAACGACACCAGTCCCAAAATAACGAAAGACCTGGGATTCTATATTTTCACAGCGGCTTCTTTTTGCACGGATGATCAAAAGCATACGGTTATCACTGCGGATTGCTCCCATGATAAGAAAGATAAGAAAAATAGCAGAACTGCCTACTGCAGCAACCAGATAATCTCCAACTCCACAGCATATTCCCACAATGATCGTCCAGAAAATATATACAGTATCTCTGGAATCTTTTATTGCAGTTCGAAAACGCACGATAGATAATGCACCGACCATACCAAGTGACAATGCAATATTGTTTCCTATGACAGTCATAACTGTTCCTGTCATAACCGTCAGAACGATCAGTGTTACTCCAAATTTTTTGCTGTAAATCGTTCCCTTATGTGAAATCACATATGAAATAAAAATAAACAGACCAATGACAGCACTTACCAGAATATGCATTATAATTTGCTGCCAGGTCATATCCCCCTGTTGGGCAAGCAGGTTATAAATCGTCTCTTTCATTTCCTTTCCTCCTAAAACCTGTAGTTACAGCCAATTTGTCTTGCCATACAATATTTGCTCACGGAAAGCTCGCTTTTCTGAACGGGCAGAAGCATATGCTTGATATAGCTTAACAAAAAGCCATTGTATTTTACTTCCAGCACTACAGCAAAAGGCGACATTACATTGTTTAACACCAGATTTCTATCAAACACATTAAAATTCACTTCATTAGCCCGTATTCCGGAATCAAAGGTTATTCGAATAGAGTTTTCTGGCGCGATAAATGCAAATCTGTCATATTCTACAACTGTTTTAGGACGGTATGCCCACATTTCCATAATTGAATAACATTCCTGTCCAAACTCACTGCCACTGTTTAAAAGTACAGAATAATCACCCTCAATGAGAGCCTGCGCTTCCTTTCTGGATAATCTTAATGATCGCTTTCGCTGATATGGTCCCTGCTTCTGCTTCATTTCAAACAGAGCAAAATCCGCATCAGGACTATATACCCGCAAACGAAACTTCCTTCTTAACTCCAGACCATCTTCTTTTTCCTGAAAATCCCGATTTGACAAAGAATCAAAGTACAAAGAACGTACCTGGTAACCATCTGGTCCATTATGTAAATCGGTATGAACCACATTTGACAGATAATTCCGGAGTTTTAAAGCTTCTGCCTGATTCAGCAGAAATTTCTTTTCTTCCCGCAGTACATCGCGCACAGTATTATTTCCTCCTGCTTTTGCCTTTTAGTAAATAGAACTATAGTATACATCCATAAAATTTTTTTGTCTATATCATAGAATATAACTTCATACTATACAATGACCTCTCAGTTACTATTCAGGGGTTAGCTGGACTTGAGGACAAAAATTAAATTTCCATGTGTTCCCCGTGATTTTTTGTATTATCACCTGATTACCGTTCCAAACACTATGCTACATCTTCATACAAGCTCAACCATTCTATCTTCTATTGACACCACTTTCGTTATAAAAACGTTCCTTACTCTCATACATTCTCTCATCTGCAGCTTTGGAGATTTCGTATATGCTGTCCCAATTTCCCTCTGTACTGAAAACCCATCCATATGAAACAGTCATTGAATCCACAAACTCACCGTGCCAATTAGTTATGTTGGATTTAAATCTATGTATCATATTTTCAAACTCGTTTATATCCTCTGTAATGATAACAGCAAACTCATCTCCACCGATCCTATAAACCTTTCCATATTCATTAAAACTATGTTTCATACAATCAGCCGCTGCACGTATAAGCTCATCACCTGCCACATGACCATAGGTATCATTTACTCGCTTCAGCCCATTTAAATCTATAGAAATGTACACCCACTCATCACAAATCTTAAGCTTGTTTATATCATTCTCATATGCATGTCTATTAAGACATCTGGTAAGCTCATCTGTATTTGATGTGTATATCAGCTTTTCTTTTTCCAATTTTTCTTTTGCAATTTTGGAAAATGTATATGTTATACAACACGATGCTAATACCATATAGGCACCAACTATACAAATAGCAATAATACTGCCTTGCAAATAAAATGAATCCTCCACCGTTACAGCAACAATATATTTATCATCCTGACGAATTATACATCTGCAATGGCTTCCATCCACTTTGATATGTATTACAGTTACATCATCACTACTGACACGATCCGATGGTATTCCTATTTCCTCAAGTTTTTTTCCTATTTCACTCCTGTCTGTAGCACCCTCGATAGTCTGTGTATCTACATCTGCCGCAACAATTCCCATCCCTTTATATACCGGCATTCCCGATACTACATTAGAAATGGTATTCTGCTCTATCTCATCGAGAAGTCTTTTGGGCTCAATGCCCACCTGAATCATCTTCGTTCCATCCTCATTCCAAGTGATCGCATACATCATTTCCTTTGCTTCCGAAGTATTAGGGGTAACATCCTGACACATTGTCAATGATTTGTTCTCAAGCATTGGCTTAAAATATCCCATCTGCTCGCCAGAATAAAAATTATAACCAAAATACTTTGGCACCGAACCACTATAAATATACCCGTGCTCATCAAACAAATGTATTTCATCAATCGCCATTAATTTCGCTATTTTCTGCAATTCATCAACATCACATTCTATCTCAGGATTGGCATCAATAATATACGACACTGCTTTAGCCCTTATAATATAATCATCCTTTAACGATTTAATAAGTTCGTTCTTGCTCTTATCATTTTTATTAAGCACAGTAATCACACGATCAACAAGTACTTTCGATGTTCCATATGCATTTCTGTCATTGACATATTTCAGAATACTCGCTTCAAGCAGTAATGCAATAACAATTATTACAACAGATAAAGTTACAATTTTCCTCTTCTTCATATCATTTTTTCTCACAATATCGGCATTGTTTTATGCGAATACTTTCAATTATTTCATTTTTCAAAAAACGGTTCATTTACTATTAATTAAACTATACCACATTGTTAATCTATTTTCTATACACCTTTACTAGTGTGCCGACAAGTTGATTTCTAACGCAAAGTGCATTTCCATAAATTATCCAAATTCATTTACCAAAAAGGAAAGCGATAATTGCAGAATACAATGCACAGGAAACTCCGATCACTGTAACATGTGATCCAACTCGTTATCCATATTCCTATGTGGAAGACGGGAATATATCAGAGAAATTCCTTGTTTGCAATGTGCTTTCGCAAGATTATGCGATTACACGCCAAAAACAGGAAAATGGCAGGGGCTACCGTTTGTTTCACCGATAATTCTAAGGCAATTCTTTGTCAAGTACAATCATTGTTCTCAAGTGGGATTTCCGTATACAAACCATCGGTATATAGAAATAGCAGCATCCATCAGGGTCTATATAACTTGTTCTCGTGTTTAAGCAAAAAATGAACGATAGGTATTTATTTGTGTTCCGGCGTTGCCATTGGAAGCGCTGTGGCTCACGCTAAGTTCGGCATCGGCAAGGTGATCGAGCTGAGCAGGAGATATGTGACCGTCCGCTTTGAACAGGGCGAGAAGCGCTTTATTTTTCCCGATGCGTTTGAATCCGGATTTTTGAAAACGCAATAAGCAAAAAGAGACCCTTCGTATCATTTTCTTGACTTGATACGGAGGGCCTTGCCTTATGTATAGATCACTTGGTGATAGACAGTTTCGGATGCACGGTCTCGGCAGGAATTCATCCGCCCGACCCATTCCTTTCTGCAACCATTGTAGCAGGAGAATTAGCGTAAATCGAATGTGCGGATAGTAGAAAAAGCGCCGCCTCGGGACCACTCCCAAGACGGCGCTTTTCTGTTGTGGATCAGAGCGAACACTTTACGGCGAAACCGCCGCTAAAGAAGTAGGTGTTCGTCTGAGTACCGTTTGGTGGAGCATAGGGGGATCGAACCCCTGACCTCTTGACTGCCAGTCAAACGCGCTCCCAGCTGCGCTAATGCCCCGTACTTGCTTTATAGTAACACACTTTGATGCAAAACACAAGCATAAATTATAGTCCTGATATAAAATGTACACAGAAGGCGGTCCTGTGGGAACCGTCCGGTTCATCATATTGCAGCACTTTTGCTTATTGGACACAGCGGCTGTGTGTTACCGCTTACGGTTTCTCGATTTCCTCTTCAAATAAGCCAAAATAAATATATGAAAAAAACTTGAAAAAGCGTAAGACATGTCGTATAATTATTTCTGCTAAATATATAATGAAAAATCAAAAATCAAAAAATCAAATCAGTTAGGAGGTGTCTCCATGGGAAGACACGGTACGATCGCAGGCAGAAAGGCCGCACAGGACTCGAAGAGAGCCGCAATGTTCACAAAATATGCAAGAGCTATCACAGTTGCAGCGAAAGCTGGCGGAGACCCTGAATACAATGCGACCCTCAGACTGGCAATCGAAAAAGCGAAAGCGATTTCCATGCCGAACGACAACATTACGAGAGCGATCAAAAAAGGAACCGGAGAATTAGCCGGTGAGACATACGAAGAATTAAGCTTTGAAGGATATGGCGTAGGCGGCGTTGCTGTCATTGTAGAGGCATTGACCGACAATACAAACAGAACGACTTCGTCCGTCAGATCTACCTTTGACAAATACGGCGGCAACCTGGGCACACCGGGCTGTGTATCCTACATGTTCTCCCGTAAGGGCATCATCATCATCGAAAAGACCGATGCGGTCGATGAAGATGCGCTGTTGGAAACTGCGTTGGAAGCGGGTGCTGATGATATGGTCGTGCAGGAGGACAGCTTCGAGATCGTTACCGATCCGGCGGCCTATACGGACGTACATCATGCACTGGCAGATGCTGGATATGAGATCGTGGAATCCGATGTCGAATATGTTCCGTCGATGGAGGCTGCGCCGAAGGACGAGCATGATATCGCCAAGCTGGCGAAGATGATCGAACTGCTGGAGGATAACGACGACGTGCAGAAAGTATATACAAATTGTTCCATCGACCTTTTCGAGGAATAACAGACAAAATTGCGATTATACTATAACAATGAATCCTGGGTTATGCGTTGAGGACATATAATTGAACCTACACTTGAATTTCGGGAGTCCGGGTTTCGCCCGGCGTTATGTCAGGCCGCCTTGTGAGCGGAAGACAGAGGCAGGCAACAGGACACCCACCTATCGTAAGATAGGGCGTCAATTATATCCTTGACGGTAATTTGGGATTTTTGTTTATCCTGCGGGACGTCTCACGACGAGCGCCCCGCATCACGCAGAATAGCAGAGGATTTGAGTTTTCAAATCCTCTTTGTAAATAGAGATAAAGAGGTTCGTACATGAGTGAGAGAATCGTCATCATCGACGGAAACAGTCTGATCAACAGGGCATATTACGCGATGCAAAAACCTATGATTACCAAGGATGGGATCTATACACAAGGAATCTTTGGATTTGTGAATATGCTGAATAAAATTATCGGAGATTATGAGCCAATGTATCTGACGGTGGCATTCGACTTGAAAGCACCGACCTTCCGCCATCTGGAGTATGACGCATACAAAGCCGGACGCAAACCGATGCCGCCGGAGCTGGTCATGCAGATGCCGCTGCTCAAGGAAGTACTGCACGCGATGCGTATCCGGACGCTGGAGCTGGAAGGCTTTGAGGCAGACGACATCATCGGCACAGCCGCACGTCTTGCGGAGGAGGTGGACATCGAGCCGCTCATCATCACCGGAGACAAGGACGCGCTGCAGCTCGCGACCGATAAGACGAAAATCCTCATCACGAAAAAAGGCATCTCTGAATTTGAATTATTTGATTACGATAAAATGGTCGAGCATTACGGACTGACACCGACGCAGTTCATCGACCTCAAGGGATTGATGGGAGACAGCTCCGACAATATCCCGGGGATCCCGGGTGTCGGTGAAAAGACGGGGATCGCGCTGCTCACGCAGTTTCATTCGATAGAAAATCTGCTGGCGCATACCGACGAGATTACGAAGCCTGCACTGCGCAAAAAAGTCGAAGAGAACGCACAGCTTGCTGTGATGAGCAAGCGACTGGCCACGATCAACCGTTTCGTGCCGATGGAGATGGACTTCGATGAGATGCGCATGCAGGAGCCGGACTACGATGCGCTGATCGCATTGTACCAAAAATTGGAATTCAACAGCTTCCTCAAGCGGCTGTCTAAAAAAGAAATCCCGCAGGAGACCTTCGACTTTGTTCCGCGCGAAGTCAAACAGGTGCGCATTGCAGACAGTGCAGCACTTACTGCACTGGACGCCTTGCAGCAAAAAGAAGTGTTCTTCCAGGTGTTCGGCGACGGCAGCCATGTGCACAAGCCACAGGTGGAGGGCATCTTCCTGCACTGCGGAGACTGCGCATATTATCTGGACAGCTATGCAGTGCCGCTCGAGACCTTGGTGGAGAAGCTGAATACGCTGCAGCTGCACCTTTGGGGGCACGACATCAAGGAAAGCCTCTACAGCCTGATGGTTTACGGATATCAGCAGTTTACGGTCGTTTTCGATACGGCGATCGCGGCTTACGTGCTGGACGTTTCCAAAAACCAGTATGATCTGAAAAGTCTGGCGTTTGAACAGCTGCATCTCGCGGTAAAAAGTCCGGAGGAATATTTCGGTGAAAGCAGGCAGATGGATATGTTCGCGGCTGTCGATACACAGAATATCGAATACGGCATCGTGACCGCAGACGTTGCGGCAAAGCTGCGCGCACATCAAGAAGCCAAACTGCAGGAAAATGCGTTGGAGAAAGTCTTTTACGATGCGGAACTGCCGCTGATCGAAGTTCTGGCAGCGATGGAGGCGGAGGGTATCCGTACAGACAGCACATTTTTAGACAAGATCGGGCAGGAGCTGCAGGCGCAGACAGAGCTTCTGGAAGAACAGATCTACGCTTATGCGGGCTGCCGCTTCAATATCAAATCGCCGTTTCAGCTCGGCGACATTCTCTTTGAAACGCTGCAGCTGCCGGCTGGCAAGAAGACCAAGCGCGGCTACAGCACCAGCGCCGATATTCTCGAAAAGATCAGGGACAAGCATCCGATCGTCGATGCGGTACTCCAGTATCGCAATCTGACGAAGCTCAATTCTACTTATGTGGAGGGCATGAAACCGCTGATCGGCGAGGACGGCAAGATCCGCGCACATTTCCAGCAGACGGTGACCGCAACAGGCAGGATCAGCTGCACTGAGCCAAATCTGCAGAACATTCCGATCCGGCAGGAGACCGGACGCAGTCTGCGCAAGGCGTTCAGTGCTTCGGACGCAGCGCATATTCTGGTCGGCGCGGACTATTCCCAGATCGAGCTGCGCATTTTGGCGCATTTGTCGCAGGATCCGGGGCTTCTGGAAGCGTTCCGGCTGGGTGAGGATATCCACAAGATGACCGCAGCCAAGGTGCTGGGCGTACCGATGGACGAGGTCACGCCGGGTGACCGCAGCAAAGCGAAAGCGGTCAATTTCGGTGTCATTTACGGCATGAGCGGCTTCGGTCTCAGCGAAAATCTGCATATTACGCGCAAAGAGGCGGAGTCCTATATCGAAGAATATTTCAAAAAACATCAAAAAGTCAAGGCGTATATGGACGGTGAGATCGCACACTGCAGAGAAACCGGCTATGCAGAAACGATGCTCGGACGCAAGCGTGCCATCCATGAGATCAACGCATCTGCCTATATGGTCAGACAAGCAGGGGAACGTCTGGCGATGAACACGCCGATCCAGGGCACTGCCGCGGACATCATCAAAATCGCGATGGTCAAGGTCTATCGCGAGCTCAAAGCAAAGCATCCGGATTCCAGTCTGATTTTGCAGGTGCACGATGAATTGATCATCAATGCAGCCAAGACAGAGCTTGCCGAGATCAAAGAGCTGCTGGTCAGAAACATGGAATCGGCGGTGCAGCTCTCGGTCAAGCTGGTCAGTGAGCTGGGCGAAGGGGAAAGCTGGTACGACTTGAAATAGGAGATACAAAAACACATGAAAATTATCGGTTTGACGGGCGGTATCGGCACCGGAAAGTCTACGGTTTCCGCTTATCTTGCACAAAAAGGCTGCAGGCTCATCGACGCGGACAAGATCTCGCATCAGATGACAGAACCGGGCAGTCCATGCCTTTTGGAAATCCGGGAAGCCTTCGGCGCGGAGTTTTTCCTTGGTGACGGCAGTCTGGACAGGAAGAAGCTGGGGCGTCTTGTGTTCGCGGACGCAGAGAAAAAGGCACAGCTGGAGGAAATCATTACCCGCAGAGTCATCGAAAAGACACTGCAGTTGGTGCAGATGTACCGGCAGCAGCAGGAAAAGCTGGTCGTTATCGACGCACCGCTGCTGTTTGAATGTGGGATGCAGCGTTATACCGATGAGACCTGGCTGGTCGTATGCCGTTCCGAAAAACGCATCGCGCGCATCGTCGCGAGAGACGGGCTGACACCGGAGGAAATCGAGGCGCGGATCGCAAACCAGATGCCGGAGGCGCAGAAGGAAACGCTTGCGGATCACGTGATCGACAATTCCGGGGAGCTGCCGGGGCTGTATGCGCAGATCGACGCGCTGCTTGCGGCGCTGGACATAGAGGGATAGAACTTGAGGGAGAAAACGGATGAAAGACAATCGGCTGCTGCAATTTTTAAAAAAATACTGGGTGATAGGGGTTTTTGCCTTGACGGCTCTGGGCGCGGTGTTTTCCAGTGTGGAGATCTACAAGGAAGAGGTGCTCAATATCGACCCGGATATTAAATACGAGGCGCAGGATACCTTGTATTTCGCGGCAGAGCGGATCGATACGCTCAACCCGCTGATTTCGCAGAGTGAGGACGTATACTATCTTTCCAAGCTGCTCTACAGCAGTCTCTTTGCGTATGACGAAAATCTCAGCGCCGTACCGGAGCTTGTGCGCAGCTATACGGTCAACACAGAACGCGCTTATATCGATCTGAAGCTCAAAAAGAAGGTCAATTGGCATAATGGAAAGCGTCTGCGTGCGGAAGATGTTCGCTTTACGGTCAGCGCGATCAAGGCGGTCGGCAGTACTTCACCGTACTACGAGAAGGTGTCCAAGATCATATCGGTCAATGTGACGGATACCTATGCTTGCAGGATCTATTTCAATAATAACTACAACTGTTCCCTGGATGATCTGATCTTTCCGATCGTACCGAGCACGCAATACGCGAGTGCGCTGCAGTTCGCGCGTGCAAAAGACGATTTCAAGCCGATCGGCACCGGCGTATATCAGTATAAGTCCTACAATTATCTCAAATACCTGCGCATGGTACCGAATGAAGACTATTTCGGCACGCAGGCGGAGAACAAAATTTACGTGACAATCGTACCGGACCGCGATCTGGCGGAAAGTCTGATGGAAATCGAAATGGTGACATGTTATCTGGATAATTCTTCCGGACGCAAGTCTGTTGTGTCGGATAAGCAATATCAGATGTACAATATCGTTTCCAATCAGCTGGAAATGTTAGTATACAACACGAAAACAGGGATTTGCAAAGATCTTAAGACCAGACAGGCGATCTCTGCGGGCATTAATCGGGAAAAGATCCTCGCCAATGCCTATATGGGCGACGGCGTTCTGACCGATTCGATCTACTATCCGAATTATCTGGGCGTACAGGACGAGGCTACCTCTGCTGTCTACGATTATCAAAAAGCAGTGGAGCTTTTGGAAGCTGCGGGCTTCTCGTATGACGATCATGACGGAGAGCTTGAAAAAACAGGCGTTGCGGACATGACAGTCACGATCCTTGTCAACAAAAAGAACGCAACGCGTACGGCAGCAGCACGTTTGATCGCGGCGAATCTGGAAAGTCTGGGATTCAAAACAAATGTGCAGGCGCTGACGGCAAAAGCATATCAGGCAGCGATGAAAAAGGGGGCGTTTGATCTTCTTCTGGTCGGCTACAGCATCGAAGAAAACTATGATCTGCGGGCATTCTTCAACGGCAAAAACCCATGGAAGTATACGAATTTCTCTCTGCTGACGCAGGTGAACGAGCTGGAACGCATGCACACCAACGAGGAATATCAGGAGATCTACCGCGGTATCAAGCAGCAGCTCGCAGAGGCGCTTCCTTATGAACCGCTTTGCTATAAATATGTGGGTTTGGTCGGCGTTCCGTATTTTGAGGCGGAGCAGCTGCCGCTGTTCCATGATATTTACAAAAACTGTCAAACTTGGCGTTGGAGTAAGGTGATCGAACCGGAGAAAGAGACAGAAACCGGACAAAATGACAACAAAAATCAAAATAATTAAAAAAAGTGTTTGTATTTTCGAAAGTTTTATGCTATGATTGTTCTGTTACCTCAAGAGTGGTAACAGAAGCATGCCGGCGTGATGGAATTGGCAGACGTGCAGGACTCAAAATCCTGTGGTGGCAACACCGTATGGGTTCGACCCCCATCGCCGGCACCATTTTTATGGAAACGAAAGCATAGTATATGAGAGGAGCGTTAAAGCATGCCAGCAGGATTAGCAAATTTAATTCCTTTGGTTCTTTTGATCGTCGTAATGTATTTTTTGATGATCAGACCGCAAAAGAAAAAAGATAAGCAGATTCAGGATATGAGAAAAGCCTTGACTGTAGGAGACGAGATCGTCACCATCGGCGGTATCTGCGGTAAAATCGTAAAGACAAAAGAAGATTCTTTCATCATTCAAGTCGGTGCTGACAAAGTGAAATTTGAAATGATGAGATGGGCTGTTTCATCCGTAACCAAACCGTCTGCAAGACGTGAAGACAGAGAGACTGTTGTGGAGGATGAAGCACCGAAGAAGGCTATGCCGAAGAAGCTCAGAAAGTCTTCCGATGTAGAAGAGACTGCAAAAGAAGATGCTCCGGTTGCTGTTACAGAAGTCGAAAAAGCTGCGGCAGAAGAAGCTGCGAGTGAAGAATAGCGGACTGCAGCAGCCATCATATCACAGCATACAAGGGACCCTGATTCGTTCAGGGTTCTTTTTTCGTGTAAAATTTGCGTATTTTTGCCCTTTTCCAGAGTTTTTTGTTCTAAAATCAACGGTTTGCTCTTGTAAGAAAGGCAAAAAAGTAGTAAAATGTAATGTAAAATAAAATGCCCCTTTATGGGCATTCATAGAAATCATAAGATATGAGAGGTTTTTGAAAAATGAGTTTAAAACTGAAACGTGTACTGGCTGTGCTGGTGATCATCGCACTGGTATTCGGCTGGTATGTCACCCTGTTCGGCATCGGTGACAAGACAAAAGACGGAGCTATCACCTCTGTGAAATCTGCCTTAAAATACGGCCTGGACATCGACGGCGGTGTTTATGTCGTTATGGAGGCTAAGACAGACTTGACCGGAGACGAACTCAAGAAGCTGATGGAACAGACCCGCGCGGTACTTGACAATCGTGTCAATCAAATGGGTGTTGCGGAATCCTCCGTCACGATCGAAGGCACCAACCGTCTGAGAGTGGAAATTCCGGGCATGGAGGATGCGGAAGACGCCATCAAGGCGATCGGTAAAACCGCACAGTTATACTTCATTCTGGCAGACGGCAGCGTGGTATTGGACGGTAGCCATGTCAAAGACGCGCAGATTGCGACAGATGGAAGCTACTACAAAATTCTGCTCGACTTTGACAGCGAAGGCGCGACCTTGTTTGAAGAAGGTACCAGAAAGGCCTTTAATCAGGAAGTGACGCCGACGATCGATGGTCTGCAGGCGAATCAGATCGCGATCGTACTGGACGGAGAGATCATCACCAACCCGAACGTGCAGAGCGTCATCAGCGGCGGCAGCTGTGAGATCGAAGGTAAATACAGCAAAGAAGAAGCTTCCATGACCGCGGCGCTGATTCGAGGCGGCGCGCTTCCGGTGGAACTGGAAGAAGTACAGTCCTCCGTACAGACGGCGACCATCGGCGCACACGCGCTGGACAAGTCCATCGTGGCAGGCGCAATCGGTCTTGGTATCGTATTCCTGCTGATGCTGATCTTCTATGGCATGCTGGGACTGATCGCAGACATCGCACTGCTGCTGTACGTCATCATGTTCATGTGGTCCATGGTCGGACTGGGCGTCGTTATGACCTTACCAGGCATTGCGGCATTGATCCTGTCTATCGGTATGGCTGTTGACGCGAACGTCATCATCTTTGCGAGAATCAAAGAGGAAATCTGCGCAGGCAAGACGATTCGCGTGGCGGTCGATGCAGGCTTTAAGAATGCCTTGACGACCGTACTCGACGCACAGATCACAACCTTGATTGCAGCAGTGGTACTGTACGAGATCGGCACGACCTCCGTCAAGGGCTTCGCACTGACCTTGATGATCGGTATCGTGATCAGTATTTTTACAGCCGTAGTCATTACACAGCTGTTCATTTCCCTGCTGGCGAACAATCCGAAATTTGCAAAGAATAAGTACTTTGGCGTGAATGATGATTTGACGCCGAAGCAGATGTTAAATAAAACTTTCTCATTTATCAAACATAGAAAAGTTTACTACATCATAAGCTGTGTAATCATCATTGCGGGACTGCTGTTTGCGACGATCGGCGGTATGAACTACGGTATCGACTTTACCGGCGGTACGACCATTCAGGTAGAAATGGGCAAAGAGGTTCCGGTTGCAGACATCGAAAAATCGCTGGAATCCTATGAGCTTTCTCCACAAATCATCTACGCGGGAGTGGGGAACACCCAGATCGTGATCAAGACGATCAAGTCTTTGGACAATGCAGCTCGTGCGGAGATCATTGATACCCTGGGTGAAGATTTCGGTATTACGCAGGAGGATGTATTGGCTTCCGAACAGTTCGGACCGTCTGTCGGCGACGAGCTGAAGGCGAATGCGCTGAAAGCTGTGATCATCGCTTCGATCGGCATGCTGATCTATATCATCTTCCGGTTCAAGTCATGGAAGTATGGTGTGACGGCGATTGCCGGCGTGGTGCATGACGTCTTAATGGTCATCGCATTCTATGCGATCTTCGGCTATACGGTCAACAATCCGTTTATCGCGGCAATTCTGACTCTGGTCGGATATTCCATCAACGATACGATCGTCATCTTCGACCGTATCCGGGAGAACAAGGCTTTGCATCCGAAGGACAACAACGAAACCAATATCGACCTGAGCATCAATCAGACACTGAACAGAACGATCATGACGTCCTTGACCACACTGGTCGTTATGGTCCCGCTTTGCATTATGGTATCCTCCGCGATCAGAGAGTTTATCATTCCGCTGATGGTCGGTGTTATCGTAGGATGCTATTCCTCCATCTTTATCTGCAGCCCGCTCTATTATGACCTCTGCAAGAAAGATGAAACATCGAAGTACGTATTAAGTACGACAAAAAAGGCAAAAAAGACAAAATAGGAGCCATGATCTATGACCACAAAAGCTGAATTTTTAGAAAAAATACTAAGTATCAATTCTAAATACAACACCGAGCTGATCGGCAAAGCGTTCGATACCGCCCAGCGCCTGCATGCAGGGCAGCTGCGCAAGAGCGGAGAACCGTATTTCATCCACCCGATTCATGTCGCGCTGATCCTTGCGGAGATGGGGATGGATGATGCAACGATCGTCGGTGGGCTTTTGCATGACGTGGTAGAAGATACACCTTACACCAGAGAGCAGCTCGTCGCCGATTTCGGTGAGGAGATCGCCCTTCTGGTGGACGGTGTGACGAAATTAGGCACGATTAAATTTGAATCCAAAGAGGAAATACAAGCGGAGAACTTCCGCAAGATGTTTTTGGCGATGTCCAAGGACATCCGCGTCCTGATCATTAAACTGGCAGACAGACTGCACAACATGCGGACCATGGAGTACATGAGCCCCGAGAAAAAAATCGAAAAGTGCAACGAAACTCTCGAAATTTACGCGCCGCTTGCCAGCAGGCTCGGTATTTCCAAAGTCAAGTTTGAGCTTGAGGATCTGGCACTCAAATATCTGCATCCGCAGGAGTTTCAGGAGCTCAAGGAAAAAGTCAACAAGCGTAAGGAAGAACGCGAGGCGACCATCAATCTGGTCATCAGCGAGATTCGCGATTCGCTTGACGACATGCACCTGCATTACGACATCTACGGCAGGGCAAAACATTATTACAGCATCTATAAGAAGATGAAATATCAAAATAAGCAGATCGACGAGATCTTCGATCTGATCGCAGTCCGTATCATCGTAGACAATGTGAAGGACTGCTACGCGGTACTCGGTATCGTCCATACCATGTGGAAACCGATCCCGGGTCGATTCAAAGACTATATCGCGATGCCGAAACCGAATATGTACCAATCACTGCATACGACGGTCATCGGCGACAACGGCGAACCGTTTGAAATTCAGATCCGCACCTATGAGATGCATCAGGTCGCGGAATACGGTATCGCAGCACACTGGAAGTACAAGGAAGGAGATACTTCCGGCAAAGCATCCAATGACGATATCAAACTGGCATGGCTGCGGCAGTCTCTGGAATGGCAGCAGGACATCAATGACCCGAAGGACTTCCTGGAGACGATGAAAATGGATCTGTTCGCCAGTCAGGTATTCGTATTCACGCCGCGCGGCGATGTGATCGAGCTGCCGGCGGGTTCAACACCGCTGGACTTCGCCTTTAAGATCCACTCAGCTATCGGCTGCAAGTGCGTCGGCGCCAAGGTCAACGGCAAGATGGTGACCATCGATTACACCTTGCAGAACGGTGACATTGTCGAGATCGTCACCTCCGCGAACTCAGCGGGACCGAGCATTGACTGGCTGAAGATCGCCAAAAGCTCTAACGCCAGAAACAAGATCCGCAGCTGGCTCAAAAAAGAAAACAAATCCGACACCATTGATAAGGGTAAGGATCTTTTAGATAAATATATCCGCAAGCGGGGCTTCGAGCCTGCGGTCTGCGCCAAATCCGCTTTTTTGAACAAAGCGATGAAGGCAATGAATTTTGCCAACGCAGACGAATGCTATACGCAGCTTGCCAACGGCGGTACGCTGGTCAGCAAGTTTGCAAACCTCCTGTTTGGCTACTATACGGACGAGACAAAGACAGAACTTCCAAAGAGCAATGAAGAACTCGCAGCCGAAATCAAGGAAGCAGAAGCGAAAAAATTACGCGATCGCAGAAAATCAGCTGATAATCCGGGCATTGTCGTCGAAGGCGCGGACAACCTGATGATCAAACTTGCCAAGTGCTGTAATCCGGTACCGGGAGACGAGATTGTCGGCTTCATCACCAAAGGACGCGGCATTTCCGTTCACAGACGGGACTGTTCCAATATCGTGGCGCTGCCGGAGCATGAAAAGGCGCGTTTCATCAAGGTGGACTGGGAGGACCTCAAAGCAGGGAAAGCCTACAATACCGACATCTGCATCATCGGAACGGATCGGAAGGGGATGCTTTCGGATATCTCCAGAGTCTGTGAGGATATGGATATTCATTTGTCCGGGGTCAATGCGAAAAGCGGCAGAGACGGCAGCTTGACGATGACGATTACCCTGTCGATTTCCAGTACGCAGGAGATGCAGAAGGTGCAGCGCAGTCTGCGCAATATCGAGGGCGTGACACAGGTTTACAGAGCAAAATCATAAAAAATAAACGATAAAAGAGAAGGAGTACAGCACATATGAGAGCAGTCGTGCAGCGCGTCACACAGGCAGATGTGACCGTAGAGGAAAACGTGACAGGCGCAATCCGGCAGGGTCTGGTCGTTCTATTAGGCGTAGAAGACGGCGATACCGAAAAGGATGCGGATTACATCGCAGAAAAGGTGGCAGGACTTCGTATTTTTGACGATGCGGACGGCGTGATGAACCGTTCGGTGCTGGATATCGGCGGCGGTGTCCTTTCCATCTCACAATTTACGCTGCTGGGCGATGTGCGCAAGGGCAAGCGACCGAGCTATAGCCACGCGGCAAGACCGGAAGCGGCAAAAGCGCTATACGCATATTTCAATCAGAAGCTGACAGACAAAGGCATTCCGGTCGGCGAAGGCATCTTTCAGGCGGAGATGCTCGTGCGCATTTATAACGATGGACCGGTGACCATTTTACTGGACAGCCACAAATTATTTTAGAGGGAAAATATGAAAATCATCAGATACATGACAGGACCGATTCAGGTCAACACGTACCTTGCGTACGATGAAGAAAGCAAAAAAGGATTTATCGTCGATCCGGGCGGTTACTGCAAAGAGCTGACCGAAGAAGTCAAGAAGCTCGGACTGGATATTGTGTATATTATTTTAACACATGGACATGGTGACCATATCGGCGGTGTTGCGGAACACGCGAAGGATTTTCCGAACGCTAAGATTGTGGCGAGCGAAAACGAAACGGAGCTTCTGCATGACGCAAAGCGCAACGTGTCAACCGAAATGTTCGGCAAACCGATTACGGTAGAGCCGGACCTCTATGTCAAGGACGGCGATGAACTGACCGTTGGCAATATGACGCTGCATATTCTTTATACGCCGGGTCATACCAAGGGCGGCATCAGCATTTATGTAAACGGGCACGTTTTTAGCGGGGACACCCTGTTCCGTTACTCCATCGGCAGAACCGATTTTTACGGCGGCGATTTTCGCGTGCTGATGAATTCCATCAAGGATAAGCTGTTCCTGTTGCCGGATGATACGGTTGTACTGCCGGGGCATATGGGCTTCACAACGATCGGCGACGAGAAGAAAGGAAATCCTTTTGTATAAAATTTTACTTCATGGGATCACAAATAAATATGATCTGCAGGAGCTGATCAAGGTGTTTCTCTCGCCGGACATGTTCGTGAGCTATACGGACGCGGAGGCAGAAGCAGCGGCGGACTTAGAAGTCAAGTACGAAAACGGCAATCTCGCGGCAGGCGGGACGCAGCCGGCGGAAATCGCGGCGCCTGCCGCGCAGCCAATCCTGCTTGAGATCAATCAAGCCTTGTCCGCGGATAAAAACGAGATCAAACGAGAAATTTACCGTAAACTAGCTGCGGTAACCGGATATGAGCCGGAGTGGGGCATTCTGACGGGCGTGCGTCCGGTCAAGCTGGCAGGAGAGCTGCTTGATCGTCTGCAGGATATGGAGGCGGTACGCAGAACACTCCGCGAGGACTATCTGCTGGCAGAGTCCAAGATCGATCTCCTCACAGATACCTTAGCCTATCAGCGGGAGGTCTGCGGCAAGGCAGCTCCGGATTCGGTCGGCGTTTATATCGGGATTCCGTTCTGTCCGACTCGATGCCTTTACTGTTCTTTTACTTCCAATCAGGTGCCGGACGCGGAGATCGCGCGCTATCTGGAGGCATTAAAGCAAGAAATTGCGTATGTCGGCAGACGCATGCGGCAGACCGGACTTTGGGCGGAGAGCATCTATATCGGCGGCGGCACACCGACCACGCTGACGGCAGAGCAGCTCGATGCGCTGCTGGGAACGGTGGAGGCTGCGATAGACCTGAGCAAACTAAAGGAATTTACGGTAGAAGCCGGCCGTCCCGAAACCATCACCTATGAGAAGCTGGAAGTGCTGCAGCAGCACCATATCGCACGCATCAGCATCAATCCGCAGTCGATGCATGCAAAGACTTTGGACCTCATCGGGCGGGCGCATCGTCCGGATGATATTGTCAAAGCATTTCAGCGCGCGGACTGGGTCGGGATTCCGATCGTCAACGCAGATGTCATTACCGGTCTGCCGGAGGAATCACCTGCTGATTTCGCGGAGACGATGGAGGCGCTTCTGGCGCTCGACCCGGAGAATATTACGGTGCATACGCTGGCGGTCAAACGCGCCTCGCGCCTTGTGGAAGTGGATAAGGATTTTCACTATAAGCAGGGAGAAACCGTTAAGGAAATGCTGGCTGTCGCGCAGCAGAAGCTCAAGACAGCAGGCTTCCGTCCGTATTATCTGTACAGACAGAAGCATATGGCAGGTGCCTTTGAGAATACAGGGTACTGCAAGGGCGATACGCCTTGCATCTATAACATTCGCATCATGGAGGAGAAGCAGACCATTCTGGCGCTCGGCGCCGGCGGCATCAGCAAGATCTACTACCCGGACGAAAACCGTCTGGAACGGGTGCCGAATGTTTCCAATTATGAGATCTATATTTCCAGATTAGAGGAAATGCTGGATAGAAAAGAACAGAATATTTTTAAGGAGGTAGAAAAGAGATGTTAACGAACGCACCGAAAGGGACGAAGGATATCATGCCGGATCAGGTGTACAAGTGGCATTACATCGAAAAGAAGTGGAAAGACGTGTGCCAACGCTACGGCTTCAAGGAAATCAGAACCCCGATCTTTGAACATACAGAATTATTCCAGAGAGGGATCGGCGATACCACCGATGTCGTGCAGAAAGAAATGTATACCTTCAACGATCATGGCGGACGTTCCATTACGCTGAAGCCGGAAGGCACCTCTCCGGCGGTACGTGCTTTCATCGAACATAAGATGTACGCGGAAGTGCAGCCGATCAAGCTCTACTACGATATCCCTTGTTTCCGTTATGAAAAGCCGCAGTCCGGCCGTCTGAGACAGTTCCATCAGTTCGGTGTGGAAACCTTCGGTACGCCGAATATGGTCGCGGACGCGGAGATCATCGCGATCGGCTACGATTTTCTGACCTCTATGGGCGTGTCCGATCTGACACTGGAGATCAACTCTGTCGGATGCCCGCACTGCCGCGCGGAGCACAGAAAAGCGCTGAAGGAGTTCTTAGCACCGAAGTTCGATCAGCTCTGTGATACCTGCAAATCCAGATATGACAAGAACCCGATGCGTATCCTCGACTGCAAGAGCCCGCAGGATCAGGAGCTTGTGCAGGGTGCGCCGATGATGATCGACTTTTTATGTGATGACTGCAAAAAGGCATTTGAGGAGCTGCAGCAGAATTTGGATGCCATCGGCATTCCATATGTCATCAATCCGAAAATCGTCAGAGGGCTGGACTACTACACGAAAACAGCCTTTGAATTCGTGACGAACAGTCTTGGCGCGCAGGGCACTGTCTGCGGCGGCGGCAGATATGATAATCTGGTGCAGGAGGTCGGCGGACCGCCGATCCCGGGCGTCGGCTTCGGTCTCGGCAAGGAAAGATTGCTGATGCTGATGGAAGCGAACGGCGTGGAGATTCCGAAACCGTCCGCATGTGATGTTTTCATCGCCACCATGGGCGAAAAAGCAAAGCTCTGCGGACAGAAGCTGCTGTTTACGCTGCGCAGAGACGGCTATAAGTGCCAGATCGATGATCTGCAGAGAAACTTCAAGGGACAGTTCAAATACGCAGACAGACTGGGCGCGAAGCTGGCGGTTGTCATCGGTGACAACGAGCTGGAGCATGGCGTCGCGACCTGCAAGGATATGATCAGCGGTGAGCAGACAGAAGTCCGGTTTGAGGACTTGAAAGCTGAAATTGACAAGCGCCTCTCAGCTGAGCCGCAGGAATGCAAGGATAAATAGAAACAGGAGAAGTATGAGATATGAGCAATATTTTTAAGAGAACGCACATGTGCGGCACGCTGAACCTCAGCAACGCGGGGCAGGAAGTCGTACTCAACGGCTGGGTCGCGAAGAGAAGAAACCTCGGCGGACTGATCTTCGTGGATTTGAGAGACAAAACCGGCATCGTGCAGGTGACCTTTGATGATCAGATTCCGCAGGAACTGTTTGAAAGAGCAGATGCGCTCAGAAGCGAATATGTCATCGGCGTCAAGGGCATCGTAAAGGAGAGAAGCGCCAAGAATGAAAATCTCCCGACCGGCGAGATCGAGGTGTTCGCGACCGATCTGGTGCTGTATGCCGAAGCAGATACGCCGCCGATCTACATCAAGGACGATGATAACGTGGACGATAATCTGCGTCTCAAATACCGCTATCTGGATCTGAGAAAGACCAAGATGCAGCGCAATCTGACCTTCCGTCACAAGGTCTGCAAATGTGCCAGAGACTATTTCGACGCGAACGGTTTTACCGAAGTGGAAACCCCGATGCTGATCAAATCCACACCGGAGGGTGCCAGAGACTATATCGTACCGTCCCGCGTGTATCCGGGTGAGTTCTACGCGCTGCCGCAGTCTCCGCAGCTGTTCAAGCAGCTTCTGATGGTCGGCGGTACCGACCGCTACATGCAGATCGTCAAGTGCTTCCGCGATGAGGACCTGCGTGCCGACCGGCAGCCGGAGTTTACGCAGATCGATCTGGAGATGTCCTTCGTGGATCAGGACGATGTCATCGCGATGCAGGAGGGTTTCCTAGCCAAGGTGTTCCGCGAGCTCAAGGGCGTGGAAATCCAGCTGCCGCTGCCGCGCATCACCTGGGATGAAGCGATGGAACGCTACGGTTCTGATAAGCCGGATACGAGATTCGGCTTTGAACTCAAAAAACTGAACGATGTCGTAAAAGACTGCGGCTTCAAGGTTTTTACCGATTGTCTGACAAACGGCGGCGACGTCAGAGGCATCTGCGTGACCGGCGGTTCCGAGCAGTTCAGCCGTAAGGATATCGATAAACTGACGGACATGACCAAGGCTTACGGCGCGAAAGGTCTTGTCTGGATTCGCGTGCATGAGGGCGAATACAAATCCTCTGTAGATAAATTCTTCTCGCAGGAGGAGCTTGCGGAGATCGCAAAGGTGTTCGACGCGAAGACGGAGGATCTGATCTTTATCTGCTCCGATCGGGCGAAGGTAACCTATGATTCTCTGGGCTTCCTCAGAAGAGAATGCGCAAAGAGAATGGGACTTTTGGACGACGAGCAGTACAATCTGCTGTGGGTCGTTGACTTCCCGATGTTCGAAGAGGACGAAGAAGATCACTCGCTCAAGGCGATGCACCACCCGTTCACCTGCCCGAAGCTGGATCAGCTGGAGCTTTTGGATACCGATCCGCTGGCAGTCAAGGCAGACGCCTATGATATCGTTTTGAACGGCGTAGAGCTGGGCGGCGGTTCGGTCAGAATCCATGACAAGAATCTGCAGGCGAAGATGTTCGAGGTACTGGGTCTGACGAAGGAGGACTGCGATGAAAAGTTCGGCTTCCTGATTGAAGCCTTCAAATACGGCGCGCCGCCGCACGCAGGGCTTGCTTACGGTCTGGACCGTTTCGTGATGCTCCTGCTCGGTGAACCGTCGATCCGCGAAGTCATCGCGTTCCCGAAGAATCAGAACGCGCAGTGCCTGGTTTCCAGCGCGCCGTCACCGGTCGATCAGACACAGCTTGACGAGCTCGGCATTACGACAAAGGAATAAGCAGATAACGCAGAATTATAGAAAGGAATCCGCTTCCCATGGCGAAAGAATGTATCAACTGCGGCGCGAGCATCAAATTTTATCAGGATTATTTCTGTCTGGTGAACCAGAATGTCTATTTCTGTGAGACTTGTGCGCAAAAGGCAGAACCGCTGCTGCAGGATATTAAGACTGCGATCACGATGAATTCTTATCAAGACGCAAAGGAAAAGTTTGCGCAGGAGCTTCCGGAATCCGGGCTCAGCGAGGAGGCCAGGAAGTATCTGCAGTACGAATTCGATGATCTTGCGCAGAGCATTCCGGGTGTGGAAAGCAAAAAACTGCGCAATGCCAGAGTATTCAACGGTTCGTTTCAGGCCTGCTGCGGTGCGATTTATCGGGCAGGCAAAACGATCACCGGGTCAGAACCGGTCGTGCCGATGCAGTGCATCAAGCTGCCGACCCGAGATGGAGAGTATCATGTTGTGACGGCAGTCTTTGAGAATTACTTTATGAGGACCGGTTCCTATGCCAGTTTGTCAATCACGATGGTCTGGGTGGAGAATCTGTTCAAAGCAGGAACCGCCATTGTCAGTGCGGTTGCATCCGGCGGCGGAGAGGGGCTGTTCAATATCAGCTGGGGCGCGGAAGAGGATTTTGCGGCTTCGTTCTGGCGGGCGCTCAGAGATCAGAATCCATCGTTCGAGTTCAGGGAATACGGGGAATCATTCTGGGACAGCGGCATTGAATTTCAAGATTTGGACAGAGGCGGCCCGGCGTTAGATGCACAGACCTCTGCCGCATCTGACGGACCGCCTCGGCAGAGCCGGCAGGCTGCGGGCAGGGCCAACATGAGCGCAGGCGCGTCTGACAGCGGCGCACAGACAATATATCCGCATCGTATCGGTGTGCTGGGCGGCACCTTTGATCCGGTACATATCGGGCATGTCACGCTCGGCCGGGCAGCGCTCATGGAAGCGGGTCTTGCGAAGCTGATCGTAATGCCTGCTTATGTCCAGCCGTTCAAGCAGGGCAAGCGCGTGACCGATGATGCGCACAGGCTCGCAATGGCGAAGCTGGCGTTCGCGGAGGTGCCGCGGACGGAGGTTTCGACCCTTGAGATCGACCGCATGCGCGTCTCCTATACCTACGATACGCTGACAGCCCTGCAAAAGGAAATGCCGGGCAAGGAGATTTTCTTTATTACGGGAACAGACGCGTTTTTGGCGCTGGACAGCTGGTATAAAGGCATCGACCTTTTGGAGCATTTTTCTTTTATCGTCAGCATCAGACCGGGCTACCGGGAGGAGGAGCTGGATCACAAGATTGGCGAGTACCGCGCGAGATACGGGACCAACGTCATCAAACTGGTATCGCAGATGCCGGACATCTCAGCGACCGAAATCCGCGAAAAATATCAAGCAGGCGAGCCTGCGACAGGTCTGGTTCCCGAAACTGTAGAGAGGTATATCACAGAACATGGACTCTATCAAAGAGATTAAGGATTATATCGAGAAGAATTTTTCGGAAAAAAGGAAAATTCACACCGAAGGCGTGCGGACAACCGCAATCGAGCTGGCGAAGCGCTACGGCGCGGACCCGCAGAAGGCTGAGATCGCGGCGCTCTTTCACGATATGTATCGGGGCGTTTCCGAAAACAGCCTCAACTATTATGTCAAGCACCTGGGTCTTGACAGCAAGTATCTGAATAACTGTAATCTGGCGCATGGCAAGATCGCGGCGATCATCATGCAGCGTGATTTTGAGATCGAGGATCCGGACATCATCAACGCGGTATCCTATCACACGACCGGACGACCGGGCATGTCGCTTTTGGAAAAGATCATCTACATTGCTGATGCTGTCGAGCCGAACCGTTCCTATCCGGGCGTCGAAGCGCTGCGCAAGGAGGCCTATATCGATCTGGACAAGGCGTGCCTGATGTCGCTTTCCAACACGATCGATTTTGTCAGGTCCAGCGGCAAATATTTAGATGAGGAAACCATACGCGCAAAAGCGTATTTAGAAAATACGATCAAACAAAAAGGAGGAAAACCATGACCAACAGAGAGTACGCGCTGCTTGCCGGAAAGACGCTGTCCGCTAAAAAAGCACAGGATATCGTCATCATCGACATTCAGGGAAAGGCATCCTTTGCGGACTTTTTCGTCATCTGTTCCGGTACATCCGAACGACAGATCAATACATTGGTGGATGACGTAGAAGAGGCATTCGCGAAGGAAGGTCTCTTGGTAAAGTCGGTAGAGGGCAAACAGAACTCCGGCTGGATTTTAATGGATTTTGGCGATATCATCGTCAATCTGTTTACCAAGGAAATGAGAGAAAAATACAGTATCGAAAAAATTTGGGGCGATTGTGATTTCATCGAAGTGGAGGAATAGGACAAAGATGAACGAGAAGTATAATTTTAAGGAAATCGAAAAAAAATGGCAGGACTATTGGGAACAAAATCAACTGTTCAAGTGCACAGAGGATGAAACGAAGAAAAAATATTATGTGCTGGAAATGTTCCCATACCCGTCAGGCAAGCTGCACATGGGACACGTTCGAAACTATTCCATCGGTGACGTGGTAGCCAGATTCAAGAAGATGGATGGCTATAACGTGCTGCATCCGATGGGTTTCGACTCCTTCGGCCTGCCGGCAGAAAACGCGGCGATCCAGCATGGTATCCACCCGAGCAAATGGACCTGGGACAATATCCACGAGATGGAAGCGCAGCTGAGAGAGCTCGGTCTTTCCTATGACTGGGACAGAGAAGTCGCGACCTGCCACGAAGACTATTACAGATGGATGCAGTGGATCTTCATTCAGTTCTTCAAGAAAGGGCTGGCTTACAAGAAAGAAAATCCGGTTAACTGGTGTCCGAGCTGTCAGACCGTACTGGCCAACGAACAGGTTGTAGACGGGGTTTGCGAACGCTGCAAGACGCCGGTGACGAAGAAAAACCTTTCGCAGTGGTATTTTAAGATTACCGACTACGCGGACAGACTGCTGGAAAACCTCGACAACGGCAAACTGGACGGCTGGCCGGCAAAGGTCAGAACAATGCAGAAAAACTGGATCGGGAAGTCCTACGGCTGCGAAGTGGATTTCAAAATGAAGGATTCCGATGAAACGCTGACGGTATTCACGACCAGAGTGGACACCATCTACGGTACGACTTTTATGGTTCTGGCACCGGAGTATCCGACCGTTCTGGAAAATGTCAAGGGAACGGAATACGAGAAACCGGTTCTGGAGTATATCGACAAGGTCAAGCACATGAACGAGATCGAGCGTACCTCCACGACCAACGAAAAGACCGGTGTATTCATCGGCAAGTACGCGATCAACCCGTTCACGCATAAGGAAATGCCGATCTATATCGCGGATTACGTTCTGATGGGCTACGGTACCGGCGCGGTTATGGGCGTACCGGCACATGACCAGAGAGACTTTGAATTCGCGACGAAATTTGGTATCGACATCGTCCCGGTTGTTGATCCGCAGGATCCGGAAGTGGATGTGAATCACCTGACACAGGCCTGCGCGGCGTCCGGCGTGATGATCAACTCCGGCGAAATCACCGGGATGCAATCCGCAGACGCGATCCCGTATATGATCGACAAGGCGGAGAAGGAGGGGCTCGGACACCGCAAGGTCAACTATAAACTCAGAGACTGGCTGATCTCGCGTCAGAGATACTGGGGCACACCGATTCCGATGATCTACTGTGAGGACTGCGGCTGGGTACCGGAGAAGGAAGAGAACCTGCCGGTTCTGCTGCCGACGGACGTGGAATTCACCGGCAAAGGGGAATCCCCGATCGCGACCTCGCCGACCTTCAAACACTGCGCTTGTCCGCGCTGCGGCAAGCAAGCGACCAGAGAAGTCGATACGATGGATACCTTCCTAGATTCCTCGTGGTATTTCCTCAGATACTGTGATCCGAAGAACGACCACGCGCCGTTCGATTCGGACAAGGCGAACTACTGGATGAATGTGGATCAGTATATCGGCGGTGTCGAACACGCGATCCTGCATCTGATGTACTCTCGTTTCTTCCAGATGGCGCTGCATGATCTCGGTCTTGTCAGAGATGATGAGCCGTTTAAGAATCTTTTGACGCAGGGTATGGTCAACAAGGACGGCAAGAAGATGAGTAAGTCGCTCGGCAATGTCGTCAGTCCGGAGGAAATCATCAAGAAATACGGCGCGGATACTGCAAGATTATTCATTCTTTTCGCGGCACCGCCGGAAAGAGAGCTTGACTGGTCCGACGCGGGCGTGGAGGGCAGCTATCGTTTCCTCAATCGTGTTTGGAGACTGGTTTACGAATTCCACGCAAAATATCCGGAAGTACCGACAGCGTTTGAGATCAAGACCGAAGCTGACAAGTCTCTGAACTATATGCTGCATACCGCGATTAAAAAGGTCAGCGAGGATGTCGGCGGCAGATTCAGCTTCAATACGGCGATCTCTTCGATTATGGAGCTTGTAAACGAAATGTACCGCTACAAAGAGGGCGATGTGAACGTCGGCTTCTTTGGCAAAGCAATCAAAGATTTGATTTTGATCCTGTCCCCGTTCACACCGCATATCTGTGAGGAAATGTGGCATGATATCGGGCAGAACGAGTCTGTGGCAGTGATGTCATGGCCGGAATTTGACGAATCCGCGCTGGTGAAGGACGAGGTGGAAGTCATCGTGCAGATCAACGGCAAATTAAAAGATAAGTTAAGTGTTGCCAACAATCTTGATAAGGCAGCACTCGAAAAGACAGCAATGGAGAGTGATAAGATTCAAGCATTACTGGACGGAAAGACAGTTGTCAAGGTAATTTCCATACCGAACAAACTGATCAACATTGTAGTAAAATAGATAGAAACAGAATAATATCACAGCAGGTGCGCCGCCGCAGCAAGTGTTTGGCGGCGCGGGTCCTGCAAGAAAATACTGTCTTTTCATAAATAGAGAAAAAAGGACGGAGAATTTATGAGAAGAAGACAAACAAAACCAAAAAAAGAAAGCCCAATGCTAAAGGTGATTCCAATAGGAGGACTGAACGAAATCGGCAAGAACCTGACACTCCTGGAATACCAAGATGAAATTTTGATCATCGACTGCGGACTTTCTTTCCCGGAGGACGAAATGTACGGCATTGATATCGTCATTCCGGATTTTTCCTACTTGATCGCGAATCGCAGCAAGATCGTCGGTATGGTGATCACGCATGGTCATGAGGACCATATCGGCGCCATTCCTTATCTGCTCAAGCATATCAAGATTCCGGTCTATGGCACGAGACTCACGCTGGGACTGGTGGAAAACAAGTTAAAAGAACACGAAGTAATCGGGGATTTGCGGACGATTAACGCAGGCGATAAGTTTAAGCTCGGCGAGTATTTTGATATCGAAACGATCCGCACGACGCACTCAATCGCGGACGCGATCTGTCTGGCGATCACGACCCCGGCAGGCGTGGTATTCCACTCCGGCGACTTCAAGATCGACTATACACCGATTGACGGGGAACCGATCGACTTTTCGAAGCTGGCGCAGATTGGTAAGAAGGGTGTGACGCTGATGCTCTGCGACAGCACCAACGCGGTGCGTCCGGGCTATACAGCCTCTGAACGCGTGGTTGGGCAGACGATTGAAAATATCTTCCGCAGTTCCAAAAACCGCATCATCATCGCAACCTTCTCGTCGAACGTACATCGCGTGCAGAAGATTATCGAGAACGCGGTCAAGGTCGGCCGCAAGGTGGCGGTTTCCGGCAGAAGTATGGAAAACGTAGTCGCGCTCGCGATCGAGCTGGGTTATCTGAATATCCCGGCAGGCACGTTGGTCGATCTTAAAATGACAAAGAACATTCCGGACGATAAACTGGTCATCATCACGACCGGCAGCCAGGGCGAACCGATGTCAGCCCTGTCTCGCATCGCTTCCGGCGAGCATAAGGCTGTAAAGCTCAAAAAAGGCGATACGGTCATCCTGTCCTCGACACCGATCCCGGGCAATGAAAAAACCGTATCCAATGTCGTCAATAAGCTCTTTGAAAAGGGCGCGGAGGTGATCTACTCCGATATCGCGGATATTCATGTTTCCGGACACGCGTGTCAGGAGGAGCTGAAGCTCTTGCATTCGCTGATCAAGCCAAAGTTCTTCATGCCGGTACATGGCGAATACCGTCATCTGGTGCAGCACGCCAGACTGGCAGAGTCTCTGGGCATGAAGAAGGAGAACATCTTCGTGCTCAACAACGGCGACATTCTGAACGTTAATACGCGCAAGGCGTTTGTCGAAAAAGACCAGGTGGAGGCAGACGCGATTCTCGTCGATGGCCTTGGGGTCGGTGATGTCGGCAATATCGTACTCAGAGACCGCAAACTGCTGTCCGAGTCTGGTCTGATGATCGTCGTGGCGGCTATCGAGCGCGAAAGTCATCTGGTGGTTTCCGGACCGGACATTATCTCCAGAGGCTTTGTCTATGTCAGAGAAAACGAAAAGCTGATGGATGAGGCGCGTAAGGTGGCGATTCAGGCGTTGAAGCGCTGTCAGGATAAAAATATTACGGACTGGAACGCGATGAAGTCGCAGGTCAGAGATTCGCTGAGCAGTTTCATTTACGAAACGACCAAGCGCAGCCCGATCATTCTGCCGATCTTCCTCGAAGTGTAGCGCTTCTTGCGCGGAACCTGCAGGACCGGTTTCCGGGGTGCAGGTGCAAAGCGCAATCAACAGCGAACACCTTTGCGTTCCGGCTGCGGCACGAGGAATTTCATCTGCTCGCTGCGGCGAAAATGGGCGGAATTTTCTGTCCAGCGCTGCTGTCAGAACAATTCCGGCACCATTTTCCTGCCTTGCTTGCGCGTGAAATTCTTTCGCTCTGCAGCAAAGGAACGCATCGCTGTTGCTGCTTGCTTGCGATTTTCTGCACGCTGTCAAAAAGTTCTGTATGATTCCGCAGGAGCTGCTTGCATTGTCTGCAAAGTGATGCAGATGCGCAGCCTGCGCGGAATCAGTGTTTGAGCATCGAAGATGCGAGTTTGATTCGCGGCACTGCGCAGCAAATCATGTGCAGCTGCAATGCACAGCGACGAGGACAAATGCAAGAACATTTTGGCAGCGCGCAGGGATAGAGGAAGCTTTCCTGCAAAGTAGCAGAGAGCGACTGCGCGGGCGAATTAGCAGCGCACAGGGATAAAATTTTGATAAAACGGTAAAGGAGAAATAAGCAAATGAACGTATACGATCAGGCGCATGGACTGGCGTCTGCCATCAAGGCCTCTGAAGAATTCAAACAATACGATGCCTTAAAGAAACAGATCGATGCAAACGCAGATCTTTCCAAAATGCTCAAAGACTTTCAGGCAAAACAGCTGGAATTTCAAACCAAACAGATGATGGGTGAACAGCCGAACGCGGAAGATATGGCAGGAATCCAGCAGCTGTACACGATCATGGCGGCAGACCCGCTGACTGCACAGTATCTGCAGGCCGAGATGAGATTTTCTCTGATGATGAAAGACGTTTACGGCATCATCGGCGAAGCCATCGGTGTCGGCGATCTTTTGGGATAAAATCCGGTTTTACTATGGAAATTCCTTGAAAATATCAGAATGAGTACTTGGCAATCGACATGTTTTTTGATATAATCAAAATATCAATATGTCATAAATAACAGATTTAAATAAAGAATGGAGAGATAAATATGATTTACGCTAGTGATTTCAGAAAAGGCAGAACATTTCAGATCAACGGAGAACCGCATGTTGTTCTTGACTTCTTACATGTAAAGCCGGGCAAAGGCGCTGCATTCGTAAGAACCAAATATAAGAACATCATCACCGGAGCGACCAGAGAAGAAGCGTTTAACCCGGATGACAAGTTCGAAGAAGCAATCATCGAAACCAAGAAGATGCAATATCTGTACGATATGGACGGACTCTATTACTTCATGGACCCGGAAACTTACGATCAGATTCCGTTGGGTGCAGAGCAGGTAGAGGATGCGATCAAGTTCATGAGACCGAACGACGAAGCGACCGTGAAGTTTTTCCAGGGAAATGCGTTCCTGGTAGAAGCACCGAACTTCGTAGATCTTGAGGTCATCGAAACAGAGCCGGGCGTAAAGGGCAACACTGCGACCAATGTAACGAAGGCAGCAACTGTAGAAACCGGCGCAGTGGTACAGGTTCCGATCTTCATCGAAACCGGCGAAAAGATTCAGATCGACACCAGAACCGGCGAATATCTGGGAAGAGCGAAATAGTTGATACAAAAAGCTTGAGTGGCGGAAGGACGCGCAGCAAAATTCTGCCGTCCTTCCGTTTTTCTGAAATGATTGTGAATACAATATCAAAAGGCAAAATATCTGAAGCTAAAGCAAACGATACAAAAGGGGATATACATGAGATCATCAAAGCATCTTGCCAAAATTTTGATTCCTGCGCTCATCGGTGTGCTGCTCCTTGCGGTAGGTTTTTGGATCTATATGGGCAGTATGGGGAAACCGTATGACAGCGAAAATGCCGCCTCAGTCAGCGTGGAGATTCCGTCAGGCACCAGTGCCGCGGGCATCGCGCAGACGCTGGAGGATAACGGTATCATCGCCAGCGCGGGCAAGTTCCGGTTCTGGTCTAAGAGCAAAGGCTGGGACAGCCAGTATAAGGCGGGCACTTACGCGCTTTCGCCGTCCATGGACTATACAGAGATCGCAGAGATCCTGGTAGGCGGCAAGGTGAGTATGCAGACGTTTACGGTACCGGAGGGACTGACCGTAGCACAGACAATCCAAAAGCTGGTCGATCAGGGCATGGGCGATCAGGCTGTATTCGAGAACGTCGTTAAAGATCCGAAGTGGCTCGATACATATGAATTTCTTCATTATGCAAGTGATGTGGAAGCAATGAAAAGGGATCTGCCGGACAATTATCTGGAGGGCTATCTGATGCCAAACACCTATTATGTCGCGGAGGGCAGCTCAGAAGAAGAGATCATCAACACCATGCTGCGCCAGTTTAATCAGGATGTCTTTGAAGGCATCTTCAAAGGACAGGAGACAGAATGGAAAGACCTTTTGACCCGATACGGCGCTTATCTGACGACCGAGCAGGGTGTGCAGCTGCGCGACATCATCAAATACGCTTCCATCATCGAACGGGAGGCGATTGTTGATGCGGAACGCCCAAAGGTCGCAGCGGTAATTTACAACCGTCTGGAAAAGGGAATGAAATTCCAGATGTGCTCGACCGTACAATATGTGATCGGCAAGCAAAAGGACAATCTGACTTACGCGGATCTTGAGATCGATTCGCCGTACAACAGTTACAAGTATAAGGATATCCCGGGACCGATCTGTTCTCCGGGTATGGCATCGATCCGGGCGGCGTTTTACCCATCGGACGCGGATTATCTGTATTTCGTTGCCAGCGAAAAGCTGGACGGTACATCGAACTTTTCGTCCGATTATAATCAGTTCTTAAAGGACAAAGCAGCCTATGACAAAGCCTATCGGGCTGCACACTAAATACATGGAATTTACACAGAATATTACGAATGAAGTCGTTACGAAATATATCAATCGCTTCTATCAGCCGCTGACACCGGCGCTGGGTGCGCTTCGCCAGGAGGCAGAGCAGGCAGAGGTCCCGATCATTTTGAAGGAGACCGAGCAGTATCTTAAAACGATGCTGGCCGTCGTGAAGCCACAGAGGATTTTGGAAATCGGCTGTGCCGTCGGTTATTCCGCGATGTTTTTCGCGGCGTGCTGCGGCGCGGAGGTCGTGACCATCGAGAAAGATCCGGAGACTTATGAAACGGCGTGCGCCAACCTCCGCAGACTTGGATACGAGGATCGTGTCACCATCCTGTGCGGTGACGGCGAAGAAGCTGTGAACCAGTTGAAGCAAGAGGAAATCGCACCGTTTGATCTGGTGTTCATCGACGCAGCCAAGAGCCATTATCAGCGTTTTATGGAGGCGGTACTACCTGTCTGCAGTCCGGATGCTGTAATCATCTGCGATAATGTCCTGTTCAAGGCGAAAGTGGCAGATGACAGCTATGATCCGAGCGGCAAACATAAAACCAATATTCGCAAAATGCGTGCATTTTTGGAATATATCATGAAACATCCGCAGATGGACTCGTCTATCCTTGCGGTCGGAGACGGTATTTCGGTGACAAAATTAAACACAACCGCAAAATAGGAAAAATATGAAAAAAAAACCAGAACTATTAGCCCCGGCAGGGGATCTCGAAAAATTGAAAATCGCGGCGCTTTACGGAGCGGATGCCGTTTACTTCGGCGGTGAGCTGTTTTCCCTGCGCGCGGGAGCCGGCAATATGAGCCTCGCAGAAATGACTGAGGGCATCGCCTTCTGCCACGCGCATGGCGTCAAATGCTATCTGGCTATGAATATCTACGCGCACAACGAGGATATCGAGCCGCTGCGCGATTATTTGAACAAAATCAAGGATTTGGATTTGGACGCGTTCATTGTCAGCGATCCCGGCGTGATCACCATGATACAGGAGATCATACCGCAGGCAGAGATTCATCTCAGCACGCAGGCGAATATGACGAATTATGAGACGGCGAAATTCTGGCATCGCATGGGCGTGAAGCGCATCGTGCTTGCCAGAGAGCTGACCTTTGAAGAGATCCGGGAGATCCGCAGGCAGACACCGGAAACCTTGGAGTTTGAGGCGTTTGTGCATGGGGCCATGTGCATTTCCTACTCCGGCAGGTGCCTTTTGAGCAATTTTATGATCGAAAGAGACGCCAACCGCGGGCAGTGCGCGCATCCTTGCAGATGGAAATATGCGCTCGTCGAGGAACAAAGACCCGGACAGTATTATCCGATCGAAGAGGACGAAAGAGGAACCTATATCTTGAATTCCCGCGATCTGTGCATGATCGAATCGATCCCGCAGCTCGTCGAGGCAGGCATTTCCTCTTTGAAGATCGAGGGTCGTATGAAGAGCGTATTCTATGTGGCAACAGTCGTCGCGGCATACCGCAGGGCGATCGATGCGTATTTTGCAGATCCGGACGGCTACGCTTTTCGCGAGGAATGGATGACGGAGCTCAAAAAAGTCAGTCACCGGGAATTTACAACAGGCTTTTATTATCATAAGCCGACCAACCATGACCAGAACTATCAGACGAGCGCTTACACGCGGGACTATACTTTCACCGGTATGGTCAGATCCTACGACCCGAAAACCGGATATGCCATTGTCGAGCAGCGCAACAAGATGGTCATCGGCGATGAAATTGAAGTGTTCGGTCCGCATACGGACTTCTTTACACAGGTATTGGAAGAGATGTATAATGAGGAGGGCGAGTCGATTACGGCTGCGCCGCATCCGCAGCAAATCTTGAAGATAAAGATGGCAAAGCCGGTTGACGCGCATTTCATGCTGCGTAAAAAGAAAGAAAACGGGAACTGACGCCGCAAAACAGGCGGGAAGTAAAGCCATTTTGCGCATGGTTTACCGTATAAAATTTTAAGTAAATCAGATAAGGAGAAATACAAATGTCAAGCGACAGTAGCGGTGCCCCCAGTCCGAAAGAATCGAGGGAGCATAAAGACAAGGGAATCAAAAAATTTTGGAAGAAACTGACCAACCAAGCCAAGGGTTCGCAGATGGAGGAAGAGGTCATGTCCATTCTGGAGGCCGGGCAGGAGTCCGGCGTACTCAAGGAAGAGGGCAAAAAGATGATCAATTCCATCTTTGCCCTGGACGATAAACTCGCCTATGAGATCATGACGCCGCGTACGGATGTGTTCGTGATCGACATCGAGGATCCGCCGGAGGAATATGTGGATGATCTGATGAAACTGCGATATTCACGCATTCCGGTCTGTCAGGGCGAAACCGATAATATCATCGGCATTCTCAACATCAAGGATTATCTGATCCAAGCCTGGGAAAAAGGCTTCGAGGCAGTGGACATCGCTTCGATTCTGCGTACACCGTATTTTGTGCCGGAGACCAAGAATATCGACGCGCTGCTGTTTGAGCTGCAAAAGATGAAGCAGCAGATCGCGATTCTGATCGACGAGTACGGCGGCTTCAGCGGCATTGTCACCATGGAGGATATCATCGAGCAGGTTGTCGGCGACATTGATGACGAATATGACGAAGAAGAAGAGATTATCGATAAGGTTGACGATCATATCTACTTGGTTGACGGTGATGTCAGCCTGGAGGATCTGGACGAGGAGCTGGGGATTGACCTGACCTCGGAGACCAGCGAGACCATCGGCGGTTTTCTTATCGATATGCTGGGTGAAATCCCGGACGCGAACGATGTCGGCAGGATTATTACGTTTGAAAACTATCAGTTCAAGATCATGGCGATTCAGGATCGGCGCATTGAGCGTGTCAAAATCTATATTCTCGATCCTGCGGAGCAGGAGGCGGAGGACAGCAAAGACAGCACCCCTGCCGAAGACGCAAAAGCATAAGCGTGCATGCGCAGGATCAGACACGACCTGTGATAAGATCAATATTGTTTTAAATTGTCCAATTTGGATGTAATTTATAATTAAGAGGTGCAAAAATGAGTGAAAAAACATGTAACTGCAATTGTGCCGAAAACAGGAGAGAACAGTTCAAGGAACTGCAGCCTGTTTTAGACCAATATGCAAAGGTGCCGGGTAGTCTCATCACTATTCTGCAGAAAGCTCAGGAAATCTACGGTTATCTGTCCATCGACACGATCAACTACATTTCTGATGCGACAGGAATCAAACCTGCAAAAATTTACGGCGTAGCGACTTTCTATGCACAGTTCAGACTGCAGCCGATCGGCAAGTATCTGATCATGCTCTGCCAGGGTACGGCTTGTCATGTTAACGGGTCTGAAATGATCGAAGAAGCGGTCTGCGAATATCTGAACATCAAAGACGGAGAAACGACGGAAGACGGCATTTTCACCCTGAATAACGTTGCCTGTCTTGGCTGCTGTTCCTTAGCGCCTGTTATGATGGTCAAGAGCGCCGAGGGCGATGAAACCTACGGCAATCTGACCAAGGATAAGGTAAAACAGATTCTGGCCGAAATCAAAGAAAGAGCATAGGAGGTGCCCGCATGAAAGTAGTAGTTGGACAAGGCAGCTGCGGTATCGCAACCGGTGCCAAGAAAACTGCCGCAGAATTGGAAAAGCAGATCGCAGAGAGAGGCCTTGATGTAAAAGTTGACATTACAGGCTGTGTCGGTACCTGCTATCTGGAACCAATTGTGGATGTATATGACGATAACGGCGAAATGACCAGATACGTCAAAGTGCAGCCGGACAAGGTGGCTGAGATCGTCGAAAGTCATTTAGTGAACCATAAAGTCTGTCAGGCGTACGCGATCACACCGGAAGACGAGCAGTTCCTCGACAAACAGCAGAGAGTTGTATTGAGAAACTGCGGTAAGATCAACCCGGAGAACATCGATGAATACCTTGCAGTAGATGGATACAAAGCCATCGAAAAGGTACTTAAGACCATGAAGCCGGAGGAAGTTATCGAAGAAATCAAGATCTCCGGTCTGAGAGGCAGAGGCGGCGCGGGCTTCCCGACCTGGTTCAAGTGGAATGCTGCCAAAGCAAGTCCGGGAAAGGAAAAATATTTAGTCTGTAACGCGGACGAAGGAGATCCGGGTGCATTCATGGACCGTTCCGTTCTGGAAGGCGACCCGCATTCTCTGCTGGAAGGCATGATCATCGGCGGTTACGCAATGGGCGCATCTCAGGGCGTGATCTACTGCCGTGCGGAATATCCGCTCGCGATCAAGAGACTGGAAATCGCAATGGCACAGGCAAGAGAAAGAGGCTATCTGGGCAAGAACATCTTTGGCAGCGGCTTTGACTTTGACATTTACATCAAGGCCGGCGCAGGCGCATTCGTATGCGGAGAAGAAACTGCACTGATCGCATCTCTGGAGGGCGAAAGAGGTATGCCGCGTCTGAAACCGCCATTCCCTGCAGCGAAGGGCTTCTGGCAGAAACCGACCGACATCAATAACGTAGAAACACTCGCAAACGTGCCTTGGATCATTTTCAACGGCGGCGCTGCGTTCGGCAAGTTCGGTACCGAAGCTTCCAAGGGTACCAAGGTATTCGCGCTGGCAGGCAAGATCAAGAAGGGCGGTCTGGTAGAGGTTCCGATGGGCATGACCTTAAAAGAGGTACTGTTCGGCATCGGCGGCGGCATCAAGAACGACAGACAGTTCAAGGCGGTGCAGATGGGCGGACCATCCGGCGGCTGTATTCCGGCAAGCCTGATCGACACGCCGGTTACATACGAAGATATCAACAAGACCGGCGCGATTGTAGGCTCCGGCGGTATGATCGTTATGGACGAAGATACCTGTATGGTTGACATGGCGAGATACTTCCTGAACTTCACCCGCGACGAATCCTGCGGTAAGTGTAACTACTGCCGGATCGGCACCAAGAGAATGCTGGAAATCCTCGAAAGGATCACCAGAGGCGAAGGCAGAGACGGCGATATCGAACTGCTGGAAGAACTGGCAGGCAAGATCAAGGACGGCTCGCTCTGCGGTCTCGGACAGACAGCTCCAAACCCTGTTCTTACGACGATCAAATACTTCCGGAACGAATACGAAGACCATATTTACAACCACAAGTGTACAGCAGCCTCCTGTAAGGCGCTCGTAACTTATACGATCACTGACGCATGTAAGGGTTGTACCGCTTGCGCACGCAAGTGTCCGGTCGGCGCGATTTCCGGCGAAGTCAAACAGAAGCATGTTATCGATAAAGAAAAGTGCATCAAGTGCGGCAAGTGCTTAGAAACCTGCAAGTTTGGTGCGATCGAAAAGAAATAGGGAGGAGGAAAAAGGTAATGAATAAATATAGATTAAACATTAACGGCAAAGAAGTTACCGGATTTGCCGGACAGACTATTCTTGAAGTTGCCAGAGAAAATGATATTTTCATTCCGACTCTTTGCTACGATGAAAGAACAAAAATTTACGGTTCCTGCGGTTTATGTATGTGTGAAGTGGACGGCAATCCGAAGCTCTGCAAAGCATGTGCAACAGAAATCGCACCGGGCATGATCGTAAACACCAATACCGATCGTGTCATCGAATCCAGAAAGACAAACCTTGAGCTGCTGCTTTCCAACCATACGGGTGACTGCAGACCGCCTTGCGTACTGGCATGTCCGGCGCATACCGACTGTCAGGGCTATGTCGGTCTGATCGCGAACGGCGAATTTGAGGCTGCGCTCGAGCTTGTGAAGGATAAAATTCCGCTGCCTGCAGCGCTGGGCAGAGTATGTCCGCATCCATGCGAAGAAGCCTGCAGAAGAGGTCTTGTGGACGAACCGATCTCCATTCAGCAGTTAAAGAGATTCGCGGCGGATCAGGATCTTGACGGCGACAGATTCATTCCGGAATGTGACGAAGATACCGGTAAGAGTGTTGCCATCATCGGCGGCGGCCCGATGGGCTTATCCGCGGCATACTTCTTAAGACAGATGGGACACAGAGTCACCGTATTCGAATCCATGCCGAAGGCAGGCGGTATGCTCCGCTACGGTATTCCGGAATACAGACTTCCAAAGGCTGTCTTAGATGAAGAAATCGCAACCATCGAAATGATGGGCGTGGAAATCATCACCAATACCAAGATCGGCGTGGATATTCCGTTTGAAACCGTTCGCGCAGACTTCGACGCGGTACTCCTTGGCATCGGCGCGTGGGTATCTACCGGCGTAGGCTGCAAGGGCGAGGACGCGGAAGGCGTGATCGGCGGTATTGATTTCCTGCGTAAGGTTGTCAGAAACGAAGAAATCGGCATGGGCGAAAAGGTCGCGATCGTCGGCGGCGGCAACACCGCGATGGACGCATGCAGAACTGCGGTCAGACTCGGCGCGAAGGAAGTCTATAATATCTACAGAAGAACCAAGGACGAAATGCCTGCGGATATGGTAGAAATCGAAGAAGCTGAAGAAGAAGGCGTTATCTTTAAGAATCTGACCAACCCGATCGAAGTCGTCAAGGACGAAAACGGTCATGTCAAAGAAGTCATCTTACAGGTGATGGAACTCGGCGAACCGGATGCCTCCGGCAGAAGAAAACCGATTCCGGTAGAGGGCAAGACCGAAACACTGGCGATCGACACCATGATCCTTGCCATCGGACAGGCCGTTGACGCTTCCATCTTTGACTGCGACAAGACCAGAAAGAACGCGATCGCTTACGATCCGGAAACCTTCATGACCAGCATGCCGGGCGTATTCGCGGGCGGCGACTGCGGTAACGATAAGATTTCCATCGCGGTCGAAGCCATCGCTGACGCGCGCAAGGCATCCGACGTGATCGACGCTTATCTTGCGGGCGAAGAAGTGAAATATGAAAAGCCTTATGTCGTTGAAAGAGACGATATTACCGAAAAGACCTTCGAAGACAGAGAAAGACTCTGCAGACAGACTCTGCCGCAGCTTAGTCCGGAAGAAAGAAAGGATAACTTCAGCGAAGTCATTCCTTGCGCGTTCACCGAAGAACAGGCGATGGCGGAGGCTTCCAGATGTCTGGAATGCGGCTGTCACGACTATTTCGAATGTAAGCTGATCGACTTTGCGAACCAGTACGATGTCAAACCGGAAAGATTCGCGGGCGACAAGAACACCATCGAATTTGAGGATGAGCATCCGTTCATCGTCAGAGACCCGAACAAGTGTATCCTTTGCGGCCTTTGCGTCAGAGTCTGCGACGAAGTTGTCGGCGTCGGCGCGCTGGGTCTGGTACACAGAGGTTTCGATACGGTTGTCAAACCGAACATGGAAAAACCGCTGGCTGAGTCCGGCTGTATCTCCTGCGGTCAGTGCGTCAGCGTTTGTCCGACCGGCGCGCTGCAGGAAAGAACGACCATGATCAAGGAAACACCGCTTCCGACAGAAGAAACCGAAACAACCTGTTCCTACTGCTCCGTTGGCTGCTCCTTGAAGCTGGAGTCCTACGGCGATATGCTGATCAAGGCAAACCCGGACAAGGAAGGCGTTGTGAACAAAGGCCTGATCTGCGGCAAGGGCAAATGGGGCTTCGACTGTTCCGTACTGGAGGACAAGTTAGAAGATCCGTATGTTAAAGAGGACGGAGAATTCAGAGAAGCAGACTACCACGAAGCGCTGGTTCTCATCGCTAAGAGAATGCAGTCTATCGGCGCGAAATACGGCAAGGACGCGATCGCGGTTTCGATTTCCGACAGATATACCAATGAAGAAGCTTACGCGATCAAGAAGATGGCAAACGTCATCGGCGCGAAGGTTCTCTGCATGAACGCGAGAGAAAACGGTCTGGCAGAAGTTTTAGGCTTCGATGCGTCCCCGAACACCATCGACGAGCTGCTTTCCACCAATGTCATCCTCAAAGTCGGCTTTAACGACGAAGACTCCAGAGTCATTTCGCTGAAGCTGAAACAGGCGGCAGAGGCAGGCGCGCGCATCATCGATGTCTGCAACGGCGAAAACAGCCTTGGTTTCCTCAAGGAAATCGCGAAAGCCATCGTGGACAGCGGTAAGGCAAAACAGGCAGAAGGTTACGACGCGTTTGCGGCATCTTTGGCGAATGTCAAGGTTTCCGACGCAGCGAAGGAAATCGCTGACGCGTACCTTGGCGCGAAGAAAGCCATGATCGTTTACCAGCAGAACAATCTGACGGTTGACGCTGCGAAGCTGATCGGCGATATCGCCCTGCTCTCCGGACACATCGGCGGACCGAGAAACGGTATCCTGATGATTAAACCGAAGAACAATTCCCAGGGTCTTGTGGATCTGGGCATCCACGCGGGTAAGGAAGCGCTGGCAGGCGTGAAAGCCTTATTCGTATTCGGCGAAAACGCGGACATCGATACCGATGCGCTGGAATTCCTGGCGGTATGTGATACACACATGACAGAGCTGGCAGCAAAAGCAAACGTTGTGCTTCCGGGAACCGGATTCGCGAGCACAGACGGTACCTATACCAATACCGAAAGAAGACTGCAGCCTGTTACCGCAGCCATCGACGAGGATATTTTCCTGTCCAACTGGGAGATCGCCGCGGAGATCGCAGAAATCTTCGAAGAAGTATTCGGATGGGAAACTGAACAGGATATCTCCGACGAGATGTGCGACACCGTACCGGCGTATAAATATGCTGAGATCGGTGAGGTGCTCGACGGCGTACTGGTTCCGACGGATGAAGCAAAGCTTGTCGTTGTCGGTGACGGCGCGGCCTTTGACGCGCTCCCTTGCACAGACAGCCTGATGCAGTGCATCACAGATAGACTGCCAAAGCCTGCAAATCCGACAGCATAAGAGATATAAACCAAAAATAGGAACGGTGAAATGCACCGATCGTCACGAAAAACCCCTTGCAAAATGAGGGGTTTTTCTTTTTGCGCGGGTGATCCGCAGACCGATCGGAACCGGGAAATCGTGTTAAAATTTCGCAAGTTTACTGGACAGGTTCGGGCTTTTATGTTATGCTGATATCTGTATTTGTTGTTTGTACATACAAGAATTACGCAGAAAGATTAGAGGAAAGAACAAAATGGAACAAGCGCAAACACAACAAAAAGAAGCGCAGAAACCAGCCGGAGGTTCAAAAAGGATTCGCAGGAAAGCATTTGTCAAAACTCTGCCTGTCATGTGCAGTTACCTCTTCATCGGGCTGGTCTACGGCATGCTGATGGAAAATGCGGGTTTCGCGTGGTATTATTCGCTGTTCACCAGCTTCACAGTCTATACCGGCGCGTTTCAGTTCGTCCTAGTGACCTTCCTGTCGAGCGGAGCGAGTCTGATCACCGTAGCTCTGACCGCATTTTTAATGAACAGCAGACAGACCTTTTACAGCCTGTCCTTTATTGAAGACTTTAACCGGATGGGGAAACGCAAGAGCTATATGATCCGCACCATGACGGATGAAACCTACGCGCTGAACTGCTCGGTGGACAAAGAGGATCCGGATCGGCAGCCACTCATGTTCTGGATGGCGGTATACAGCCGTTTCTACTGGCTTGCAGCCTCCGCGCTCGGCGGCATCGCCGGACAACTGATCCCGTACGACCTGAGCGGCATTGATTTTTGCATGACAGCCTTGTTTGTGATCCTGTTTATCGACCAGTGGGAGAAGGCTGATGATCACAAGCCTGCGATCTTAGGTCTCAGCATCGCGATAGCCTGTCTGGTCCTTTTCGGCGCCAGATCCTTCATGCTGCCGGCACTGATCCTTGTTTCAGGCATTCTGTTGATCACGATTCGCTGTGAAGAAGGGAAAACGAAGGCGGAGGAGGCGAAAAAGTCATGAAAGCTATTTTGACCATTTTGGTTTCGGCAGTCATTACACTGGGACTGCGCGCTTTCCCGTTTCTGGTCTTTCACGGCGACCGGCAGATGCCGCAGATGCTCAAGGATCTGGGTAATGTACTTCCTGCCGCGATCATGGCAGTTTTGGTGGTATACTGCCTGAAGGATGTCACGACCGCCTTTGCCGATACCGGTCTGTGGCAGGTGATCGCCGCATTGGCGACAGGCATCTGCTATAAGTGCAGCCATAACACCTTTGTCAGCATCGTGCTGGGAACTGCGTGCTATATGATCCTGCTTCGCCTGCAAATTTGAACACATGGACGAATTATGACGAACGTATGAAAAAAATGTGAAAAAACCGAAAAAAATTTTATTCCCCTTGTAACCTTTTGTGCTTCTGCGGTGAGTATATTATGAAAGCGTTAAGAAACCCGGTTTCACCGATCGTTTTTTAGCGGCAGACTTTCAAAAAACAGAAATAAATCAAAGTACAAGGAGGAATAAGAAATGAAAAATTTATTGCCATTAGTTTTTATCACCGGTATTATGTTATTATTCTCCGCTTGTAGTACTTTAGTGTAAACAAAGTATACAAAAGGGGAACAGTTGCATA
>UQMQ01000002.1 GCA_900542245.1 uncultured Eubacteriales bacterium
CCTCTAAGACGATGGTCAGGGAGACTTGCCAAGGACCCGGCGCTTCTGCAAGGAAGAAGTGACCGTCGTTGTCACAGTCTGGCGCACATGGACTGCAGCTGCCGCAGCGATTGCACAGATGGCGGTCTCTCGGGGTGCAAGGACATCTGGTGATGTCCGGCATGATGCCGCTGAGGTCTGCAACGTAGCGTCCGTTGCGCAGCATCAGCGCGGAAACCGGGAAACCGTCTACGGTTACGGCGCTTGTCGGCAGTGCAGCGGTTCCCGACAGGAAGATCTCATTGACGGTGACACAGGAGTTGGTGATCGTGAATCTGGTATTACAGTTGAAATCAAAATTGCAGCAGCCGCAGCTGTTACAGCTTGCGCAGCCGCCGGAGCATCCGCAGCCGCAGTTTCCGGAGCAGCCGCAGCTTGTGCCTCCGCAGCTGCCGTTTCCGCGGCAGCTGCCGCCGGTGCATCCGTTGTTTGTGCAGCCGCAGCTTGTGCGCCCTGCCTGCCCGCCGATGACCAGCTCCTGTGTAAAATTTGTTGCGTTTGCAGTCAGAGACGCGATGATCGGGCAGGAAAGCTCCGCATTGTCGTAAAATATTTTGTCCAGGTAGACCCGGTTCTGTACAGTGCCGACAGCGCTGTTTGCGCTGCACCCGTTCGTACTGCGGGTACCGCCTGTCTGGTTGCATGTTGTATTCATCATAGATTACCTCTTTTCCTAATTCAATACCTTTGTCAACCAAAGGTAGGTATTACAATATATGCGCCCGGCTGCGCATTGGTCACAAGGCGCTGCGGCATGCGAAGCGCGGCGGGCAGCAGCGGCGGGGTGCATGCGGGAACGCACGAAAAAGCAGAAACGGGCTTCGGCTTGCGTATGGAGAATTGGTACCTTCGATTGACAAGAGCACACGCGCCTGGACGGATTGAAATTTCAACGCATGCTGCGTTCTCGTCCTCGACCTACGTCCAGTAGGACTTCGTCCTGCGGCCTTGCCTGCGCCGAAATTTCAAGCCGCCAGGTTCCAAAGGAAGTTTGCAGAGAGAATATTTGCCTCTGTGCAAGGCGGATGAGCGAGGCGTAGTGGTGCTACGGTGAGCGAAGACAACAAAGCACAGAAGCAAAGAAGCCTTTGCAAACCGTGTGTGCCTTTGTCAACCGAAGGTATCAATTGCTAACGAAAAAGTGGGGGATAAAATTCAAAAAAGCGATATTTTATATTGAAAAGTGTACGAAAGTGGTGTATAGTGGTGATAAGACCATGACAAGGGGGCGTAGTGTCGGCATTTTTATGTGAAAGGAGGCGAATCATCATGTTTATGGGAACGACTTACAATTCCATTGACGAAAAAAACAGGATGATCGTGCCCTCCAAGCTGCGTGCCGGACTGGGCGCCCGCTGTGTACTGACCAAGGGACTGGACCGCTGTCTATATATCTATACGATGGAGGACTGGGAGAAACAGATGGAAAAAATCGCGCAGCTGCCGGAATCCGATCCGAAAGTGCGTGCGTTCATTCGTCACTTCTGCGCCAACGCCGCGGAATGTGAATTCGACAAGCAGGGTCGTATCGGTATCCCACAGGAGCTGAAGAGCTATGCAGGCATCGAAAAAGAGCTGGTCACCATGGGTGCGATGAGCAAGATCGAGATCTGGGCGAAGGATATCTGGGAAGCACCGGATAACGAAAACCGCATGGAGAGCGAGGACTTCGCCAAGGCGCTGGCAGCGTACAATTTCTAAGGAGGCGGCAGGAAAGATGGAATTCAAACATACCTCCGTTCTCTTTGCGGAATGTATGGAGGGGCTGGCAATCAAGCCGGACGGCATTTATGTCGACGGTACGCTCGGCGGCGGCGGGCACAGCAGCGGCATCTGTGCGCGGCTGGGCGCAAACGGAACACTGATCGGCATCGATCGGGATACCGACGCGCTGCAGGCGGCGGAGAAGCGGCTGGAGCCGTATGCGTGCCGCAAAATTTTCGTACAGAGCAACTATGCACAGATCAAAGAGGTCCTTGCGGATCTGCAGATAGACAAGATCGACGGCGCACTGCTGGATCTGGGGGTATCCTCGTTCCAGCTGGACAATCCGGAACGCGGATTTTCCTACATGCAGGAAGCGCCGCTGGATATGCGCATGAGTCAGGACGATTCGTTTACGGCTTATGATGTCGTCAACGATTACGATGCCGGGGCGCTGCGCAGCATCATCACCCGCTACGGGGAAGAACGCTGGGCGGCGCGCATCGCGGATTTCATCGTCAAGGCGCGTAAGGACAAGCCCATTGAGACGACAACAGAGCTGGTTGACATCATCAAGGCTGCGATTCCGGCATCTGCACGTCGGGACGGACCGCACCCGGCGAAACGGACCTTTCAGGCGATTCGCATCGAGGTCAACGACGAGCTCGGACAGCTCGAAAAGGCTGTCGATGCATTCTGCGACGTGCTGGCACCGGGCGGCAGGCTTTGCGTGATCACCTTCCATTCACTGGAGGATCGTATCGTTAAGGAAAGTATCGCAAGGCGGATACATCCTTGTACCTGTCCGAAGGAGTTTCCGGTCTGTGTGTGCGGCAAGAAGCCGGACATCAGCAAAAAATCGGGCAAACCGATCCTGCCGACTGCGGAAGAGATCGAACAGAACCCGCGTGCCCGCAGCGCGAAATTGCGGATTTGCGAGAAGCTGTAGCGCATCGCGGATTTTCCGCAGTCATGGAAACCGAGACCGCAGAGGATCGCGAAAGTATCAGGATATTACCAAATAGAGATAGAGCAGAAAGGGAGCGAGCATGGCTTTACCAAACAGAGCCTATACTGCGGACTATACGCATGTAGGACGTGCTGTACAGTCCGGCGGACAGCCGAGACCGGGCAGTGTAGCAAGCGCATACAGAGGACAGGCAAGAACCGGAGGTGCGGCAAGCACATCAAGCACATACAGAGGACAGGCAAGACCGGGCAGCGCGGCAAACGCGTATCGCGGACAAGCTTATCCGGCCTATGCGCCTGATCCGGAGAGAGACCGCCGCAGCAAGGAGTGGAAACAACGAAATATCACGCTGCAGCCGCAGCCTGCGCAGACCGCAGATACAAGCATTCTGACGCATGCCATGCTGGCAAAGACGGTCGCTGTACTGATTTTTGCGGGTATTTTATTGATCGCAACTGTATTTTTGACGGCAAAGGCGAGCGAGATCAAATATTCGATCAACAGTCTGACACGCCAGAACACTGCGATCCAGAAGGAAATCGATGTGCTGCAGGTCAAGATCGGCAGCGCCAACAGCATCGAAAGCATCGAGCAGTATGCGACGGAGGAGCTGGGCATGCGCTATCCGAAAGCAAACCAGTCCATTTATCTGACTGTGGACCGCAGCCGGAACGCGGATCTCGTGCAGAGGATCAAAGAAAAGGCATATCGCGCATAAAAAAGCCTCCCTGGGAATATACAAAAATAAGAAAACGCAAAAGACGAAAATCATTTCTGACAAAATAATTGCATAAGAAACGAAAACAGCCGGACAACTAAATACCATCCTTAGGGTCTGGCTCTTTCTTTCGAGACGGAAGGAGAACGCATGCGGGCAGCACCGGTAGGCACAAAAAATAAAAAACGAATCGCACTGGGATTTCTAATTGTGGCAGTTCTGCTGCTGTTATTGACGTTTCGTGTGGCATACTGGCAGATCATCAAAGGCGAGTGGCTGACAGAAAAGGCGATCGCACAGCAGACGCAGGATACACCGATCGAGGCGAAACGCGGGGCAATCTACGACCGCAACGGCAAGGAGCTGGCGACCAGCATCACCTGCTACACGCTCTGGGCAAGACCCGCACAGGTCAAGACGCAGAAGGGCAAGACCATCACCGCGGAGCAGATCGCAGCGATCGCTTCGCAGATTGCACAGATCACCGGACGGGATGCGGAAACGGTACAGACGAACTTAACCAAATCGACGGCGTTGGTGCGGATCGCGAGCAATTTGGATAAAGAGACGGCAGATGCGGTGCGCGCGCTGAAGCTCAATGGGCTGGAGCTGGCAGAGGGCACGAAGCGGTACTATCCGCTCGGCAATTTTGCCTCTCAGCTTTTGGGCAGCGTCAGCGCGGACAATACGGGACGCGCAGGCATCGAGCTGGAATATGACCAGTATCTTGCAGGCGTATCCGGCAGATGGAAAAAGAACACCGATTTGCTCGGCAACGAGCTGGTCGAGGGCGCGGAGGAATATCACGAGGCGCAGGACGGCTACAATGTCGTGCTGAGTCTGGATGAGGCCATTCAGTATTATGTGGAAAAGGCACTGGAAAAGGGGATGGAAAAAACCAAAGCCAAGCGCATCATGTGCCTGGTCATGAGCCCAAAGACCGGGGAGATCCTGGCAAGTGCCACGACACCGGGCTATGATCCGAATGAGCCGATGGACAGCAAAAATGTGCCGGAGGCGCAAGCGGAGGCATATGAAAAAATGTCCGCGGACGAAAAGCAGAGTTATCTCATCAGTCTGTGGCGTAATCCGGTCATCAGTGATACCTACGAGCCGGGTTCGACTTTCAAGCTGCTGACCTCCTCGTCGGCACTCGAAGAAAAGGTCATCGACACCCATACAACGTTCCAATGCGCAGGCAGCTTTACGGTTGCAGGCGTCAGACTGCACTGCTGGACGCGCGGCAGTCATGGCACGCAGACGATCCGGCAGGCAATCGGTAATTCCTGCAACCCGGCGCTGGCTAAGGTCGCGACACTGATGGGAAAGCAAACCTTTTATAAATATTTAGGACTTTATGGCATCACGGAAAAAACCGGTGTGGACTATCCGGGCGAGGCCGGGTCCATCATGTACGCGCTCAAGGACGTCGGTCCGGTAGAGCTGGCGACCATCGGCTACGGTCAGAGTATTTCGGTAACGCCGATTCAGCTCTTGACGGCAGTCAACGCCATCGGCAACGACGGGGTACTGCTGCAGCCGCATTATGTCAAGGCGCTGACGGACAGCGACGGCAAGGTCGTCAAGGAATTTGAACCGACCATCGTGCGCAAAGTCCTGTCTGCCAAGACTGCCAAGGAAATGCGCAGTATCATGCAGTACGTCGTCGATGAGGGCGGCGGCGGCAACGCGCGTATCGCGGGCTATCGTGTCGGCGGCAAGACCGGTACTGCCAACAAGATTGATGCCGGAACCGGAAAATACGGCAAGGATTATTACAGCTCCTTCATCGGCATGGCGCCGATGGATGACCCGCAGGTCTCCATTTTGGTTGTTGTGGACAGTCCGAGGGGCTCTTACTACGGCTCGATGGTTGCAGCACCGATCGCCAAGGAAATATTGACCGATACCCTGCGGTATCTCAACGTGACGCCGACCTACAGCGCATCCGAGAAAAAGGCGATCGAGGGCAATTATACCATTGTACCGAACGTCATCGGCAAGCCGTTTAGTGAGGCGGTCGGCATCATCGGCGGCAAGGAGCTGAAATACAGCAGACCGAAGTCTACGCAGGATGACGACGAATTTACGGTCGTAGACCAGTATCCGAAAGCGGGTACCAAAGTAAAGAAAAATTCCGTTGTCTATGTTTATAAAGAATAGAATGATCTAACAATACCTTCGGTTGACAAAGGCACACACGGTTTGCAAAGGCTTCTTTGCTTCTGTGCTTTGTTGTCTTCGCTCACCGTAGCACCACTACGCCTCGCTCATCCGCCTTGCACAGAGGCAAATATTCTCTCTGCAAACTTCCTTTGGAACTTGGCGGCTTGAAATTTCGGCGCAGGCAAGACCGCAGGACGAAGTCCTACTGGACGCAGGTCAAGGATGAGAACGCAGCATGCGTTGAAATTTCAAACCGTCCAAGCGCGTGTGCTCTTGTCAACCGAAGGTAGCAGGAGAGGGTATGAGGCTGACCGATCTGACGGGAGCGCTGCGGGTGCAGCGCCTCCTTGGTACGGCCGATAAAGATGTGAAAGCATTGAAATACCGATCAGATAAATGCGAACCGGGTGACGCGTTCTTTGCCCTGCGCGGCAGAGATGCAGACGGTCATGATTTCATCGCGGATGCTGCGGCGCGCGGTGCGCAGGTGATTTTCGTCGAAGATGCTGCGGCATGCGCCTCCGATATCAAAAACAATCCGGACTTGACCATTGTGGAGGTGCCGGACACGCGGCAGGCGCTGGCATTGACCGCGGCGGCGTTTTACCGTTATCCGGCGCGCGAGCTGCTGACTGTCGGCATTACCGGCACCAAAGGCAAGACGACGACTGCGTTCCTGCTGCAGGCGATTTTTGAAACAGCGGGGATGCAAACAGGCATCATCGGGACGGTACACTGCGGCTATGAGGAACATTATCATGCGGCGGCGAATACAACGCCGGAGTCCTGCGAGCTGCAGCGGATGCTGCGGGAAATGGCAGACGGCGGCTGCAAGGCTGTCGTCATGGAGGTTTCTTCGCAGGGACTGAAGTTTTCCCGAACAGCGGGCATCCCTTTCGACTATGCGCTGTTTACCAATTTAAGTCCCGATCACATCGGCATCGGAGAGCATCGCGACTTTGCAGAATACACTTACTGGAAGAGCAGGCTGTTTTCGCAATGCGAGACCGCGGTCTTGCATGACGGCGATCCGGCATGGGCCAGCATGGCGGCGCACAGCAGTGCCAAAAAAAAGATTTTTTTTGGGATTACGGGGTCTGCACACAGCAATGACACTGCGGACAGCGGCGTTGCCGGTGAAAGCATATCGGCGGCAGATACGGTGCATGCCTGCGAGGTCCGGCTTTTTAGCGCGGGCGGCAGGCTTGGCTCTGCGTTTCGGCTGCAGGACGGTGCTGATTTTGTGATCGGACTGCCGGGCATGCATAATGTCGAAAACGCCTTGGGCGCGATTGCTGTCGCCAGAGACCTCGGCATTGCGGACGATGTGATACGGCAGGCACTGCGGACGGTTTTTGTTCCGGGCAGGACGGAGACGGTGGATATCGGTCCCGACCGGATTGCGCTGGTTGACTACGCGCATAACGGGGTGGCGCTGCAGCACCTGCTCGAAACGCTGCGGACTTACGAGCCGCGTCGGCTGCTGCTGGTATTCGGCTGCGGCGGTGAGCGGGCTCCCAAGCGGCGGACCGAGATGGGGCGCGTGGCTGCGCAGATGGCAGATCTCTGCATTGTAACATCTGACAATCCGCGCAGGGAAGATCCGCTTGGGATTATCGGCGATATTACCGCGGCGATGGATGCAGCAGGCGGCGGCAGTTATCAAGTGATTGCAGACCGCCGGGAGGCCATCCGCACAGCGGTACAGATGACAGGACCCGGCGATATGCTCGTCGTCGCGGGCAAGGGACATGAGACTGATCAGATCATCGGGACGGAAGTCCGACATTTTGACGATAGAGAAGAACTGAGGAAAGGGCGAAGGCTATGAGGAAATTTACCATTGCAGAGATTTTACAGGCAACAGGCGGCAGCTTGTACTGCGGAAGCGCGGAGAGCAGTATCTTGGGTATCGCAACCGACTCCCGCAAGGCAAAAGCGGGCGACCTGTTCTTCGCCTTAAAAGGGGAGGTGACTGACGGCCATCTGTATCTGGACGGCGTGCTGCGCGGCGGCTGCCGTTCACTGGTCGTATCGGACCCGGAGAAAATCCCAAAAGAGGCATTTTTGCAGACCTCCGAGGAGCCGGACGTCATCGTTGTCGAGGACACGACACGTGCCTTACAGGATCTTGCGGCATATTATCTGGCAATGCTGCCGCTGCAGCATAAGATCGCGGTGACAGGCAGTGTCGGCAAGACGAGCACGCGCGACCTGCTGTATTATGCGATCAGAAACCACTGCAAATCGGCGCGCAGCATGAAAAATTTCAACAACGGTTTCGGTCTGCCGCTGAGCATTCTGGAATTCCCGCCGGACACCGAGGTGGCAGTCCTTGAAATGGGGATGGACGACTTCGGTGAAATCGAGCGTCTTGCCGATCTGGTGCGGCCGGATATCGCGCTGATCACGAATATCGGCATTTCGCATATCGAAAAGCTGGGAAGCCGCGAAGGCATTCTGCGGGCGAAGATGGAGGTCACGACCTATTTCACGCCAAAGGATACGCTGATCGTCAATGCGGACTGCGACCTGCTGACACCGGAGTATACGGCGGGCGATTACCATCTGGTCTGTGTCGGCAGTGAGCCGCAGGACGATTTCGTGGTTTCGGACATACGCGATTTTGGCGATAAAGGTATAAAATACTGTCTAAGACGTAAAGATAAAACATATGAGATCACATCGCCGCTGCCGGGCGCACACAACGCGGGCAATCAGGCTTTGGTCATCGCAGCGGCGGAGCTTTTGGGGATCACGCCGGAGGAAGCGGCTGTCGGCATGCAGGAGGCGGAGCTGACCGGAAACAGGCTCAAAATCAGGCAGGCAGGCGGCATCAAGGTCATCGATGACAGCTATAACGCCAGTCCGGTTTCCGTAAAATCTGCGATAGAGACCTTGACAGCGACCGCAGGAAAGCGTAAAATCGCTATTTTAGGGGATATGTTTGAGCTTGGCGGTGAGAGCCGCGGCGCACATCTGGCGGTCGGCGCATTTGCGGGTCAAAAGAATCTGGATCTGCTGATCGCGATCGGTAAGGACGCGGCGTATTACGCAGAGGGCGCGGCGGCGCATATGGATGCGGCAAAGATTCAATATTTCCCGGACAAAAACGAGTTCCTGACGCACTTGCCCGGACTGCTTGCGGCGGGCGATGTCGTGCTGGTCAAAGCCTCACGCGGCATGGCGCTGGAGGAGATCGCGGACCGCATGCTGGCGGCGCAGGAAGCAGCGGACAGCGAAGCAGATCGATGAACAGGCAGGCAGAGGCATGCCTTGCATCGCTGCAGACGACAGGAAACAGGATAAAAACAAGGAGATACAAAAATGGAAATGTTACGATACCCGATCATAGCACTGGTCATCGGTTGGATTCTGGGGGCAGTCTTTACGAAGCTGCTGCTGCCGTATCTGGAAAAAAAGCAATTCAAGCAGTTTGTCAGAGAGGTCGGACCGCAGTCACATCTCTCTAAGACGGGCACGCCGAGCATGGGCGGACTGGCGATTATCGGCGCGTCTGTGCTGGCATCGGCAGGCGTCGGCCTTGCGGCAGGCGTTGCGGACGGCTGGCATTTGGTCGTCATCCTGCTCGTCATGGTACTGTTCGGCTGCATCGGCTTTATCGATGATTACGAAAAGGCGATCAAAAAGAATAACGCGGGCATCAGCCCGAAGCAAAAGATCATCCTGCAGTTCGTATTCTCCGGGGCTTTCGCGATCTATGCTTATCTGTATTCCGGCTTCGGAACGGTACCCGGCAGCGCAGTGTGGATCCCGTTTGTGGACCGCTATATCGACTTCGGACTGCTGTACATCCCGTTCATCATCTTCGTCATGATCGCATTCAGCAACGCGGTCAATCTGACGGACGGTCTGGATGGTCTGGCATCCGGCGTGACAGCGCTGGTGGCGTTCTGCATGGTCATTTTAGGCGTGGGTGCTTATCCGATGATCACTGCGGCGCCGATCGTTTACGGTGCAGTCGCAGGTGCTTGTCTGGGCTTCCTGATGTACAACAAGAACCCGGCACGCATCTTCATGGGAGACACCGGCTCGATGGCGCTCGGTGGCGTTCTGGCGGCGGCGGCGGTCATGCTGAAGATGGAATTTCTGGTGGCAATCGCGGGGCTGCTTTATGTGCTGGAAGCGCTCTCGGTCATCATCCAGGTGGCATATTTCAAAAAAACGCGCAAGCGCTTCTTTAAGATGGCGCCGATCCACCATCATTTTGAGCTCTGCGGCATGAAGGAAAAGAACGTTGTCTACCTGTTCTGGGGTATGACGCTGGTGTTCTGCATGCTGGCAATTCTGGTAAGCAATCTGTAAATCACAGCAATGACAAGAACAAGGAAACAAAGAGGCAATCCTATGGAAAACAAGAATCTGGAAAATATCAAAGGCAAAAAAGTGCTCGTTGTCGGCATGGGTAAATCCGGTATCGCAGCTGTGCAGGCGATGCTTGCGCTCGGTGCAGAGGTTGCGATCCAGGACTCCAAGGACCGCAGCGCTATCGACGGACAGCTGCTGAACTTCCTGGAGGGCAAGAACGTGACCTGCTATTTCCATGCAGTTCCGGTAGCGGAAGAACGATTCGATATGCTGATCCTCAGTCCGGGCGTGGACCCGGCACTCCCGTTCGTGCAGGAGGCCAAGGCGCACGGTGCGGAGATCATCGGTGAGCTGGAGATCGCTTACCGCATCGCACGCGGTACCTTCGTGGCGATCACCGGTACCAACGGCAAGACGACGACAACCACGCTGACCGGGGAAATTTTCAAACGTTCCGGACGCAAGACCTATGTGGTCGGCAATATCGGTGTGGCAGTAATCTCCAAGGCGCTGGAGGCGGACGAGGACGACTGGCTGGTGACCGAGACCAGCAGCTTCCAGCTGGAGACCATCCGCTATTTCAAACCGGCGGTTTCTGCGATCCTCAATCTGACGCCGGACCACTTGAATCGCCATCATACGATGGAGGCCTATGGTGCGGCAAAGGCGCGCATCTTCGAGAACCAGGACGAAAGCGGCTATTGTATCGCCAATTACGACGACAAGCTGAGCTTCGGTCTGACCGGGAGCTGCAGAGCAAAGGTGATCCCATTCTCTATCAAGGAGGAACTGCCGCTGGGCGCCTATCTGCGTGCGGACGGCATGCTTGTCATCAAAAATGAGGCGGGCGAGGTGCTGGAGCTTTGCCGTCGGGACGAACTGAAGATCATCGGCGACCACAATGTGCAGAATGCACTGGCGGCGGCAGCCATCAGCTATTTCGCAGGGATCGATGCAAAAACGATAAGCGAAAGCCTGCGGGCTTTCGGCGGTGTGGCGCACCGCATTGAATATTGCGGCGAAATCGGCGGCGTAAAGTTCTATAACGATTCCAAGGGAACCAACGTAGATGCAGCCGTCATCGCCCTGAAAGCCATTCAAAAAAATATCATTCTGATCGCCGGCGGCGACGGCAAGGGGCAGGAATTCGACGAACTGATCGCAAACCTCCCGGGTCGTGTCAAGCACATGCTCCTGCTCGGCAGAGACGGCAAGCTGATCGCAGAAGCGGCACAGAAGCAAGGGTTTACGGACTTTTCCTTTGCGCCGCATATGGAGGCGTGTGTCAAAAAGGCTTTTGCCATGGCAGAGCCGGGCGATACGGTGCTGCTTTCTCCGGCCTGTGCGAGCTGGGATATGTATGACAATTTCGAACAGCGCGGCGATCACTTCAAGACTTGCGTTGCGCGGCTTGCGGAATGATCCGGCAGGCATTGACGTTTTAAGAAAGAAAGACAGAAAAAACCTATGGAAAGACTTGCAGTTCACACAAAACAGAAGACCGGCGATCTGAGCATCGTGCTGCTGGTGACGATTCTGGTAATCTTTGGTATCGTCATGATCTTCAGCGCCAGCTATTATTATGCAATCAGCCAGTATGATGATCCTTACCACTATCTGAAGCGGCAGATCATCTGGGTCATCGCAGGCGCGATCGGGATGTGGATCACCTCCAAGATCGACTATCATTTTTGGCTGCGCCTGTGGATCATTGTTCCGGTGATCTGTCTGATCCTGCTGCTGCTGATTTTCACACCGCTTGGCATTGAAGTCAACGGTGCGACCAGATGGCTCGGTCACAAGAGCTTTCCAATCACTGTCATGCCGGGTGAATTCGCCAAGGTCGGTATTGTTTTGTACATCACCGGACATTTTTCAAAAAAACCAAAGAGTGCTACAGACTGGTGGAAGGGCGTCATGCCGGTGCTGATCATGACCGGGCTCTATTTTGCGCTGATCATGAAGCAGCCAAATATGTCAACCGCTTTTACTGTTGCGCTGATCGCCGGCGGTATGCTGCTGGTGGCAGGCATCCAGTGGAAGCATGTCGGCGTGCTGGCCGGTCTGGGAGCCGCGGCGGCTGTTGTCTTTGTGTTTGCTGACCGTGAAGGCTATCGTTACGGACGGCTGCTCAGCTTTTTGGATCCGTTTGCGGACGCGCTCGGCGACGGCTGGCAGGTCGTGCAGTCGCTGCTGGCGCTGGGAACCGGCGGATTGACCGGGCTGGGACTCGGCAACAGTGTGCAGAAAAACCTCTATCTGCCGGAGGCGCAGAACGACTTCATTCTGGCGATCATCGGCGAAGAACTGGGCTTTATCGGGATTCTTGCGCTGGTTTTCGTCTATGTGCTGCTGGTCTGGCGCGGCTGCCATACGGCGATGAATGCCAGGGACTATACCGGCATGATGCTGGCGAGCGGCATCACCATGATGGTCGGGCTGCAGGTCGTGATCAACATCGCCGTTGTCACCTCCTCCATGCCGCCGACGGGAATCATCCTGCCGTTTATCAGCTACGGCGGTAACGCGCTCCTGATCTTTATGGGCGCGATGGGTATTCTGCTCAATATATCCAAATCAGCGGAGCTTTAGGAAATCACAGGAGTCATTATGAGAGTCATTGTAACAGGCGGCGGTACCGGGGGGCATATCTATCCGGCGCTCGCTATCGCAGATAAATGCAAAGAAATGGACCCAAGCGGCGAAATTCTGTATGTCGGCAACGACGAAGGCATCGAAAAGGATATCGTGCCGAAAGCCGGCTATCGGCTGGAGCTGGTCGACGCGCGCTGGCTGAATAAGTCCAGCGTCTGGCAGCTCGTGCGTACCGGTGTACGTGTGACCAAGGGCATTCTGGAAGCAAGCAGGGTGATTCGCCGCTTCAAGCCGGACGTGATCATCGGTACGGGCGGCTATGTCTGCTTCCCGGTCATCGTCGCGGGCAAGCTCTACGGAGCCAGGACCTTCCTGCATGAGCAGAACGCGTATCCGGGTCTTGCCAACCGCAGCCTCGAACGCTATGTCGATAAGGTATTTTTGGGCTTCGCGGACGCGGCAAAATATTTCAAGCAGCCGGAAAAAATGGTCGAGGCGGGTAATCCTGTGCGCAAACGGTTCTTCACACTGACGAAAGCAGAAGCACGTAAAAAACTCGGCTTTGCGGCGGACGATTTTATCGTATTCTCGTTTGGCGGCAGCCTCGGCGCGGAGAAGATCAACGAGGTTGCGTTCGAACTGATGCAGGTCCTCAACGGTCACGAAAAAACCATGATGATCTTCGGCACCGGCAAATGGTATTATCAGCAGATGCTCGATCAGGCCGCAGCGCGCGGCATTGTGATCCGCGAAAACATTCTGATCAAGGACTATATCGAGGATATGGAGTATTATCTGGCGGCATGTGACCTTGTCATCAGCCGCGCGGGTGCGCTGTCGGTCGCGGAAACGACGGTCTGCGGCAAGGCGGCGATTTTGATTCCGTCTCCGAACGTGACGGGAAATCACCAGTATTACAACGCAAAAGCGGTCGCCGACCGCGGCGGCGCGATTCTGCTCGAGGAAAAGGAGCTGACGGCAGAGACCTTGATCAGCGAGGTCATGAAGCTGAAAAATAATCCGGCATTGACCGCAGCTATGGGGCAGGCGAGCAGAGCCTGCGCACCGGTCAAGGCGCTGGATATCATTTATGATACGATCTCAAGCACGCTTGCGCAGCGGCAGAGATAGCAGCAACGGTTGATTGCCCTATCTCCTGCTGATTCTCTGCCGGACAGAGATTTGCACAAGCAGGCCAGGCACGTAAAAGGCACCTACCACATAGGATAATAGCGTTGGGAGGTGCTTTTTTTGGACTTTTATCAGATAGACGGCGGCGTGCCGCTGCGCGGAGAATACAGGGTCAAGGGCGCGAAAAACGCGGCGCTGCCGATCATGGCGGCTTGCATATGCTGCCCCGGCGTGCATCGTCTGCAGGACTGCCCGCGCATCGGCGATGTGTATGCCATGCAAAGCATTCTGCACCATCTGGGTGTCAGAACGGAATGGGAAGCTGACGCGCTGGTCGTCAGCAGCCAGACGCTCCGGCAGACAGAAGTACCGAAAAGCATGATGGAAGCGATGCGGTCCTCGGTCTTCCTGCTCGGCAGTCTGCTGGCACGCTGCGGCGAGGCGAAGATTCACCAGCCCGGCGGCTGCCGGATCGGCAGCCGCCCGATCGACATGCACCTTGACGGTCTCAGGCAGCTCGGTTTTTCCGTCGAGGAGGCGGACGGCGCGGTGACCTGCCGCGGCAGCTGCCGCGGCGGTGAGATCACGCTGCCTTATCCGAGCGTGGGCGCGACGGAGAACCTGATGATGGCAGCGCTGGCGGGCAAGGGGGACACGATCCTCCGCAACTGCGCGGCAGAGCCGGAGATTGCAGATCTGGCAGCCTTCCTGCGCACCTGCGGGTTTACGGTTTACGGGGGCGGCACCGATACGATCTTCGTCAAGGGTGCCGCGGCACTTCTGCGCGCGCAGCGGCAGAGCGGGCTGGCGCGCGAAACGACCTATTTCATCGTGGAGGACCGTATCGAGGCGGCGACCTACCTGATGGCGGCGCTGGGGACCGGCGGACACCTCCTGCTGACCAACGCGCGGGCAGAACTGCTGCAGGAGGTGCTGACGGTGCTGCAGCGCATGGGCGCTGAGATACGCAGCTGCGAGGATCTCATCGAGCTGCGTGCCCCGCGCCTCCTGCAGAGCCCTGGCATCGTCATCACTGCACCGTACCCGGGCTTCCCGACGGACTGCCAGCCGCAGCTGGTGAGCCTGGCAGCCGCTGCGGCTGGTTTGACGACGGTACGGGAGGAGATCTTCGAAAATCGCTTTACGCACAAAAAAGAACTGGCGAAAATGGGCGCGGATATTGAAATCTGTGGGAAAAATGCTATAATAAAAGGAATACGGCAGCTGCAGGGCTGCGAAGTCGCGGCGCAGGATCTGCGCGGCGGCGCGGCGCTCGTCATCGCGGGGCTGATGGCAGAGGGTCGTACGATTCTCAGCGGCGTCGAACATATTGACCGCGGCTACGAAACACTACAGGAAGGAATCTGCACATTGGGTGGCGTGATTGAAAGACGAACAACGTAAGAAAAGAAGAAAAAAAAGAATAAACCCGTTTCTTGTGATTTTTGTCCTCGTTCTTCTGATCGTCGGCTTACTGATTTTTTCACGCACCTCCTTCTTTGAAGTGAAACAGTTCGAGGTCGAAGGAAACGCTTATTACACAGACAATGAAATTTTACTGATGGGCGGCTGCGAAACCGGCAAGAATCTATTCTGGGGCATTGACAGCAAAAAGATCCGCAGCCGTCTGCAGCAGGACGCCTATATGGAGCGCGTCGAGGTGCGCCGCAAGCTGCCGGATACGGTGAAGATCACGGTGACGGAACGCGCGCAGGTCGCAGCCATCGCCTACGGTGACCGGTATGTCGTCATCGACGCAGCGGGGATCGTACTGCGCAAGGCAGGCGTGGACCCCAAAGTGACGGTGCTCAAGGGTCTGACCATCAGCAAGCTTTCCATGGGAGAGCCGATCGAGATCGAGGAAAAGGTCCTGTTCAGACAGTGTCTGGAAATGATTTCTGTCATGCGGCAGAACGACATGTATTTCAAATCCATTGTGATCTCCAAGACAGAGACCAGGGCTTATATTCTGGATTCCCTCTACTGCGAGGGAACGCCGGAAACCATGATAAAAGCGATGGAGGACGGCAAGCTGCAGGCTGTGACCGCAGAGCTTTTTGACCGCGAGATCGAACGCGGCAAGATCCAGATCAGCGGCGAAAATTATATCTCATTTACACCGAAATTGGAGTAAAAAACAGGTGCAAAGCGAATGTTTTTATGGTAAAATGTATATAGTACTGCGATCACGCAGACATAGCAGCGTAAATACATGAAAATACATTGAAAATAAATCATAGGGGAACACAGGGAGGTAGTAGCATGCTACAATTTGAAACGAGTATGGAAAAATCGGCAGTCATTAAAGTCATCGGTGTCGGCGGCGGCGGATGCAATGCGGTGAACCGCATGGTGCAGTCCGAACTCAAGGGCATCGAGTTTATTGCTGCCAATACAGATAGACAAGCCTTGAACAACTGTCTGGCGGAGACTAAGATCCAGATCGGCGAAAAGCTGACCAGAGGGCTCGGCGCAGGCGCGAACCCGGAGGTCGGACAAAAGGCCGCAGAGGAGAGTCTGGACGAGATCACCTCGCTGCTGGACGGCGCAGACATGGTATTCATCACCGCAGGCATGGGCGGCGGCACCGGAACGGGCGCAGCGCCGATCATCGCCAAGGCGGCCAAGGACATGGGCATCTTGACGGTAGGCGTTGTCACCAAGCCATTCTCCTTCGAGGGTCCGCGCAGAAAGAAACAGGCAGAGCTCGGACTCAGCTACCTGCGCAGATATGTGGATTCCCTGGTCACTGTTCCCAACGACAAGCTGATGGAGACCTGCGAAAAGAACACGACGGTCAAAGAAGCGTTCCGCATGGCTGACGATGTACTCCGGCAGGGCGTACAGGGCATTTCCGATATTATTTCGGACGAGGCCTTCATCAATACCGACTTCGCGGACGTCCGTTCCGTCATGACCGACAGCGGCATCGCGCACATGGGTATCGGCTACGGCAAGGGTGAGAAGAAAGTCACCGACGCAGTGACGACAGCCATCGAAAGTCCGCTGCTGGAGACCACCATCGGCGGCGCGAAGAAAATGCTGCTCTACATACTCGGCGGCATGAACTTCAGCATGTTCGAAGTCAAGGAGATCACCGATGCGATCCGCGAGAGCGCAGGCGATGCCTGCGATATCATCTTCGGCGCCAATATCAATGAGTCGCTGGAGGATGAACTGTATGTCACCATCATCGCGACCGGCTTCGACGAGGGTCTGGAGGCGCCGACGGTGCCGGAGGCAAAAAAGGAACAGGAACAAGCGCCTGCCACGCCAAAAGACGAAGGTCGCGGATTGAACAATTACGATGTCTTTGGCAGGGTAGAAGGACTGGAAGGAAAAGAAGTGGATCTGCAGGATATCCTCAAGACAGAGGAAGAGGAAAAAGGGACCTCCCGCTTTGTGATCCCCGGTTTCTTGAAAGACTGACACAAGGCCGGTGCGAACCGGCTTTTGTATTAGATTTGTATGATAAGAGGAAGTCATCCATGCGTGAGATCAGATCAAAGGACAACAAAATATGGAAACGCTGCGAGCAGCTGACGATGCGCAAGTATCGCGACCGGTCCGGGCTGTATCTGATCGAGGGCGAAAATCTGCTCGATGAGGCGATCAGGAATCATGTGCGGATCGAAACGGTGCTGGTTCGCGAGGACTGCCAAAAGGCGCTGCCGCCGGAGGCGGCGAACAAGGCTTTCCTGCTGGACGCCAGGCTGTTCGATAAGCTGGCGCAGACGGTCACCAGTCAGGGCATTCTGGCAGTGGTCGCAAAAGCGGAAGTACGCAAGGAAGACTTTATCGGGCTGCCGGGGAGCAATTTTATCGTGCTCGACAGGCTGCAGGATCCGGGCAATATCGGGACGATCCTGCGGACGGCGGACGCGGCGGGCTATCGGCTGGCGATCCTAATGAAGGGGACGGCAGATGTCTATGCCCCGAAAGTGGTAAGGGCGGCGACCGGTTCACTCTTTAGAATGCCGGTTGTATCCATGGCCTCCACAGAAGAGCTGGTGGAGTTTACCAGGGCAGCCGGCAAGAAACTCACAGCAACCTGCCTCGACGCGCAGCGCTGCTATTACGATGAGGACCTGACGCACGACATCGCGCTTGTCATCGGCAACGAAGGAAGCGGCGTCGCGCCCGCACTCATCGAAAGCTCAGAACTCAGGATCAAAATACCCATGCAGGGCAATATCGAATCGCTGAACGCCGCAGTGGCGGCAGGCGTGCTGATGTATGAGGCTATGCGGGGGAAACGATGAACGACGATCCGAAATGAAGATAGAATCCAAAAGAGAACGAAAGGTTTAGAAAGATGCAGGAAAGATTATCACAGATATTAGAAGATGCAAAAAAACAACTGAATGAAGTGTCTTCCATGCAGGACGCAGAGGACATCAGAATCAAGGTGCTGGGCAAAAAGGGCCAGCTGACGGAGATCTTGCGCTCCATGGGCGGTCTGGCACCGGAGGAGAGAAAAGAGCTCGGCATGGCGGCCAACAAGGTGCGCGCAGACATCGAAAGTCTTCTGGATGAGACATTTTCCCAGTTGAAGGAAAAGGCAAAAGAGGCGAAGTTCAAGGCGGAGAAGATTGACGTGACCGAACCGGGCAAGCCGTTCCATGTCGGCACGAAGCACCCGCTGACGATCACCATCGAAGAGATCGCACGCGTGTTCAAGTCGATGGGATTTTCGCTCTCTGAGGGTCCGGAGGTGGAGACCGTATTCAACAACTTCGATGCGCTGAACGCAGGACCGAACCACCCGGCCAGAGACTGGACCGACACCTTCTATATCAACGATGATATTCTGCTGCGGACGCAGACCTCTCCGGTACAGGTCCGGACGCTGCTCAAGCAGAAGCCGCCGATCCGTGTATTCGCACCGGGCAGATGCTTCCGCTGTGATACGCCGGATGCGACGCACTCTCCGATGTTCCATCAGGTAGAGGGTCTGGTCGTGGACGAGGGTATCACGATGGCGGACCTCAAGGGCGTACTGGACAGCTTCGCGAAGCAGATGTTCGGTTCCGAGGTCAGGACCAAGTTCCGTCCGCACCACTTCCCGTTTACAGAGCCGTCCGCAGAGATGGACGTTTCCTGCTTTAAGTGCGGCGGCAAGGGCTGCAGAGTCTGCAAGGGCTCCGGCTGGATCGAGATCCTCGGCTGCGGCATGGTGCACCCGAACGTGCTCAAGGTCGGCGGCGTCGACACCGAGAAATATACCGGATTTGCGTTCGGTATGGGTGTGGAACGTATCGCAATGCTGAAGTACGGTATCGACGATATCCGACTTCTGTATGAAAACGACATGAGATTCATCGAGCAGTTCAAATAACGGGAGGATAAATAGATATGATAGTTTCATTAGAATGGTTAAAAGATTATACAGATGTGCATGTCAGCCCGGAGGAATTCTGTGAGCGCATGATCATGTCCGGTTCCAATTTAGAAACGATGGAGCTGGTCGGCACAGATATGAAAGATGTCGTGGTCGGCAAGATCGTCAAGATCACGCCGCACCCGGATGCAGATAAATTAGTTGTTTGTCAGGTCGATATCGGCAAGGACGCGCCGATCCAGATCGTTACCGGTGCGCCGAACGTGTTTGAAGGTGCATATGTGCCGGTCGCGCTGGACGGCAGCCGGATTCCGGGACCGATACACGGTCAGCCGAAGCAGGAGGGCGGCACCCTCATCACCAAGGGCAGCCTCAGAGGCGTGGAATCCGACGGCATGCTCTGCTCGTTCGGCGAGCTGGGCTTTGAGGACAAGGTCGTGCCGATCAATCAGAGAGAGGGCATCTGGATCCTCGAAAAGGAATATCCGCTCGGCAGCGACTTTGCGGAAACGATGGAGCTCAAGGATGCCATCATCGACTTTGAAATCACCCCGAACAGACCGGACTGCCTGTCCATGATCGGTATGGCAAGAGAAGCTGCCGCGACCTTTGGCACGAAGCTGCGTTATCCGCAGACCTCCTGCAAGCAGGAGGAGGGATACGCGAAAGACTATATCCAGGTTGAAGTCAAGTCCCCGCTCTGCAGAAGATATGTTGCCAGAGTCGTCAAGGACGTCAAGGTGGAGGATTCCCCATGGTGGCTGCAGAGAAGATTGATCCACGCGGGGATGCGGCCGATCAACAATATCGTCGACATCACCAACTTCGTCATGCTCGAATACGGGCAGCCGCTGCACGCCTTTGACATTGAAAGTCTCGCGGGCAGGAGGATCATCGTCGATACCGCGCGTGACGGCGAAAAATTCGTGACCCTCGACGGTACCGAAAGAACCTTGGATGATGCAATGCTGATGATCCATGATGCCGAGAAGCCGGTCGCGGTTGCCGGCGTGATGGGCGGTCTCAACTCCGAGATTGAACCGGCAACAAAGACGATCGTGATTGAATCCGCGAACTTCGCCGCAAACAGCGTCAGAACCACCTCGAAAAGACTGGTGCTGCGGACCGAGGCTTCCGGACGGTATGAAAAGGGCATCGACCCGAACCTCTGCGAAAGAGCGGCGGACAGAGTCTGCGAACTGATCGAGCTGATTGGCGCAGGTACGGTCGTCGGCGGCAGCGTGGATGTTTATCCGGAGGTCGCAGAGCCAAAGACGGTACACGCCAGAGTTTCCCGTATCAACCATGTGCTGGGCATCACGCTTTCGAGAAACCAGATGGTGGACTACCTCGAAAGTCTGGAAATGATCGTCAAGGGTGACGGCGACGATCTGTATGTGACCGCGCCGACCGTCAGACAGGACATTGAAATCGAAGAAGACATCGTAGAAGAGGTCGCAAGACTTTACGGCTATAACAATTTGCCGGTGACCATTCCGAAAGGAAACAACGAGGCAAGTCAGTCCTACGAAAGAGATATTAAGGATCTGGCAAGAGATACGCTCTGCGCGCTCGGTGCCAACGAGATCCAGACCTATTCCTTTGTCAGCCCGAAGGGCGTGGACAATGTACGGATCGCAGAGGACTCCTGGGAAAGAGGCTTCGTCAAGATTCTCAATCCGCTCGGCGAGGATACTTCCGTTATGAGAACCATCCTCACACCGGAGATGCTCGAAGTCATGGGCAGAAACTATGCGAGAAACCGCGAGGCAATGCGGGCGTTCGAGATCGGCAATACCTTCATGGCAAATATGATCGACGCGCACCAGCTGCCGTTTGAAAGCGACAATCTGTCTATCGGTATCTATGGCGGCGGTGATGATTTCTTCACCCTCAAGGGCATGATCGTCGAACTGCTCAGCAAGCTGGGCATCCGCGACCTGACCTTTGTGCCGGAGACCGCATACGGCGTTTACCATCCGGGCAGATGCGCAAGAATCGTCGCAAGGCATATGGCGGATCTGGAGAACGGTCCGCAGGAGGAAGAAGTGGAACTGGGCATCATGGGCGAGGTACACCCGGATGTTGCCGAAAAATACGGCATCGGCGTACGCGCTTATACGGCGGAGCTGTTCTTTGCCACTGTGACCGAGCTTTCCGATACAACCAAGGCTTATCATCCGCTGCCGAAATATCCGGCGATGTCCAGAGATATCGCGCTGGTGGTAGACGAAGATATGACGATCGGTGAGATCGAGGACGTGATCAGGCATGCGGGCGCGGAGATTCTCAGAGAAGTCAAGCTCTTTGACATCTATCGCGGCATCCAGGTCGGTTCGGGTAAGAAGAGCGTTGCTTTTGCGCTGACCTATCGAAATAATGACAGAACACTGACGGACGAGGACGTACAGGCTGCACACAGCAAGGTGCTGGCAGATCTCAAGGATAAGCTCAACATCAATCTGAGAGAAATGTAGATCAGAGGGAAACGCAATGGAAGACAATCGAGTCAAAGTCAGAATATACGGTCAGGATTACATCATTTCCGGGGAACGCGATGAAGAGACCATTCGTGAGATCGCAGACTATGTAGACAGCAGCATCCGGGAAGTCAGCAAGTATTTTTCGGGGAATGTCCAAGGTTCTCTGGCTGTTCTGGCTGCAGTCAATATCACTGACGAACTCTTTGAGACCCGCGAAAAGATCGCTGCGCTGACTGCGGCGAAGGAACAAGCCAATGAGGATGCGCAGCATTACCTCAAAATGTGGGATGAGGCGAAAAAGAGCTTCATGCAGTATAAAGACGAGGCAGCCGCTGCTGCCGTCGAAAAGCAGAAGTGCGAAGAGAAATATCGCCTGCTGGAGGAAAAATGCAGCGAATTTGAAAGCTCGTTCTTTGATATTCAGATGGAAAATATCCGTCTGAAGAGCGAACTGGAAAAGAGCAGGAAACAAGATGAATAAAAAAGCACTTGCAGTTTTAGAATATGACAAGATCATAAACATGCTGCGGGACTGCGCGGGTTCGGAGATGGCAAAGGCACGCATCGCGATGTTCCGTCCGTCTTCCGACCCGTATCAGATAAAGGAGAGACTGGCGGAGACGACGGAGGCTGTGGCGGTGATCACAGCCAAGGGTGCGCTGCCGGTTGGGCAGATCTACGACATCGAAAACGCGCTGCACTTTGCCCGCAAGGGCGGCAGCCTGACGATGAGGCAGCTGTTGCAGGCCCTATATAATATGAAGGTGACCGGCGAGATCGTCAGTTTCCTGCGCAGTGATCTGCCGGAGCTGCCGATTTTGGACGGCATGCGTGGGGTACTGGTGCCGTTCCCGCGGCTTGCGGACCGCATCGACCGCTGCATCCTATCGGAGGATGAGATGGCGGACAGCGCATCGCCGGAGCTCAAGGATATCCGCAGAAGCATCGTGCGGCAGAACGAAGCGATCCGCAATCGGCTGAATCAGATTTTGAACAATCGGGACAACCAGACGTATCTGCAGGACAGCCTTGTGACGATGCGCGGCGGCAGATATGTCGTTCCTCTAAAAGCCGAACACCGCGCCAAGATGCCGGGCATCGTTCACGATCAGTCTGCAAGCGGCGCAACGATTTTCGTAGAGCCGCAGGTGATCGTTGATTTGAACAACGAGCTGCGGGAGCTGGAGCTGGCGGAGCGCGCGGAGATCGACCGTATTCTGGCAGAGCTTTCCTCCAATGTGGCGGAGCATTTTCATGAACTGATGAATAATCAGAAGCTGCTCATCGCCATGGATGTGATGTTTGCCAAGGGGAAACTCTCTTGTCAGATGCAGGCGGAGGCGCCGCAGATGAATACGGACGGGGTGCTGGACCTCAAACAGGCAAAACATCCGCTGCTGGACCGGAAAAAAGCCGTACCGATCAATGTCGCGGTCGGCAGAGATTACCGGACGCTCGTCATCACCGGACCGAATACCGGCGGCAAGACGGTCACACTCAAGACCATCGGTCTGCTTGCGCTGATGGCGCAGAGCGGTCTGCATATTCCGGCGGCGAGTACGAGCTTGATGCCGATTTTCCGCAATATTTTCGCGGATATTGGCGATGAGCAGAGCATCGAGCAGAGCCTCAGTACGTTCTCCTCGCACATGCGCAATACTGTAGAACTGGTGGAGAAAGCGCGCAAGGATACGCTGGTGCTGCTGGATGAGCTGGGTGCGGGCACCGACCCGACCGAGGGCGCTGCGCTGGCCATCGCGATTTTAGAGCGGCTATCGTCGCAGGGTGCGATGACGGTAGCGACGACCCACTACAATGAACTCAAAAAATACGCGCTTTCCACGCCGGGCGTGGAGAACGCTTCCATGGAATTCAACGTCGAAACACTCAGTCCGACCTATCGCCTGTTCATCGGTGTACCGGGCAAATCCAATGCCTTTGAGATTTCCCGCAAGCTGGGCTTGCCGGAGGGCATCATCGACCGCGCCGGACAGCTTTTGGAACGCGGCGATATCGCCTTTGAAGATGTGCTGAGCGCCATCGAGAAGGATAAACAGAAGGCAGAGGCGGAACGCGACGAGGCGGCTGCCATCAGTCTCGCGATGAAGCAACAGCAGGAGGCGCTCGCCAGACGTGAAGCGGTGCTCGCAAAGAAAGAAAAAGAGCTTCTGGCGGCGGCCAGAGAGGAGGCGCGCGCCATCGTGCGCGAGGCGAAGGACACCGCGGCAGAGGTACAAAAAGAACTGCGGGCGCTTGCCAAGGAGCCGAGTCTCGGCGAACGTACCAAGCGGCTGGAACACAGCAAGCGCAAATTGCGTGAGAGTGAAAACAAATATGCGGTCGCACCGGAAAAGCTCGTCAACTACGACCCGGTGCTCCCGGAAGAGCTCAAGGTCGGCGATCGCGTCAAGCTGCTGACGCTCGATCAGAACGGCGAGGTGCTGACGCTGCCGGACGCCAGGGGCGATCTGATGGTCAGCGTAGGCATCATGAAGATCAATGCCAATGTGCAGGATCTGATGCTGATCCGCGACGGCGGCAAACAGAAAAAACCGCCGCGCTCTGCGAAATACGGCAGTCTGTACCGCAGCAAGGCGCAGAACATCTCGTCCTCGGTCAATGTACAGGGCAAGACGCTGGACGAGGCGATCATGGACGTCGATAAATACTTGGACGACGCCTACATGGCAGGTCTCCGGGAGGTCACCGTCATTCATGGACTCGGCACCGGCGTACTGCGTACCGGGCTCAGACAGGCGTTCCGCAGACATAAGCATGTGGATACGTTCCGCAAGGGTGCATATAATGAGGGCGGAGACGGTGTGACCATCGTTTCGCTGAAGGAGTAACAGATGTATATTATCAGCGGATGCCTATTGGGGCATAATTGCAAATATAACGGCGGCAGTAACCGCTGTGAAGCGGTCTTGGAATTTTGCCGGACGCATAAATATGTAACCGTTTGTCCCGAAAGTGCGGCACAGCTGCCGAAACCACGCCCGCCTGCAGAGCGGGTCGGCGACCGGATCATTGACCGGGAGGGCAAGGACCTGACCGATGCATTCCGCAAGGGTGCAGAGGTGTCCTGGCAAATCTGCACGAAAGCAGCGGAGCTTGCGGGAGAGCCGCTTGAGGGTGCGATTCTCAAAGCGAACAGCCCGTCCTGCGGTTTCGGCAAAATCTATGACGGCACCTTCAGCGGCAGCCTGACGGATGGGAACGGTGTATTCGCGGCGCTGCTGGATAGACACAGGATCGAAGTGATGACAGAAAAGGAGAAAATCGAATGGTAAACTTTAAGGAAGAAATCGCCAAGCTGATCGCGCCGCAGGTGGCCGACCTGGAGCTTGCTGAAATTCAGAGCATGATCGAAGTCCCGCAGGATACGAAGATGGGTGACTATGCGTTCCCTTGCTTCAAACTCGCGAAGGTGCTGAGAAAAGCGCCGCCGCTGATTGCCAAGGGCATCGCAGAGAGCATACAGGACGCACCGATGTTTGAAAAGGTCGAACAGGTCAATGCCTATGTGAATATGTTTATTTCCAAAGCGGAATTCGTCAAGGATGTCGTTGCGGACGTGCTCGAAAAAGACAGCGCGTACGGTAAGACCAACATCGGCAATGGAACCCCGGTCATCGTGGAGTTTTCTTCCCCGAACATCGCCAAGCCGTTCCACATCGGTCACATCCGCAGTACCGTCATCGGCAATTCCATCTACAAATTGTATGACGCGATGGGCTACAAGGTCACACGGATCAACCACCTCGGAGACTACGGCACGCAGTTCGGCAAGATGATCGTCGCTTACCGCCGCTGGGGCAATGAAGAGGATGTGAAGCGTGAACCGATCAAGACACTTCTGCATTACTATACCAAGTTCCACGTCGAGGCTGAAAAAGACCCGACGCTGGAGGATGAGGCGCGTGCGACCTTTACCAAGCTGGAACATGGCGAACCGGAGGAAACCAAGCTCTGGCAGTGGTTCCGCGATGAGTCACTGAAGGAGTTTACGCGTGTGTACGATATGCTGGGTATTTCCTACGATTCCTATGCGGGTGAATCCTTCTATTCCGACAAAATGCCGGCTATCGTGGAGACATTGAAAGAAAAGAATCTCCTGGTGGAATCCAAGGGCGCGATGATCGTTGATTTGGAGCCTTACGGTCTGACCCCTGCGCCGATCCTCAAATCGGACGGCTCGACGCTGTATATCACCAGAGACCTCGCCTGTGCGAAATACAGGAAAGACACCTATGATTTCTATAAGAATATTTATGTTGTTGCCTCCCAGCAGAATCTGCACTTCCAGCAGCTCAAAAAGATCCTCGAGCTCATGGGTTACGCATGGGCAAAGGATATCATCCACGTTCCGTTCGGGCTGGTCAGCCTGGAGGATGGCACGATGTCGACCAGAGAGGGCCGCGTGGTATTCCTAGAGGATGTGCTGAACCGGGCAATCGAGGAAACGCGTGAAATCATCCGCGAAAAGGGTGTTGCGACCGACAATATCGAAGAAACCGCCAAGCAGGTCGGCATCGGTGCGGTCGTGTTCAACGAGCTTTCCAACAACCGGATCAAGGACTATGTATTCTCTTGGGATAAGGTGCTGGACTTCAACGGTGAGACCGGTCCTTATGTACAGTACACCTATGCGAGATCAGCGAGCATTCTCCGCAATGCCGGTGAAGAGGCGGTCAAACAGGCACGCGGATCGATCGATGCGTCCTATCTCACCGGCGAGAGCGCTTATACGCTGACAAAGCTGATCTATAAGCTGCCGGAGGTCGTCATCGATGCGGGCGAAAGGTATGAGCCGTCCATCGTCACCAGACATATTGTGGACATCGCGCAGGCGTTCAACCGCTTCTATCACGATGAGCACATTCTGGTGGATGACGAGGCAGAAAGAAGCGCGAAGCTGGCTTTGGTCATCGCGGCCAAGACGGCGATCAAAAACGGACTGGCGCTGCTGGGGATGGAAGCGCCGGAACGGATGTAGCGAAGCTTCCGATTTGTATGCGGCGGCGCGCGCCGCGAGGCGCCGTTGGCGTAAGGAAGATGCGACATCATTTTCTCGACTGCGCTCGAAAATGATAGCGGAGTCGATGCAGCACAAGAAGGATGACAATAAGTGGAGAAATAGAATCATGCGATATGTAGGAGATATTTATCGACCGCCCAGTGAGGCTTACAGCCTGCTGGTGCAGGTGACGATCGGCTGTGCACATAACAAGTGTACGTTCTGCAATATGTATAAGGAGAAGCAGTTCCGCGTACGGAATGTAGACGAGGTGCTGGAGGACCTCGACTGGGCGAGAGCACAGTACCGCCGCGTTGAAAGGATTTTTCTCTGTGACGGCGACGCGCTCTGTCTGGCGAACCACAAGCTGCTCAAGATCTTAGACTACATCGCGGAGAAGTTCCCGGAATGTGAACGGGTAACCACCTACGGACGTGCCAAGGATGCGCTGCGCAAGACTGAGGAGGAGCTGCGTGAGCTGCGGGCGCATGGACTGCAGATGGTCTACCTGGGCGCGGAATCCGGCAGCCAGAGGGTCTTGGATATGATCAAAAAAGGCGAGACGCGGGAAGAACTGATCGCAGGCGTACAGCGTCTGGAGGCGGCGGGCATACAGACCTCGGTCACCTTTATCAGCGGACTGGCAGGGTCGGAGCTCTGGCAGGAGCATGCGATCGAGAGCGGTACGATGATTGCAGAGATGAACGCATCCTACGTCAGCCTGCTGACCTTGATGCTGCAGCCGCCATGCCCGATGCTCGATGATTACCGGGCGGGCAAATTCAAGTTCCTCACACCGGAGGAGGTTCTGGCGGAGACCTGTCTCCTGCTGCAGTATGCACGACCATCGAAGCCTTGCGTTTTTCGGAGTAATCACGCATCGAACTATGTTTCGCTGCGCGGCAATCTGCCGATGGACAATGAAAGCATGATTCTTTCGCTTAAAAAATGCATGGAGGACAGAGGACTGCTCAAGGACGAGCGCTTCCGGATGCTATAACAGGATTTGTGATGCGGACAGCAGGAACTCTTGCTGTCTGCTTTCTCAATAAAGGAAAATGAAAATATTACTGACAACATTAAATGCAAAATACGTACATTCCAATCTGGCACTCAAATACCTGTACACCGTTGCGGCAGGCGAGTACAGCGATCTGGAGGTACGAGAGTTTACCATCAACAATGATCCGCACTATGTTTACGGCGAGATCGTCCGGGGCGGCTATGATCTGGTCTGCTTCTCCTGCTATATCTGGAATATCGAACAGACCCGAAAGCTGGCGGCAGATCTGAAGCTGGCCTGCCCGAACCTGCTGCTTGCGGTCGGCGGACCGGAGGTCAGCAGCCAGGGACCGGCGTTCGTACAGCAAAATCCGTGGGTCGACTTTTTACTCCGCGGCGAGGGCGAGTATCCATTCTATCGGCTTTGTCAGGTGCTACATGCGCCGCAGCGCGCGCTGGAAACGATCCCGGGATTGATTTACAGGCAGGCGGGTAAAATTTACGTCAATGCGGAAATCGAGCCGATCGACTTCAACGCGGTGCCGTTCCCGTACTCGATGCTGGACTGCGAGCCGGACAAGGTGGTCTACTATGAATCGACCCGCGGCTGCCCGTTCCGTTGTTCGTACTGCCTGTCATCGATCGACAAGACGGTGCGGGCGCTGGAAATGCACCGCGTCAAGGCAGACCTTGGGTACTTCCTGTATAAACGCGTGATGCAGGTGAAGTTCATAGACAGAACGTTTAACTACGATGCAAAGCGCGCGTACGAGATCATCCAATACATCATTGACAATGACAACGGCGTGACCAATTTTCACTTTGAAATCTGCGCGGATTTATTGGATGACGCGACACTGGCACTCTTTGGGACCGCCCGCAAGGGTCTGTTTCAGATTGAGGCGGGGATTCAATCGACCTATCCGCCGACACTGGCAGCCATCAACCGCAAGGAAAACGTCTATCCGGTGCTGTACAATCTGGAACGTCTGATCGCGCTTGGCAATGTGCATGTCCATGTGGATCTGATCGCAGGGCTGCCGTATGAAAGCTACGAGCTGTTCCGCCGGTCCTTTGACAAGGTCTACGCGCTGCATGCCGACGCACTGCAGCTGGGTTTTCTGAAGGTTTTGGCGGGTACGCCGCTGGCGGCGGAGGTCGAGCGGCACAGCATCGTCTATAGACAATACGCGCCGTACGAGGTGATCTCGACCGCTTACATCAGCGCGGCGGAGCTCGTGCGGCTCAAGATGATCGAGGAAATGCTGGACATCTACTACAACCGCGGCGGGTTTTCGTATACGATCGCATACCTGATCGAAACGGTGGGGGCAGGCGCGTTTCGCTTTTACGAAAAGCTGGCAGATTTTTATTATACGAGCGGCTTTCAGCACAGAGACCGCAAAAAGGATGATCAGTATCGCATTCTGCTGGCGTTCGCGCGAACGCTCGCGCAGGAACGGGATGAGCCTGCGATCGAGGAAACCGCGCTGAAAATGCTGACGCGCGATGCCGAAGCAAGCATGAATCCGGAGAACCTGAAACGATTTTTGAGAAAGGGCTGGGAGATAACAAGATGAATTTAGAACAGAAAGACAGGATCGGACAGTATCTGAGACCACATCTCGGACAGATCATTTTTGACGAGCTTTCCGAAAGCTACCTAGAGCGCGCCGGACTCGCGGACATTCTGCGCGATGTGCCGGTCCCGCTGCGCAAAACGGAATTAAACAATATCACGACACTGACCATCGCACGCAACATGGCGTTTGTGATCGGTGTGGACCCGGCTTTTCAATATCGGGATAACTATATCGCCTATATCCTGCGGGCGTTTGACAAGCGTTTCGCGGAGGGGCTGATCGCGGATGGCGTGGAGTGGGCGTCCAAGAACGATTTTGACTATGCCTGCATTCAGTTCCGGGCGGCGTTTCAGATCGATCCGGAGAATGCGGATGCGTATTACTGCTACGGTCGTGCCTGCAAGGACGCCTATGAGCTCGGTGAAGAGGAGGAATTTATCGGGCGCTTTAAGGCAGAATCCTTGGAGGCATTTGAGATCGCGACCATCAAGAACCCGCAGCTCGCGGAGGCCTATTATTTCCTGGGCTATGGCTATGTCAACATGGGGCTGTATGTCAAGGCGAAGCTGACCTGGGAGGAATATCTGAAGCTGACGGAAGGGCGCACCGCGGACGGTATCGAGGAGCTGCGCAAGGAGATCCGCGGACGCCTCCTGCAGCTTGCAGAGCCGGTTAAGATCGAGGAGGCCTATAATCTGGTGCTTTCCGGAAAATATGAAGAGGGTATCGCGGCGCTGTCGCCGTACTGCGAGGGCGCGTTCGCGTCCTGGTGGCCGCTTTGGTTCTATCTGGGAACAGCGCATGAGGTTTTAGAGCACAGAGAGGAGGCGGTGGACTGCTTCAAACGGGTACTGCAGTATGCACCGAGCAATACGGACGCGATGGAGGAGCTGGTGCATCTCTACGGTCAGCTGGGCATGACGGACATGCAGGAAAAATACAGCAAGAAGCTTGAAATCGTACGGCAAAACGCGGAAGAGGACCGCAGGCTGGCGGAGGAGAACGCGGCGGCACGTGCGGAGAAAAAGGCAAGGCTGGCAGAAGCCAGCGTGACCGAGGGCACCGGTAAGATCAACTGAGACCTGCGCGCCTGCGGGCGCGCAGGCTGAGAAAGGAACACAAGGTATGAACATTTTAGTCATTGACGGACAGGGCGGCATGATCGGCAGACAGCTGATCACGGAGATCCGCAGGACTATGTCTGACGTCGAGATCACCGCTGTCGGCACGAATACGCTGGCGACAGCCAGCATGCTCAAGGCGGGCGCAGATAGCGGCGCCACCGGCGAGAATGCGGTCATCGTCTGCACGCGCAGTGCGGATGTCATCATCGGTCCGATCGGTATTGTCATTGCGGATTCCCTGCTCGGCGAGGTGACGCCGCAGATGGCGGCGGCTATCGGCAGCAGTCCGGTTAGGAAGATCCTGCTGCCGGTCAATAAATGCAATAACATCATCGTCGGTACGGCGGACAAGAGCACTTCCGACCTGATCGCAGAGGCAATCCGCCGCGTACAGGAAAACTGCTGATTGTACGAGAAAAAGCACACAAATAAATAAAAAGATTTGAAAAATATACTTGACTTTTTATAGAGGAATCGCAGCCGCACAGGATCGGATGAGATCTGTGTCAAGAGCGGGTAAATGTTCTGTTAAGAATCTGTGAAACTGCTTGCAAAGCTGCACTGAAAAAGGTAGAATACAACAGTTCGGCAAAAATGTGTATACAAAGAACAAGAAACAATGCCGGGACAAATCAACCAATGAGGAGGGTGTTTAGCGATGAACGAGTATATTTTTCTAATCAGTTTAGCCATTATACTGTTAACAACAAAAATTCTAGGCGATGTAACGAATAAAGTCAATATGACGCAGGTCGTAGGCGCGCTTCTGGCAGGCGTGCTGATCGGTCCGTCCTGTCTGGATTGGGTTACAGAGACCGACTTTGTGGAAAAGGCTGCGGAGATCGGTGTCATTCTGCTGATGTTCACAGCCGGATTGGATACCGATGTGAAGCAGCTCAAAAAGAACAGCGTTGCCTGTATTGTCATTGCGTCCATCGGTGTACTGGTCCCGCTGGTCTGCGGTGCGATGGCATACTATTTCTATTTTGAAGCAGGCGCGAATGACTACGAAGAAATTCTCAAGGCAGTCTTTATCGGTGTGGTACTGACGGCAACCTCTGTCAGCATTACAGTAGAGGCTCTGCGGGAGATGGGCAAGCTGGACGGCAAGGTCGGCAGTGCCATCCTCGGTGCAGCGGTCATCGACGATATCATGGGGATTGTAGTACTGACGATCGTAATCAGCATGAAGGATTCCAGCGTATCCATTCTGCTGGTACTCGGCAAGATTCTGCTCTACGCGGTGCTGATGATTCTTCTTGGCATTGCCTGCAAACGTGCGCAGGCGCGCATTGACAGCAATCTGGGCCGCCGCAGAATTACTACCTATGTGGTCGCGGCTTGTTTTATCATCGCATATATCTCGGAGAGCTATTTCGGCGTGGCAGACATCACAGGCGCGTATCTTTTAGGCTTGTTCCTGTCGCAGCATGAGATCAAACGGGAGATTGCAAAAAAACTCGCTGTTCCGTCCTATCTGTTCTTTTCTCCGATCTTCTTTGCGAGCGTAGGTTTAAAGGTCAATCTGGATGGTATGAACAAGAGCCTGGTCATCTTCTCTCTGATCCTGCTGGTCGTTGCGATCCTGACCAAGATTGTCGGCTGCGGGCTGGGTGCAAAGCTCTGCGGCTTTACCGGCAGTGAGGCACTGCATGTGGGTATCGGCATGGTATCCAGAGGCGAAGTAGCCCTGATCGTGGCACAGAAAGGCTATGCGATCGGACTGATCGATGCGGCAATGTTCCCGCCGATCGTTATCGTTGTTATCGCAACGACAATATTCACCCCGATTGCGCTCAAAAAAGTAATGTAGGAAGCAGGAAAAAGAGGTGAAAAGCCTGCTGATCAGCAAGGCTGAGCGCAGCAAGGCGGACAAGGAAATGAAAATAACCACACCGAAGTAAATCAATACGCTGGTGTGGTTATTCTGTTTTTTTGTACGGTGCATTTCAAGCGAAGCGCTGCATCGAAAACCGCTCTATGGATTATGTAAGAAATATCGCGGTGCACATGCATGCGCGCATGTGCGCATAGAAATCTTAGATTTCGTGATGCGCACGCTTGTCCCCGATTTCTCTGTGACGGAGGATCTTTGCCCCGGTCTCGCCGCCGAACAGCAGATTGTGCGCATCGGTGCTTTCGACCTCTGCAAGCACATAGGCGATCCCGTCAGCAGCCCTGCGACCTGCCTGAATCTTGGAAACTTTGATTTCGGCGGCAGAGAGCATATGCATGATTTCTTCGACCGGGTTCTCCATATCCTTGACGAAAAAGGCCAGGCGATGACCGTCGCCGAGCGGTCCCATGTCGACCTTCGGGAAGTTGACAGCATTGATGATATTGCCGTTTTCGAAGAAATCGCGCAGCTCCATGACCGCCATGGACGCGCAGTTGTCCTCCGCCTCCGCGGTAGAAGCGCCGAGGTGCGGCAGCAGCGTGATATGTTCTCTGCCGACCAGCGCATCGTTCGGGAAGTCGGTCACATACTGCGCCAGCTTGCCGGATTCCAGTGCGACCAAAAGATCCACGTCGTTGACCAGCTTATCTCTGGAGAAGTTCAGCAGGATCGCACCGTCCTTCACAGCAGCGAGAAATGCCTTGTTGACCATGCCCTTCGTCGCATCGTTGGCAGGCAGGTGCAGGGTGATGATATCGCAGAGCGGCAGCATTTCGGCAAGATCCTGATAAACCGTGATGCCCTCGCCGCCGGATACATAATACGGGTCATAACCGACGATCTGCATACCGAGCGCGTTGGCAGCCTCTGCGACCTTGCGGCCGATCGCACCCAAGCCGACGATGCCGAGCGTTTTGCCCATGATTTCATGCCCTGCGAACTGCGACTTGCCCTTTTCCACAGTCTTGCTGACATCCTCGGTCAGACCCTTCGCCCAGGTGAGGGCAGCAGGCACGTTTCTGGAGGCGAGCAGCATGCCGCAGAGCACCAGCTCCTTGACAGCGTTCGCGTTGGCGCCCGGCGTGTTGAACACCACGATGCCTGCCTCGGCGCAGCGGTCGAGCGGAATGTTGTTGACACCCGCGCCGGCTCTGGCAATCGCCTTGAGTTTATCGGAAAATGCCATTTCATGCATATCCTGACTGCGCACCAGAATCGCATCCGCGTCCTCGGTTTTTTCCGTCAACAGATAGCTTTCTGTCAGGTGTGCCAGACCGACCGGAGAAATTTTATTTAATGTCTTGACTTGATACATGAATTTGCCTCCTTTATATTATGATAAAATGTTTTCATGTTCTGCTTAGTATTTATTCTACCACTTTACGAATGGCGCGTAAAGTGATACAATAAGATTATCTATATTTTAATCATTGGAGGCGAAAAAAATGACGCAATACAATCGTGTTTTTAACTTCTCTGCAGGTCCGTCCATGCTTCCTGTAGAGGTTCTGGAAAATGTACAGAAGGAATTACTGAACTACCAAGGCAGCGGACAGTCTGTGATGGAGATGAGCCATCGTTCCAAGGAGTTCCAGCGGATTATCGATGACGCAGAGGCAAATCTCAGAGCGCTGATGCGGATTCCGGAGAATTACAAGGTCCTGTTCCTGCAGGGCGGCGGTACGCTGCAGTTTGCCATGGTACCGCTGAATCTTCTGACCGGGTCCAAAAAGGCGGACTATGTGCTGACCGGCACCTGGGCGAAAAAAGCATATAAAGAAGCGACCAAGTTCGGCGACATCAAAGTCATCGCCTCTTCCGAGGACGACACATTCACCTGGGTTCCTAAAATTACCAAAGATGATATCCGTCCGGATGCAGACTATGTCTATATCACGTCCAACAACACCATCTACGGCACGAAATACAATTATGTACCGGAGACAGGTGATATTCCGCTGGTTGCGGACATGTCCTCGAATATTCTTTCTGAAGAGGTCGACGTGACGAAGTTCGGCGTAATCTGGGCAGGTGCGCAGAAGAATGTCGCTCCGGCAGGCGTTACCATCGTCATCATTCGTGAGGAGCTGCTCGGCAAGGCGGCGGCAGAGATTCCGACCTATCTGGATTACAAGATCCACGCGGACAACGGTTCCATGTACAATACCCCGCCGTGCTTCTCTATCTATGTCGCAGGCGAGGTTTTCAAGTATCTGAAGCGCATCGGCGGTATCAAGGAGATGGAGCGCAGGAACAAAGAAAAAGCAGCGATGCTCTACGACTATATCGATGCCAGCAGCCTGTACAAATGCCCGGTCGCCGAGGAGGATCGCTCTCTGATGAACGTGGTATTCGTGACCGGAGACGCAGAGCTTGACAAAAAGTTTGTCGCGCAGGCGAAGGAAAAGGGTCTGGTCAATCTGGCAGGACACCGTTCGATCGGCGGCATGAGAGCCAGCATCTACAACGCGATGCCAAAAGAGGGCGTAGAAGCGCTGATTCAATTTATGAAAGAATTTGAAGAGAAAAACAAGTAAGGAGAAGCAAATAGCATGAAATATCTGATTGTAGTGCCGGATGGCTCTGCAGATGACCCGATCGACAGTCTGGGCGGCAAGACGCCGCTGGAGGCAGCCGCGCTGCCAAATATCGATGCGCTGGCTGCCAGAGGCGAGATTGGCTTCTGCAAGACGGTACCGGACGGCATCAGCCCGGGCAGCGATTCTGCCAACCTGTCGGTCATGGGCTACGATCCGCGCGTCTATCTGACAGGCCGATCACCGCTGGAGGCAGCGGCCATCGGCGTCAACATGCAGGCGGACGATATCGCGTTCCGCGTGAATTTTGTGACCGTCGATCCGGCGGGGCATGACCGCTATGAAGACTTTATCATGCGCGACCATGCCGCCGGTGACATTGAAACCGAGGACTGCCGCGTGCTGCTCGATGTGATCGCAGAGGCGTTCCGCCAGGAAAATCTGCAGTTCTATCCGGGTACCGGCTATCGGCACTGCATGCTGATCAACCGCAAGCACCCGCAGGGGCATACCGATTATCAATGCGTGCCGCCGCACGATATCCTGGAGAGACAGATCGGAGCGTATCTGCCGCAGGGAAAGGACGCGGATTTTCTCACCGACATGATGCGCAGGAGCTACGAGCTGCTCAAGGATCATCCGATCAACAGGGAGCGCGAAGCGCGCGGCCTCAATCCGGCGAACGCAATCTGGATCTGGGGTCAGGGTGTGCGGCCGTCCCTGCCGAATTTTGAAGAGAAATACGGCGTGCGCGGGACGGTCATCTCAGCGGTGGATCTCATCAAGGGCATCGGCACCTTTGCAGGGCTGGAAACACCGGAGATCCCCGGTGCGACCGGCACGATCCATACGGATTACGAGGCGAAGGTGCGCCGCGCCATCGAGACCTATGAGGAAGGCAAAAACTTTGTCTACATGCACATCGAGGGCACCGACGAATGCTCCCATCAGGGTAATCTGGAGGCGAAGATGCGATGTGCAGAGTATATCGATGACCGCGTCGTACGTCCGCTCTATGCATATCTCAAGCGGACAGGAGATGATTTCCGCATTTTGATCATTCCGGATCACCGGACCCCGATTGCCATCCGGACCCATTCTTCGGATCCGGTACCATATGTCCTTTATGACAGCAGCCACGAAACCGCGCCGGATGCGTCGAAGCAGTTCAACGAACGTGCGGCTGCGGCATCGGGCAATCTCTGCGCGGAAGGCTATACGATGGCAGATCGATTTTTTGAACGGAAAGCATAGAGGAGTAGTATGAAAAAAAGATTCCAATTTTTTACGACTTTTGTTTTGATCGTCGTTCTGGCAGCAGGGCTGCTTCCGACTGCGGCATTCGCCGCTGCGTCGGGACCGGATGTGACCGGAAGCGCAGCCTATGTTTACTGCGCGACCACCGATGAAGTCCTGTGGCAGAAGAACGCGTCGAAGCAGTATAATCTGGCGAGCATCACGAAGCTGATGACCTGCCTGATCGCAGCCGAAAAACTGGATCTCTCCGAGGAGGTGACGGTCACGCAGGCGGCGACCGAGGTGATCAAGACCGAATCCTTTGTGTTCGCGGGTGAAAAGATCAAAGCCGAGGATTTGATGTATGCAGCGCTTTTGGCTTCAGCCAACGATGCGGCAAAGGCGCTGGCAATTACGGCTTCCGGCAGCGAGAAAAAATTTGTCAAGCTGATGAATCAAAAAGCGAAAGAGCTCGGCTGCAAGAACACAAACTTTGTGACCGCCAGCGGTGTATACAACAAAAATCACTATTCCACCGCGGAGGACATCGTCAAAATTGCCAAAGCGGCGTTTGCCAACCCGGATGTGCTGCGCATTGCAAGAACCACAGAGTATACCGTTCCGGCGACCAACAAGACCGACGCGGTAACCATCAAGACGACGAATCTTTTCCTCAACGGAGGGGAAGCCGATACCGGAAACGGCAAGATCAAGGTCAAAAAATACAAGGGTATGGTGGCCGGCAAGACCGGAACCACCAATCTCAACCGCACGACGATGGTCGTACTTTGCAAAATCGACGGTTTCGACATCTACGCGGTGATTCTGGATTCCACGCTGCAGCAGCGCTACAGAGATGTCAGAAAATTACTTAATTACGCCAAGGCGACACTGTCACCGTACAACGCGTTCAAAAAAGGAGATACGTTTGAAGGTGCGAAGCTGAAGGGCGGCGCGACCAATCGGGTCGATGCGGTCGCAGCTGCGGACGGACTCATCAATCTGCCGGAGGGTGCATCGGCATCACTGGTCTCCACGAAGGTCAGCTTTGACAAGGACCTGCAGGCACCAATCGCAAAAGGACAGGTCATCGGCACCGCTGCGGTCTATCTGGCGGATGAAAAGATCCGGGAAATCGATCTGACGGCAGCTGCGGAGGTCAAGGAGGGTTGGTTCCTTTCCCGCTTCGGCATTACCAATCTGCAGACGGTGATCCTTTTTTTCGTGCTGGCCTTGATTCTGGCGTTTATCATCCTGATCGCAGTATTGCGGACCATCAATAAGCGGAAGCGCAGGGCTGCCAGACAGCGCAGGCTCATGGAGGCTGCCCGCAGACAGATGGAACGCGAAAGAGACTTAAAACAAAGGAATTGGCCATATTAAATGTTTGATATTCAGGAAAATTTGAAAAAACTCCCGGACTCCCCGGGAGTTTATATGCATAAGGACGCACTCGGACAGGTGATCTACGTCGGCAAGGCGATCTCCCTGCGAAACCGCGTGCGGCAGTATTTCCAAAGCTCCAAAAATCAGAGCCCCAAGGTGCGCGCGATGGTATCGCATATCACCGAGTTCGAGTACATCACCTGCAGGACGGAGATGGAAGCGCTGATCCTGGAGTGCAATCTGATCAAAAAATACGCGCCGAAGTACAATGTACTCCTGCGGGATGACAAGACTTATCCGTATATTAAGGTCACGATGCAGGAAGACTATCCGAGAGTCGTCAAAACACGACTCATCGAAAAGGACGGTGCACGGTATTTCGGTCCGTACAGCGACGCAGGGGCAGTCAATATGACGATCGACCTTTTAAACAAGATTTTCACGCTGAAACGCTGCGCGGCGAAGCGCTTCCCGCAGGACTGGAAGCCATGCCTGAACTATCATATTCAGGACTGCCGCGGTATCTGTACGGGCAAGGTCGACCGGGCAGCATACGCGAAGGTCATCGAACAGGTGCTGACCTTCCTCTCCGGCAAGACGAAACCGATCACCGATGATCTGACGGCGAAGATGCAGGCGGCTTCCGAAAACCTGCAGTTTGAGGAAGCGGCTGTTTACCGCGATTATCTGCTCTCCATCCGGGCGCTGAGCGAAAAGCAGCGTGTGACCATGGTGTCCGGCAAGGATCTGGATATGGTGCTGCCTGCGGGCAGCGGCGCACAGACCTCTGTGGTGGTTTTCAACGTCAGAGACGGTAAGCTCAGCGGCAGGGATACGTTCAACCTGCAGGTGGAGGGCGAGGACGATTACGATGCGCTGGTCGGACAGTTCATCAAGCAGTACTACAGCATGTGGGCCAACGTGCCGGGCGAGATCATCGTGCCGAAGCCGCTGCAGGAAGCAGGACTGATCGAACAGTATCTGGAAAGCCTCGGCGCAGGGCGCAAGGTGCGGATCTTCGTGCCGCAGAAGGGCGACAAACGTGCGCTGCTGGAGCTGGCACAGCGTGATGTCGTGGAGATGAGCAAAACGCTCGAAATCAAGGCAGCAACTGCCAGAGAAAAGGAGGAGGCGGTGTGCGCAGCAATCGCCGGGCTGCTCGGACAGCCGGAGCCACAGGAGGCTTATCGCGTGGAATCCTACGATATTTCCAATACCAACGGTGTGGATACGGTCGGCGCGATGGTAGTCTTCCGCAACCAGAAACCGGTTAAGAAGGACTACCGCCGTTTTAAGATCCGGACCGTCGAGGGACCGGACGATTACGGCAGTCTGCAGGAAATGCTCTATCGCAGATTTCGCAGAGCGAAAGAAGGTGATCCGGGCTTCAGTACCCTGCCGGATCTGATCCTCATGGATGGCGGACAGGGACAGGTCACCGCCGCCGAGAAGGTGCTGGTCGCGATGCAGCTCGCGATCCCGGTGCTGGGCATGGCAAAAGATGACAGCCACCGCACGCGTGCGCTGGTCAATGGACGCGGCGAGGAATACGTCCTGCGCGGCGATCCGCTGCTGTTTCAGTTCTGCGGCGCGATTCAAGAGGAGGTACACCGTTTCGCGATCGATTATCACCGCAAGCTGCACAGCAAAAACAGCATCGGCTCGGTACTCGATCATATCGAGGGCATCGGTCCGGTCAAGCGGAACGCGCTGCTGAGCAGTTTTGCGAGCGTGGAGGAGATTAAACAAGCGGATGTCGAAACGCTGATGCGGGTACCGGGCATCACCGAAAAAAATGCGCGGGCGATCCGAGAATATTTTGGTTGATTGCGGACCTGTTTTATGGTAAGATGTTCGTAATTGATGATGCGTGCCGGACCCTCGGTACGCATTGAACTGGAGGAATAAAAATGGCAGATCAAAAGAAAAATCCTGAAATGGAAGAAGATGTAGAAATCATCACCCTGGAATTTGACGAAGGGGAAGAAGTGGAATGTGAAATCATGGGTGTCTTTGACTTTAACGGTAAAGAGTACATCGCTCTGATTCCGGACGACGGTACCGATGATGTCTACATCTATGGCTACAAAGAAATCGGCGAGGAAGAATTCGAAATCGTGGATATCGAGGATGATGCGGAATTCGAAGCCGTTGCAGCTGAATTCGATAAAATCATGGATGAACAGGAATAGCTGTGATTCAGGAAGAAAGACCGCTGCCCGGCGGTCTTTTTTTCGAGACTTGGATAGGGGACGATAGTATGGAAACGATACGGGGAAAAATTCAAAAAATCTTAGATGAAACGGTGAACCTACAGCTCGCCGCGCACAATGGCAGCGCTTCACTCTCCGACTTTGCGGACGGTGTGGCGTGGGTGCGGTTCCATGGCGCCTGTGCAAACTGCATGTCTGCCTCAGAGACCTTGGAGGATGTGGTGAAAGAGGCGATTTTGCAGGCTGTGCCGGAGGTCAAGGACGTGCGTCTGGATGATACGGTCAGCGAGGAGCTTTTAGATATGGCGCGTAAGCTGCTCAACCACGAGCTCGGTTAAAGGTGGGGCACACATGCAGAAATTGCGATACGGACTGGGCGAGAACAGCAGATTTTCCGCCTGTCACCCTATGGTCAACTTCATATTTTATGCGTTCGTCATCGGCATCACGATGTTTTCGATGTCACCGGCCTTTCTGGCGGCGACGCTTTGCTTCTCATGGGCGTATACAGTGCTACTCAAGGGTGTGCCTGGCATTAAGACCAATCTGCTGTTTACGATCCCGCTGTTTCTGATCATGGCAGTGGTCAATACCTTGTTTACGCATAATGGGAAAACAACACTTTTTTTTATCAATGGGCTGCGGATTACGCTGGAAGCTTTTTGCTACGGGTTGGCGGCTGCGGCGATGCTGTCGGCGATCGTGATCTGGTTCATGTCCTTCAACATCGTCATGTCGGCGGACAAGCTGATCTATCTCTTCGGTAAGGCAGCGCCGGTACTGGGGCTGACGCTCTCGATGGTCTTTCGCTTCATTCCGCTGCTTCAGGCGCGCTATCGCGAGATCTCGATGGGGCAGCGCTGCATGGGTCGGCATATGACCGGTGGCTTTATGGCGAAGCTGCGGCAGACCTGCAAGGAGATCTCGATTCTGATCTCTTGGTCGCTGGAGGCCTCGATCGAAACTTCGGATTCCATGGAGGCACGCGGTTACGGACTGCCGGGCAGAACGAGCTTTCATTTATTTCATATGTCCCGGACCGACAAGCTGCTGCTCGGCGCGATCGTCGTGACAGGCGGCATCACAGCGATCGGGTGTGCGCTCGGCAAGACGTCGATCTACTTTTACCCGGTGATCAAGCTGCCTGTATGGGACCCACTGATGCTGCTGAGCTTTGGCAGCTTCTGCGTGCTGCAGGCGCTGCCGCTGATTTTGGATATCACAGGAGAACGCAAATGGCAATGATTGAAGTTAAAAATTTAAGCTTTACCTATCCGGCGGCGGAGAAGGCGGCGCTGCGTGACGTGTCCTTTTCCATTGCGCGTGCGGAATTTTGCGTGCTCTGCGGGAAATCCGGCTGCGGCAAGAGTACGCTGCTGCGGCAGCTCAAAAAAAATCTGATCCCCTATGGAGAAATTTCCGGCTCCGCGCAATATCATGGCGAGGAAATCGCAGAGCTGCCCGATCGCATCAACGCTTCGGAGATCGGCTTCGTGCAGCAGAATCCGGATAACCAACTGGTGACGGACAAGGTCTGGCATGAGCTTGCTTTCGGGCTGGAAAGCCTGGGGCTGGACAATCAGTCCATTCGTCGGCGCGTGGCGGAAATGGCGAGCTTCTTTGATATTCAGACCTGGTTCCGCAAGAACGTCAGCGAGCTGTCCGGCGGACAGAAACAGCTTTTGAATTTAGCTTCTGTGATGGCGATGCAGCCAAAGGTATTGATTTTGGATGAACCGACCTCACAGCTCGATCCGATCGCGGCGGGAGAATTCCTCAAGGTGGTCTACCGCATCAATCGCGAGCTGGGTACAACGGTCATCATCTCCGAGCATCGTCTGGAGGAATTGTTTCCGATGGCAGATAAGGTGCTCGTGATGGACGAGGGGAAGCTGATTGCCTGTGATACACCGTGGCAGATTGGTAATTTTCTGGCTGGTGATGCGGCGCACGCGCGGCATCCGATGTTTTACGGTCTGCCTGCAGTGATGAAGCTGTATGCGCACTGTCGGTCTGCGGGCCTGCCGATCTGTCTGCGTGACGGTAAAGAAATCGCACCGCTGACGATCCGCGACGGCAGATTGTGGCTGGAGCAGCTTTTCGGAGAGCCGGAGCTGCAGCCTGTCAACAAGGCAGAGGAACGGCAGCGCAGCCGCATGGAAAAGAGGGCACAAAAGGAAGAAAGCAAACAGAGCGCGGCATCAATCATTTCGGTCAAGGATGTCCGGTTTCGTTACAGCCGGGAGTCCGGCGATGTTCTGCGCGATCTGAGCTTTACCGTCCGACCGGGCGAATTCTTCTGCCTGCTGGGCGGCAACGGCGTCGGCAAATCAACGACGCTCAAAGTCCTCAGCGGCATGGTACAGCCGCAGAGCGGCAGCGTCATCATTGATGGTCTGAAGGTCAAAAAGGATAGCTTGAAACAGCTCTTTGCCGGGCGGCTGGCGATGCTGCCGCAGAATCCGCAGGCGCTGTTTACGGAGATTACGGTGGAGGAGGAGCTGCTGGAGGCGCTGTACTATGAGGCAGGCACCGATGCGGAAAAGGTCGATGCCATCGAGCGTATGCTGCAGCTGATGGAGATCGCACATCTGCGCAAATCGCATCCCTATGATCTGTCCGGCGGCGAGCAGCAGCGGCTGGCGCTGGGTAAGATTTTGCTGCTCAAACCGAAAATTCTGTTGCTGGACGAGCCGACAAAGGGTCTGGACCCGTTCTTTAAGCTGACGCTGGCAGGCATTTTCAAAAAATTAAAAGCGGAGGGCGTGACCATCTTCATGGTTTCGCATGATATTGAATTCTGCGCCGAATATGCGGATCGCTGCGCGATGTTCTTTGACGGCGATATTGCGTCCGTTGGCACACCGCGCGAGTTTTTCGCCGGGAACAGCTTCTATACGACCGCCGCCAACCGCATTGCGCGACAATGGGCGCCGGAGTCGATTACCTGGGAGGAGGTGGCACATTGGGCAGAACAGGCTATAACGAGCAAGGCTTAAACGCGCAGAAAAAGCGCGAGAAGGTTTCGGCTGCCCTGCTGTTTATCGCGGTGCCGCTGACGCTGTTCATCACCTTCCGGTTTTTGGGGAGTGCCAAGTTCATGGTCGCAGGACTTTTGATTGTGGTCTATGCGATGATCCCGTTTTTTATGATCTTTGAGCGGCGCAAGCCGAAAGCCAGAGAAATCGTGCTGGTCGCGATGATGACGGCGTTGACGGTGACGGCACATCTCTTGTTTCATGTGACGATCCCGATCGAGATCGGTACAGCGATGGTTATCATTTCCGGCATTTCCTTGGGACCGGAAGCAGGCTTTCTGGTCGGCGCACTGGCACGCTTTGTCTGCAATTTCTATCAGGGCTCCGGTCCGTATACGCCATGGCAGATGTTCAGCTGGGGGCTCTTGGGCTTCCTTGCGGGACTGGCGTTCAACAAGGTGGAAGCGCAGCATCTGCGGCTGCAGTCACAAAAGGAGGCGGATGCGCGCGCGGCTGCTGTAGAAAGGCCGAAAGAAAAGACCTTCCGTCTGGTGATGGGTCCGCTGCTGTGCATTGTGTTTGGCTTTTTGGCAGCCTATATCTCGTATCTGATCGTACCCGGCGAGGATCAGACCCCGTGGGGCTGGCGCATGTATGTCTGCGGCGGCGCAGGTCTGCTGCTCGGTGCGGTGCTGCAGCGCAAACGTCTGCCTGTGGACAATATCACAATCACCTTATTTACGTTTTTTACGACGCTGATCATCTACGGCGGCATCATGAACGCCGCGATGCTGACCTGGACGGGCGGCGACTTCAACACCCTGCGGCTCCTGTATATCTCCGGATTTCTCTATGATCTGGGACATGCAGGACGCGCAGCAGCCTGTATGTTTGTGATCGGTAAACCGATGATGCAGAAGATCGAACGCATCAAGGTGAAATATGGAATTTATCGCTAAAGAAAAACGGAATGTATTTCCAAGGAAAGAAAAGGAAGGAGTAAAATATGGCTGAAAAATTTGTAAAAATGGAAACGGAGAACTATAAGTTCTTTCAACACAAGGCATGTGAATTCTTCCCATGTCACGAGACGAAGGACGTGGAAAATTTTAATTGCCTGTTCTGCTATTGCCCGCTGTATGCGCTTGGCGAGAACTGCGGCGGCAATTTTAAGATTTTGGAAAATGGAGTCAAAGACTGCTCTGCCTGTCTGGTGCCGCACAAACGCAGCAATTATGAATATATCGGACAGAAGTTCGGCGATATCGTGGATCTCATCCGAAAAAAATAGGGCGCAGCCCCGTATGCGCGCAGGCATTTCGTTTTGATGCCTGCGCGCAGTTTTTTTGCAACCGGACGAGCCTGCCTGCATAGAATGGAGGCATGTGACAACATCATCTTGCAGGAGGCAGTTTTATGAATTTAGGAATTGTGGGTACCGGAGTGATGGGGCAGACCCTGCTTACCTGTGCCAAAGCAGACACGGATATCGAGCGAATTTTTATGATTGAGCCGATGCAGAAAGAGAGCTGGCCAAAGACCAGGGTTGACCTGCTGATCGACTTCAGCCATCCGCAGGCGATCTGCGCCATCTACGATTATTGCCGCGCGTGCGGCGGCAACATACCGGTGGTGCTGGCTACGACCGGCTACAGCAAGGAGGACGAGGAGATTATCCGTATGCTGCAAAAGATCTGCCCGGTCGATCGGCGCACGAACTTTTCGCAAGGCATTGCAGCGATGAACGAACTGGCAGAGCTTGGCGCAGCCAGACTGGGCGATAAGGCAGATATCCGCGTTGTGGAGGCGCATCACACGAAAAAAGCAGATGCGCCGAGCGGCACAGCCAAATCGCTCGGACATCATCTGGGCATCCCGGAGACGGACTACCCCGCGTACATCGCCAGCCTGCGCATGGGAAACGTGTTCGGGCAGCATACCGTCTATTTTGCAATGGAGGATGAGGTACTGGAGATCCGGCATACAGCCTATTCCAAGCGGATCTTCGCGCTCGGCGCGCTGGAGGCGGGGAAACAGATGGTACAGGAGAACATGAAACAGGAATGCTAAACTTATGTTAAAAAAATGAAAAAATCCTCACAGGACTATCTTGATTTTTCAAAAGAACTATGGTATCTTGAGTGATAACAAACAAAAAATATCCGCCGTAAGGCGAAGAAGCATTTTTGCAGCAGAAGATAACCAAGGAGAAACGAAAAACTGGGCGCATTTTGCAGAAAGGCGGTTTTTCTGTGCTCACCTCCGGTCGGGGGGGGGGGACACACTAATGGAAAAACAAAAACAGGGTCGTGACGGAAGACGATGCGCAAAACGAAGCGGATGCGCAAGCTGATCTCCATGCTGACGCAGCAGTATCGCGAACGGGAAAAGTAAAGGAAAAAATATGACGATTAAAGAATTTTATGCACAAATCGGTGAAGATGATCAGGACGTTGTGAAACGTCTGGGCAGTGAGGCGCTGATCCGGCGCCTGATACTGAAGTTTCCGCAGGATGAGACCTTTGCTGCGCTGCAGGAAGCGCTGGAGCAGCAAAATACGGAAACCGCCTTTCGTGCGGCGCATACCCTCAAGGGTGTGGCTGTCAATCTGGGCTTTACGCGGCTTTACCATGCGGCGGCGGCACTGACGGAGGTGCTGCGGGCGGCAAAGCTGGCAGAGGCGGCACCGCTGCTGGCGGAAACAGAAACAGCTTACCGCAAGATCATAAACGCAATCTCTGCATTGACTTCTGACTGAAAATGTGATACAACATAAGAACGCACCCAAAGTTCTTATCAAAAACAGCATACAGCGGTGCGCAGGAGGAAACAGGCGAATATGGAAATCGAATTAAAGTATCTTTTGACAGAAGATATCGCCAGAGAACGTATCTTAGATGACAAGCATCTGCTGGAGATCAAGGACCCGGATTCTGACGAGACGATCCGTATGCGTGCGGTTTATTTCGACACTGCAGACGGCGATCTGCAGCGCAGGGAAATGGCGTTTCGTGTGCGCGAGGAGAATGACCGCAAGGTCGCGACGCTCAAATGGGGCGGCAGCGCGGAGAACGGTCTGCACGTCAGAGGGGAACTGAACGTTCCGGTAGACGAAGCATTTTGCAGCGCGCCGCATGTGGACATCTTCAAGGGCAGCGAGATTTATGAAGAAATCGCCGGGACCGTCGGAGAGAAAGCGCTGCTTCCGGTCATGCACATGGCGTTTACCAGACAGCAGATGCGCGTGGATACCGGAAAGTCGATCAGCGTCATCTCTTTGGATGACGGTGTGATCCGTACGGCAAACGGCGAGGTACCGATCGCAGAGCTGGAGATCGAGCTTTATTCGGGTGATCAGGAGGATATGGTCCGCCTGGGTGAGGAGCTCGCGGCGAAATACAACCTTGCTGCCGGAGACTGCAGCAAATTTCAGAAAGGGCTCGCACTTTTGCGGGGCTAATCCCCTAAAAAATCCAGATTTTTGTCCGTTTTTTTCTGAAAAAACGGATTTTTTTTGCTAAAATTGAAAAAAAGGTGATATTTTCTTTACTTTCTGGGTAAATAGAGTTATAATATAATGCAATTGTCCGAGATTTTTGCAGGAAACATGACTGCAGGAAGACTTTGAATCCGAAAGACAAAAAAGATTTGTATATGAACCGGGAGGGTACATTTTCATGAAAGCAACATTTATCTCAAGAGAAAACAATGATGTAAAGTTCACGATGGAATTTACAGCAGAAGAATTTGAAAACGCGCAGATCAAAGCTTATCAGGCAGCGAAGGATCAGTTCCAGATCGATGGCTTCCGCAAGGGCAAGGCACCGAGAAGCATCATCGAAAAGCACTACGGCGAAGGCGTTTTCTTTGAAGAAGCAATCGACCAGCTGTTCAGAGAAAGCTACAGCGAAGCCTTAAAGGAATTAGACCTCGAAGTGGTAGATGCTCCGGCTGCAGAGTTCAGCAAAATCGCGAAGGGCGAGGGCTTCACGATCACGATCACCGTACCTTGCTTCCCGATCATAGCGGTGAAGGACTATCAGGGTGTGGAAATCGAAAAAGTTTCGCAGGAAGTCAAGGATGAGGATATCGACAACGAACTCAAGGCGCTGCAGAAGAGAAATGCGCGCATGATCTTAGTGGAAAGACCGGCACAGGACGGCGATACCGTACTGCTTGACTACTCCGGTTTTGTCGGCGATGAGCAGTTTGAAGGCGGTACTGCAGAGAGACAGGAGCTGACACTCGGCTCCGGTATGTTCATTCCGGGCTTCGAAGAGCAGCTTGTCGGCGCGACCCCGGGCGAAAAGAGAGATGTTACCGTCACTTTCCCGGCAGAATACCATGCGGAGGAGCTGGCAGGCAAGGAAGCTGTATTCCACTGCCTGGTACATGAGATCAAGGAAGAGCAGCTGCCGGAGCTGGACGATGAATTCGCCAAGGATGTCAGCGAACACGATACACTGGAGGAATTAAAACAGGCAACCAAGGAAAGACTAGAAACATATGCAAAATCCTCCGCTGAGAACCAGATGAAGGATGCTGCGATCCTGAAGGTCGTAGAGGCCAATGAGGTCGAGATCCCGCGCGCGATGGTCGACGATGAGATCGACCGCATGGCGAACGAGCTCGACCAGCAGCTCAGATATCAGGGCATGGGTCTGAACCAGTATCTGCAGTTTGTCGGCAAGGACGCGGCTGCGTTCAGAGAAGAGCTCAGACCGGAAGCCGAAAAGGCAGTCAAGACCCGCATCGTGCTGATGGGCATTGTGAACGCAGAGAACAGCACTGTGACTGACGAAGAGAGAGAAGAAGAGCTCAAGCGCATGGCAGCACAGTATCAGATGGAGGTTGACAAGCTGAAGGAAATCATCGGTGAAGACAATCTCGGATTCCTGACCAAGGATCTGCAGGTGAAGAAAGCAATCGACTTCATCTATGATAACGCAAAGGTAAAATAAAAAAGCAAATGTACCGCCGCCGCCGCATATACGCGGCGGTCGGGCGGACC
>UQMQ01000003.1 GCA_900542245.1 uncultured Eubacteriales bacterium
GATTTCTATGCGCACATGGCGCTCACCTATGAGCGCCGCTTCGCAAGGTGCTTTTGTCGTTATTCCGGAAATATCGCTATGCGATATTTCCTACATAACAAGAAAAAATCCCTAAACCAATGATTGCATTGATTTAGGGACGATTATACAAAAACCGCGGTACCACCCTAATTGCGAGCCTCAAACAAGACCGCCTCTCTTTAGTGTGTCAGACTCCGGAGTGATATTCACACAGGACGCTTCACCGCGATCCTCTCAGCCTGCACGTTCGATCTCGTAAGCCGCGCCTGCGCCGCTTAACTGATTCCCCACGCTTGGGATCACTCTCTGTAAGGTTTCTCGTCCGGCTACTGGTTCCTTCACCGTCTGAAATATCTTATTTACCACACTATTTTACTTGCCTTGTCAGCAAAAGTCAAGAGGTTTCCGGGCAGTTTTGCTTCGTTTTCGAAGAAAGTTTTTACGCTTCCCACAGTCCATGCAGATTGCAGTACGCGTAAACAGCTTCCACTGCATCGCCTGCTGCGAGCGCAAAACAGACTTCCGGCTTTTCGCCCGGTTTCAGGTGCTTACGCTGTGTGCCGCTTTGCGTCGTCAGACTGATCCATTCGATGAAGTGTTCGTCCAGCATCGGGTGCTCTACGCTACCGACTGCGACCTTGACCTGATTATCTTCTACACTGTATACCGGCACATGCTTCTCCACTGCCGCATCTACCGTGCCCGGCACCAGTTCCTGCATTGCCTCGCCGCAGCATACGACCGGTACACCTTTATCCTCGATCTTTTCGATGATGTTTCCGCAATGTGCGCATTTGTAAAATTTCTGTTTCATTTTCATTTCCTCCTGTTTTTCTTTTCAATTTTTTTAATTCGATTTTTTTAATTTTTTTGTTGTCTCTAGTAATTTTCTTTCCGTACTTCGAAGTAGCTCTGCGGATGATTGCAGGTCGGACAAACCTCCGGCGCCTCGGTGCCGACAACGATATGTCCGCAGTTTCTGCATTCCCAGACTTTGACTTCGCTCTTGGCGAAAACCTCCTGTGCCTCTACATTGTGCAGCAGCGCGCGGTATCTTTCCTCGTGGTGCTTTTCGATTTCACCGACCAGACGGAATTTTGCCGCCAGCTCCGGGAAGCCCTCAGCCTCAGCGGTCTTGGCAAATGCATCGTACATATCTGTCCACTCGTAGTTTTCGCCCTCTGCTGCCGTTGCAAGATTCTCTGCGGTGTCACCGATGCCTGCAAGCTCTTTGAACCACATCTTTGCATGCTCCTTTTCGTTGTCAGCCGTCTTTAAGAATAAAGCCGCGATCTGTTCGAAGCCCTGTTTCTTTGCGACAGAAGCAAAATAAGTATATTTGTTTCTTGCCTGCGATTCCCCTGCAAAGGCTGCTTCCAGATTTTTTTCGGTCTGCGTTCCTGCGTATTTTGTCTGTTTTCCCATAATTTTACTCTCCTTTTCTGGTCTTATGATTCATCGTCTTCATTGTCATCTTTGTGTCTTTTTCGGCATGCTGGGCAAATCGCGCGGACCATCAGCTGATAGGACGCGATTTCGTATCCAAGCTGCCTTTCAATGTCCGATGTCAAATCTGCAAGGCAAATGTCAAAGAGTTCCCCGCATTGTGTGCAGATCATATGATCATGCCGCGTCGTGTTATCGTATCGGTCCGGCTGTCCCGGATTTGAGATACGAATGACCTGTCCCTGCGCCAGCAAGTTCTTCAGATTATTGTAGACCGTTGCCTGCACAATTTTCGGATTTCTTTTTTTCGCTTCGATGAAAATCTGCTCTGCAGTCGGATGCTCTTTCGACTGTAGGATGATCTCCAGAAGCAATTCGCTGTACTTTGCCATGATCTTTACCTTGCTTTCCAAATATTTTTTAGAATTAGAATAATTCTAAATTTATATTACATCAGTTTTTCTTTTTTGTCAACTGTTTTTATTTTTTATTTTTTTGTTTTTTACCGAAGCAGATTTTTCTGCGCTGTCAAAAACAGATCCAGCCTCCGCGTCTTGTCCGCGAACTGCACAACGATCTGTTTCGCTGTAATTTGCAGGATGACGCCTTCCCCGAATTTGAAATGCGTCACAATGCTTCCCACGTCAAACTGTTCACAAAATTGCCTGTAAATTTCCTTGCGCCGCGCATCGTCTGTCTGCGTACTCGCTGTCGTTTCCCAGTTTTTGATCCCAGCCTCCTGCCTTGGTGATTTACCCAAAAAATCTTCACAAAAAGTAGACTTTCGATTCGCAGTAAACAGGTACAACCGATTCTTCGCACGTGTCACACCGACATAAAAAAGCCGTCGTTCTTCCTCATAAATTTCTTTTTCCTTTTTTGAGGCGAACCGTTGGCTCGCCGGAACCTGTTCCGGCAGGATGCCGTCGATCACATCCATCAGATAAACTGTATCGTATTCCAACCCCTTACTGGCGTGGATCGTAGAAAGATAAACCTGGCAGTCGGGATTGGTTTCTTTTTGTTGAATAATCTCCTGCAAAGCTTCCATGCGTGCCAAAAACGCCGCCGGAGATGCTTCGCGGCTCGCAAGCGTCCGCAGGATTGCAAGCTTGTTTTCACCGTTGATGCCGCTGCGCGTCAGATAATCCGCATAGCCGAGGTATTCTGTGATCCGATAGAGCGCCTTGTCCGCGCGTTCCGTCAGCATATTCCGCAAATGCGTCCGTAGCGTCTTTGTGCCGGCCAAAGCATGTGCGTTCAGCCTGCCGCACTCCAGAGCCGCATCAAGAACAGGCATGTGCCGCTGACGGCTGCGTTCCGCGATGTACTGAGCGTCTGCCTTTTTGATATAGGTGCCGAGCTTGTAATACACTTGTAAAAAAGTCTCTGTATCATACGGATCAATTGCCAGACGCAGCACGCGTGTCAGATCTAAAACAATACGATGTGAAAAGAAGGTCATCTCCATCTGCCGCATCCGGTAATCAATCCCATTTCTCTCCAAAAGATCGATGAGCGGCAGCGCGCATTCGTTATCCCGATACAGCACCGCAGTCTGCCTGTCGCAGTCTGCCGCCACCTTGGCAAGGTAAGTATACTGCTGTCCTCTGCTTCTGAGCGGGATTTCACGTATGGATGCCGATGACCCACGTGCCGCTTTCATACTTTTTGCATGTCGAAATGTATTTTTTTGTATAAAATGATCTGCCGCCTGCACGATGCCTGCATCTGAGCGAAAATTCTCCTCCATCAGCAGAACCTTCGCGCCCGGATGGTCTTGTTCAAAATCCAGCAATGCCTGCGGGTATGCGGCGCGGAAGCCGTAGATGCTCTGGTCTTCGTCCCCAACCATAAACAGATTGCCGGACGCAGAGGCAAGCAAAGCAAGGATTACGTGCTGAATTTTTGAGGTATCCTGCGCTTCATCCACGCAAAAATAACGATATCTTTGCTGAAAATGCCGTAAAATCTGTGGATACTTACAAAGCATCCGGTACGCGTAAATCATCTGGTCGTCATAGTCCATCCACTGATTCTCTCGCATCGCGCGGCAATATCTTTGATAAATCTCCGCGATGTTGATCTCTTCTGCAAGCTCTGCGCCAAGCTGCGCAAGTTCTTCGTCCGTCAGCATCATATTTTTGATATAGGTGATCAGTGTTCGTACACTTTTGAGGTCGCTTTCTGTCGGGTACTCCCGCTGGACCTCCTGATAAACGGCAGACAGGAGCGCCGTTGTCTGTTTGTCATCGCTCGCCAAGGCGAAAGGGCTTCTGCCGTATTGTCTTCCGTAATATTGGATGATCTTGGCGCAGATGCCGTTGATCGTCCGAAATTCAAATCGCTTTGCCAGATCTTCTCCGAAATGCGCTGCGCATCTTGCCCGCATATCCCCGGTTGCTGCGACCGTATAGGTAACGGTAAGGATCTCTTCCGGTTTGATTCCGCAGCAAAGCGCCATATACCCCAGACGTGTCACCAGTACCGTCGTTTTGCCGGAGCCCGGCACCGCGAGCAGCAGCACCGATCCATCCACTTGGCGCACCGCTTTTCGCTGCTGCGCGTTGAAGCGACTCATGTATTCTTTTTCAAATGCGCTCGGTTCCATCGCGTTCTCCTATCTGTCTGCCAATTTATTTTTACCGCTGTATTCTTACAAAAAGCCCCTGTAAGAGTTTTCTTCAGGGGCTGTCTGTTATCTGTGCTTCGTTGATATTGGCAGGAAGTCTGCCGTTTGCTTCTATAAGTCGTCGTCGTTTCTCCGGTAAGTGATCAAATCTTCTGCGATCTCATGCGCGGCGATGGAAACCGGTCTGTCGATGTCCACATCAGTCAAAATCGGTTTCCCGTCGATGATGTCACGCGCTCTCTTTGCAGCCAGGATCACCAGCGTGTAACGGCTGTCTGCCTTTTTTCTGATTTCGTTAATGGATGGATATAACATTATTCTTCCTCCTTATACTTTTTAACCAACTCGTCAGCAGTCATGGTGACTCTGGAATGTTCTGCAATCACAATGGCTTTGACACGCGACACCGCTTCGTCAAGCGCTCCGTTCACCACACAGTAATCATATTTTTCGATAAAGGAAAGCTCTTTCAAGGTTTCCCCAAGGCGCATCTCAATGGCTTCCGCTGTTTCGGTGCCGCGCCCTGTGAGACGTTTACGCAGTTCTGCCATAGAAGGCGGCAAGATAAAGATAAACACACCGTCCGGATAGTTCTCCTTGACTTTCAACGCGCCTTGAATGTCGATTTCCAATATCACATCAATACCTTGCTTGAGTTTTTCGATAACAGGCTCCTTCGGGGTGCCGTATCTCCGACCGTAGACTTCCGCGTGCTCCAAAAATCCATCGGCACCGATGCGTTCCACAAACTCATCTTCGGTCACAAAATAGTAATGTACCCCATGAATTTCACCCTCTCTGGGCTGCCGGGTCGTCATAGAAACGGAGAGTTCAAGATCGGTCTGCGCAAGTAGCTCCTTGCAGATCGTCCCTTTCCCCGCACCGGATGGTCCGGAAAGAATAAAAAGTTTTCCTTTATGTTTTTCGTCTAAGTTCATATAAACTCCTGCCATCTGTTTATCTGCAAATCTTCGTAAATCTGAAATAATATTTTATCACAAAACCCCACTCGTTTCAAGTGGTGCGCATAAGTTTTTTCAAATTTTCGCAAACAAATTATTCGATATTCTGCACTTGTTCACGGATTTTTTCGATTTCGCTTTTCAGATCGAGCACATAGCCTGTGATCGTAATATCGTTGGCTTTGGAACCGATGGTGTTCGCTTCGCGGTTCATTTCCTGCACCAGGAAATCCAGCTTTTTGCCATCCGGCTGGTTGCTCGTGCTCACGATGTCCCGCAGCTGCATAATATGGCTGTTGAGCCGGGTGATTTCCTCGTCGATCGCGCATTTATCCGCAAAAATCGCCGCTTCTACCAGAATCCGATCCTCCGGGATCTGTACACTGTTTCCGATTAGTTCTGTGATGCGTTCCCGCAGCTTGGCGGTATAGTCAGTCGCGACCTGCGGCGCGCGCGCCGCGATCTGATCCAGCAGTGTTTTGAGGTTTTCTCCCTTGGCAAGCAGATCCTCTGCGAGCTTTTCTCCCTCTGTGGCACGCATCTTGTCGAGATTTTGCGCTGCCTGCAGGGTCGGAATCAGAAGCGCCTGCATGATCTCTTCCTCGTCCTCTGCTGCCGGCGTGGTCTTGATGACATCCGGCAATCCGGCGATCTGCAATAAGGAAAGCTGATCGTTAAAGCCCTCCGGTTCTCCAAGTGCATCGCGCAGACTCACCATCTTCTCCAGATACTGCTTTGCCAGTTCTTCATTTATTTGTACGCTGACATCGCTGTCACCGATGTTCTCTACCATGATGAAAACATCCGCCTTGCCGCGGCGAATGTGTGCCTTGATCGCGCTCTTGATCTTGTCCTCCGCGAAAGAATAGCGGCGCGGCATCTTGATGGTAATATCCGCATAGCGGTGATTGACGGTCTTGATCTCGACCACCATATTGCGCTTGCCATCTGTATATTCTCCTCTGCCGAAGCCTGTCATACTTTTGATCATACCCATTTACCTCTCTTTTTCTATGTTTTCTGTATGATTCCGAAGAATATTGTACCGAAAAAAAAGCCCCTTGGCAAGGGGCTTTTGTCACAAAATTATCAAATTTTGTAAATATTCTTACTTTCGATCCAGTTTCAGGCGCTCTGCGCTGACCTTTGCCCAATCCGGCCCCTCGGCAATTATTTTTGTCAGGTCCGCGAGCGCAGCCGGAATGTCGATATGCTGCGGACAGACCTGTGCGCAAGCGCCACAGCCGATGCAGGCCGCCGGACGCTGCGCCTCCGGCAAAGCATTGATCAGCATACCGTTCATGACCGTCGGGCTGAATTTTGCGTCGTTATAGATCTTCAAAAGGTATGGGATATCCAACTGCGCCGGGCAGCCGTCACAGCAGTAACGGCAAGCGGTACATGGCACGATATCCATCATGCTCCGCGCGATATCCGCCAGCAAAGCCTGCTCTGTCTCACTGAGCCGCTCAAAATGGCAGAATGTTTTGAGATTGTCCTCTACCTGCTCCATGCTGCTCATACCGCTGAGCACGACGGAAACGTTCGGCAGACTGCCGACAAATCGGAATGCCCAAGCCGGAACGGAGTCCTGCGGACGCAGCGTTTTCATCTTCCTTACACTCTCCGCATCCAATGCCGCCAAGCTGCCGCCCCTGCACGGCTCCATGACGATGATCGGCAGTCCCAAATCGGTGATCAATTCGTATTTCTCCTTTGCCTGCTGCAGGCTCCAGTCGAGGTAATTGATCTGCAGCTGGACAAATTCGATCTCCTTGCCGTATGCTTTCATGTATGTTTCGAGCATCGGCAGCTGCCCATGCGAAGAAATTCCCAGGTGACGGATATGTCCCTTGGCTTTCTGCTCCAATAAGTAGTCCATGACACGCAGGTCAGGATTTGTATACGTCGGCAGGCTGCTTTCCATGACATTGTGCAGCAGATAAAAATCGAAATAATCCGTTTCGCAGCGCCGCAGCTGTCGTTCAAACGCTTCCACCGGATCATAGTCCGGATTAATCAGATGTCCCGGAGTCTTGGTCGCCAGATAAAAGCTGTCTCGCGGATATTTTCGCAGTGCTTCGCCCAAAAATTCTTCAGATTCTCCCTGATGATAGACATAGGCTGTGTCAAAATAGTTCACACCGTTTTGATACAGCGTGTCGACAAGCCTGCCCGCTTTCTCGCGGTCAATCGTGCCATCCTCCTGGGTTGGCAGACGCATCGTGCCAAAGCCGAGCAGAGAAACCTCTTCCCCGCATAACAATCTTTTTTCCATGATCTGGTGTCTCCTTTTATGTATTGCTTGCATTTTTATTTTTTCTGTGATAGAATGAAAACAAGAGGAAGGCCGAACGGCTGACCACGTTAGTTATTTTCTAAAATAACCGCTGACCTTGCCGTGGGGCGGTTATTTTTTTATGTATGCAATCAGTAAGGATACAACAATACTTGTAAAGGTTAACCCTATCATCAGTATTTCGTAGTCCGACATATTACATCACCCCCTCTCGGGGTTCAACCGCTCTCTGACTCGTCCTCTTGTGATTATCATTTTACCACAAAAATCGATGAAAAACAAGTGTTCTTTTTCTGCGTCACACGCAAGATCCGAACACGCAGCAACCGAAAGGAGAAATTCTGTGGCTTACGACGGAATCGTTACCCGGGCAGTCGTCCGGGAACTGCAAAACAACATTTTACTGGGAAAAATCGAAAAGGTTTATCAGCCGGAGGCGGATGAACTGGTCTTTCATATTCACACCAAAAGCGGCAACCGCAAGCTCTTCGCCTCCGCAGGCTCGGCACATGCGCGGCTGCATTTCATCGAATCCAATCCGGTCAATCCACCGGCGCCGCTTTCGTTCTGCATGCTGCTGCGCAAGCATCTGCAGGGCGGGCGCATTACCGCTGTCAAGCAAAAGGATTCGGAACGTATCATCGAGATCTCACTCGAAACCCTAAATGAACTCGGCTTTACGGTTTCCAAAAAGCTGATCTTTGAGATCATGGGCAAGCACAGCAATATCGTGCTGGTCGATCTGGCAAGCGGCAAGATCATCGACGCCATCAAGCGGGTTTCCTTTGATGTCAACCGCGTGCGGCAGATCCTGCCGGGTCTTGCTTATCAATACCCGCCGGCACAGGACAAGCAGCCGTTTCGCGAAATTACCGCGGAGGCGGTCGCCGCCCTGCCGCCGGACAGCAAAGCGATCCTGCAGAGCATCGGTGGTATTTCTCCCGCCTTTGCCGGAGAACTGGCGCTGCACACAGGTGCGGACCGAGCCGCCTATTTTGAACAGGTCAAGGCGCAGATTGAGGCAGGCATCCCTGCCGCCTATGTTTACGAGGATGACAAACAGCATCCGGTAGAATTCTATCCGGTACCGCTGACCGACTACGAAGCAAGCTGCGCGGAACTGTCCTTTGACAGCATGAGTGCCGCGCTCGCCTATTATTTTTCCAAAAAAGAATCCTCCAATCAAGGTCGGCAAAAATCGCACGACCTGATCAAAGCGGTAACGGCAAGTCTTGATAAGATGTACCTGAAGAAAAAACGTCTCTCCGAGGATCTGCTCAAGGCGGAGAACTCCGAAGATTTGAGGCTGTTCGGCGAACTCTTGACCGCAAATCTGCATCTGGTGCAGCCGGGCATGCGCGCCGTTCGCGTCCTCAACTATTACGATGGCAAGGAGATCGAGATCCCGCTGGACGTCAAACTGCCGCCTGCCAAGAACGCGCAGCATTATTTTAAAAAGTACGCAAAGGCCAAGACTGCCGTCAAGGAAAAGCAGATCCAGCTCTCAGAGAACGACAATGAGATCAATTATCTGGAATCGGTCCTTGCGTTTCTGGAAAACACTGAGGACGTCAAGGAGATCGAGGCGCTACGTACGGAACTGGTTGAAACCGGATACTTACGCCGCCGCAAGCAGTCCGGCGGCTTCCGCGAAAAAAAATACAAACTGGAGCCGTACAAATACACGCTGACCAACGGTATGACCGTTCTTGTCGGCCGCAACAATAAAGAAAACGACATTCTGACACTCAAGACTGCAGGCAATAAAGATCTATGGCTGCATACCAAGGATATTCCCGGTTCCCACGTCATTGTGCAGTGCGGCGGCGTCCAACCGGACGAAGCAGCCATCTTTGAGGCAGCCGCCATCGCCGCCTATCACAGCAAGGCGCGCGGCTCTGAAAACGTGCCGGTCGATTACGTTCCTGTCAAATACGTCAAAAAACCAGCAGGCGCCAAACCCGGCATGGTCATCTTCACCAATAACCGCACCGTATGGGTCAACCCCAAGCTGCCGGAGCAGGAAACAAAAGCGTAAAGCCTTTTCATCAAAAACCCAAAAACAAAAGCAGAGAGCCGATAAACGGCTCTCTTTTTGTCGAAGCTTTGCTTATTCTTCGTCGTCTTCCTCATAATCGTCTTCCACATCGTCTGCAGGCGCATCCAGCGTCTGCTTGATGCTGAGGCTGATTCTCTTTCTCTCGGTATCGATGTCGAGAATCTTCGCATCTACAGTCTGTCCAACGGTTAATTCGTCCGCGATGTCGTTCACTCTCTTGTGCGCAACCTCGGAGATATGTACCAGTCCGTCAAGACCCGGTTCCAGTTCAACGAATGCACCGTATTCTTTGATCTGCACAACCTTACCGGTTACGACCTGTCCGATCTGATACTTTTCGTTGATCACAGACCATGGCTCCGGTGTTGTCTGCTTTAAGCCAAGGGAGATCTTACCCTTTTCATCATTCATGGATAAAATCTTGACCTTAACCTTGTCGCCAATGGAGAGCACTTCCTGCGGGTGCTTCAGCTTGCCCCAGGAAATTTCGGAAATGTGAAGCAGTCCGTCGATGCCGCCCAAGTCAACAAATGCGCCGTAGTCGGTAAATCTCATAACAGTACCTTCTACGATATCGCCGACCTGCAGCTTGTCCCAGACTTCTTTCATTCTCTGTTCTTTTTCCTCTGTAAGAATGATCTTGTGGGAGAATACAGCTCTGCCTCTCTTCTGATCCACTCTGGTCACTCTGACCGGAAGCTCCTGACCGATAAACTCTTCCGCGTTTTCAACATATTTGTCGGAAAGCTGGGACAGAGGAATAAATCCGGATACTTCTTTATATGCCGCAATTACGCCACCATTCACCTGCTTAACCACTTTCACGTTAATGATAGATTTGTTTTCAAGCGCTTCAACAATTTCATTCCAGTGTTCATTCACTTCTAATTTCTTCTTAGAAAGTAAAATCACGCCGTCACCGTCATCTGTCTTGATAACTTTCGCCTGGATTTCATCGCCCTCTTTGAATAAATCTGTCAGCTTCTGGTCTCCTTCCAATGTTACTTCTTCTTTCGGAATCACTCCGTCTTTTTTGCATCCCATGTTAACGATGATCTCTTTATCAGTAACTTGATGTACCTTTCCGTTAACAGTTTCGCCGATTCTTGGTAGTCTTAAGGACTTTTCGATGTCGTCCATTAAGTCCATCATGTTCATTTCAGTGATGTTTTCACTCATGGTAGCAATAACCTCCTTAATTACGCATTCAGGCGTCGATGCACCTGCTGCAACTCCTATTTTATTATATTTTGCGATTTTGTGCAACGGTAAATCTTCGATTTTTTCAATAAAATATACTTTTTTGCAGGTTTTTTTTGCGATTTCGGCGAGTTTTTGCGTATTGGAGCTGTTATGCCCTCCGATGACAATAAAACAATCACACATTTTTGCCAGTTTCATACAGCTGTTCTGCCGCAGTGTCGTTGCATTGCAGATGGTATTATGGATTTGTGCTTTCTTTCCGGCCGCTGCAAAGACCGCCGTCACTTCATCGAGTAGCTCGCGGCGAATCGTCGTCTGGCAGACAACAAACAGGTTGTCCGCATGTATGCGGCGTGCCTCTTCAGCAGTATGCACCACCAGCGCAGTGTTCTCACACCAGCCGTTGATGCCGCGCACCTCCGGATGCGCCGCATCGCCAAGGATCACGATCTGATAGCCTGCGGCATAAGCCTCCTCTACCAGGTCGTGGATTTTTTTTACAAACGGGCAGGTCGCGTCCACGATATGAATGCCGCGCCCGGCTGCCTCTGTAAAGAAGTCCTTCGACTCTCCGTGTGAGCGCACGATCAGTGTATCCTCCGCCGCCACCTCTTCCAAATGCGCGGCAATGTGTACGCCTTGCGCCTGCAGGGCATCGGTCACGGTCCGGTTGTGGATCAGCGGACCCCAGGTGTACAGCGCGCCTGTCGTTTTGCCGCAGCGCTTTTGTTCGATCTCTCTTTCCGTTTTTTCCATGGCCTGTTTGACGCCGAAACAAAAACCGGAATTCTGCGCAAGTAAGATTTGTTTCATATCGTTTCTTCCTCTGACTATCCCTCCATGGCAGCGATAAACACCTCGCTGACGTTCTTTTCCTTCGCCTCCTGCAAAGCCTGCAGGGCGCTTTCTTTTTGCTCTGTCACCGGACTCAGTACTTTGAATACGCTGTCGATCTCGACAACCCTCGTCTTGATGCCTTTCGCCTGCAAAGCATCAGACAACTCCTGCGCTGCCGCCTTCGTCGAAAAAGCGCCGAACTGCAGCACGTAGCCTTCCTTCTGCTGCTTGCCGTCTGCTTCCGCTGCGGCTTTCTCGTCCGTTTGCCCTGCGGCGTCTGCCTGATTGGCAGCGTCTGCTTGACTTGCGGCATCTGCCTGGTTGGCAGTGGTTTCCTCTTTTGCAGAGTCTTGCTGCGCAGAGGTTTTCGCCGCATCTTTGGATTTTTGTTCCGCCAGCTTCTGCACAGGACTCTCCTCTGCATTGTAGCCGATCAGCGGCCCGATGACAAAACGCGCAGTCAAGAATCCGAGTCCGACGGTCAAAGCTATTATACCAAAGAACAGCCATAATTTCATCCTCGAATTTTCAACTGCGGTTTTTCTTTTTCTGACTTTTCGTCTGATTTTCCTGCCCGTCATCGCGCTTCCTCCTCGCAAGTCCATGTTTTCACAAATCTATCTTACATATATCTATGTAGACTTGACGAGGTTTATGTCCGTACTTTTTTTCGAGCAAAGGGGTGATCGGAGCATCAGCGTGCGTCTCAGCACAGCCCACTGACTGCGATCTCCTCCCGCCATTGCTGCAAACTGCCGAGCACCTGTTCATTGCCGCAGGAACGCATCTGCAAAAGCTCCTGCAGCGCCGCAAGATAATCAGCGCCGCAAGGCGATGTCAAACGCTTCATCGACTGCAGCAAGGTCAGCAGACGCTTGTGCGGGTTTTCCATTCTGTCTTTGTCAGTTGGAATAAACAAAAGCTGCATCTCCGTATAATCCCGTTTGGCGTACAAAGTATCCATGCTCAACACATAATCAGCAGGAAAAAGCAGATGATCCCTGCATATATCCTGCATCCGCAGCAGCGCGCCGGCGGCTCGAAGCGCCTGATCCGCAGTCAAATGTTTACATTGGCGCAGGCACTGCAGACCTGCGGTATGGTACACGCCGAAGCAGTATTTCCTGCCGCGGTAAAGATCCATCGGTAAAACCGCGCGGCAGCTGCCGCTGAGCAAAATATCTCTGATGCAGACCGACGCCAGACGCTCTTTTTTGAGACTGACAGTCACTGTATTTTTCACATTATCCTCCTCCGCAGACCAGACACGCCGTATAGCCCTTGCCCTGCGCATCTCTCTGCTCCATTTCCAGCTTCAAGGTTTCGCCGTCCTCATACTGCCGCACATAGCGGCAGTCTTTTTTGTGATAGCGGTATCCGTATTTGGGAAATACGATAACCGGAACACTGTCTTCCCCTTCGGAGAAAGCATGCGCCGGCAAAGGCTGATAGGTACGCGCAGCGCCTGTAAAGCCTCTGCACAAAAGTCCCTGTGTAAAGCAGATTTTACCGTAAATACCAATGGGATTGCGCACTTCGAAAATCGCCTCCGTATCGACAGCGATCAGCTCTTCCATCGTCGTGTTTCGTTCTGCAGTTTCGTAAAGATAGTCAAAGTTTCGTATTCGGAACTGCTGCAATGCGGGATTGTCCTTGCGGACCGCCGCAGCCATATTCCATTCGCAAAGGGAAACTACGTTCAAATCATGATATGCGTTTAAGGCTATCTTTCTCGTTTCCTGACAGGTCCTATATCCGATGTTTTCGCAGATGCCGATGATGCGAATCACCAATGCCAGCGCAATGACACAAAGAATGAAAACCGGCAGCGTCAAGGCGGCCTCCACCAGATAGCTGCCTCTTTTATGCCTGCTCCTCTTGTTTCGTGCCCGTTTTGTCATAAGTTTCTGTAAATTCATATGCTTTTCCATTGATACGCAGCGTGTAATGCAAGCCTGTGTAATAGTCCGCCAACAAAAAACTCTCGTTGTACAGATATTTGAGATTGATCTGCATCAGATCCATCATGCGCAAAACCCGCGTTTCCTGCGGCAGCGCCGCGACGAAAATTTTCAGATACGCCTCATAGCTCTGTCCTTCGATGGTCTGCGGTCTGATAAAGCCGCTCTGCAGCGGATCGGCAGGCTCCCCTGCTTCCTCCCCGCCGCCATTCCCCTCGTTCGCATCGTCTCCGCTGAAGTCGAGCGCCAGCACGTTTTCTAGGGAAATCGCCCAGTTGTCGTCCTGCTTGATGAGGGGGACTCGTTCGCCTGCCTCCAGAATCCGCAGATCATTTTCGGCCTCCAAAAGCGCCCAGCTTTCAAGGATCAGAGCCTGTGTCAGCGCCGCTGCCGGTCCCGGTGTGATCGCCTGCGCCGCTGCCATCGCAGCCTCTCTTTTGGCGGGGCAGCTGTAAAGATAAGCGAGATTCAGACCGTTTCGCACGATTTTGAGCATACGGCGTACATAAGTTTTTGCCCGTTCGTCATCCGGCTTGCCGCTGAGCAGATACTCGACTTCATTTTGAAAAAAGGTTTCTCCCAGTGACGCCGCCGTTTCTGCGTCTGTCTGCGCGTGACGAAAATAGGTAAAGATGTACTTTGTATCTGCAGCCCTGGATACCATTTGCGAAAGAGAGATTTCTGTTTTGATCTGCCGGATCAGCGCTGTCAGATCCACGCCTCTGCTGCTCCCTGCAGACGGCAGGCTATCCAGAATCCAGCGACTGCTGATCCTCCGATTGGTCTCTGTGCTTGCAGCGGAGGCGGTCTCCTGCGTCGGCGCAGGCAGCGGCTGCGGTTTGACGCCGGACAGCACTGCCGCCCGAATCTGCCGCTCAAAAATATCCGTTTCTGTGATGCCAAAGCCGTCCAGCGTTGCCGCTGCGCCTTGCTGATGCAGATAGGATTTGCCGCGGCAGGTATAGTCCGCGTATAGATTCAGCTTATGCTCTGCCAGCAGCGGATCGGCGTAAAAGGCAAAGATGCCATAGCGCTCCTTGAGCGTACGGTCATACTCGCCCAGAATGCTGCGTCCCCAAAGGGCACCGAAGCTGCGGACGGTACTGCCGATGGCTGCCTGACCGGAGGCGTAGATCACTGCATAGACCAGGATCATCATCGCACAGAGACTGATGGTCAGCAGAATGATGTAGGAACCCCTTTTATTATGTAGCCGTTTCAATCGATGTCCTCCTGCCCGCTGCCTTCGATCCCCTGCTGCACGCGGTCCTGCAAGCGGATCCAATTGCTTTCCATCGGCGTGAAGATCTGATAGCGGTTTTCGTCATGCGTTTCGATCTGCATCGAAAGCGCCTGATAAAACTGCATCATCAGGGCGATCAGTGCAAGCATAATCAGGAAAGTCAGCGGGAATAACAGTGTCGCTTCTATGAATTTCATGTATTATCCCTGCACTCCCTTAGAATTTTGCATTGCTGAGGGAACCGAAGGTATCCTCAACAAAGTCTGTGATCTGTGTCTTGAAAATCAGCCCCAGCGTCACCGCAATCGCGATGAGGATCGCTACCTGGATCATTTCCATGCCGCGGCGATTCATCCGCAGCCGTTTCCTTATCCACTTCGCTCTATTTTTCATTTTATCTCCTTTCTTGTCGTTTGTTTTTCCTTTTCTCGTGAGCACCTTCTGCGCCTGCGAGAGGCAAAGCTACATCTGCATCATCGCGGGTGCCGCGGTCATGATGATCAAGGCGATCAGAAAGATGCCCAGCGGGAAACTCATCTTACTCTCTGCCATTCTGATTCTGGCAAGCGTAATCTGCTTGCGGGCAGTCCAAAGCGCCTCACTCTGCTCCTGCAGCTTCTCCCACAGGGCGCTGCCTTTACTCTGATTTTCCTCCAGAATTCCTGTCACGCGGTTTAGCTCCTTCACATGGGAGAACCGGCTGAACCTGCGAAATGCCGTCAGCAGACTTTCTCCGGTTCTGGCGGTATCCTGCCGCAGCTTAACAAAGGATTCTGTGAAATAATTCTTTTCCTTTTGGGGCAGCAGCTCGTAGCCATCTGCAATCCGCTGCAGCGCATCCGCAAGAACCATGCCGCTGCCGGTAAGCAGCAAAAGCTGGTTGAGAAAGCCCGGCAAAGCATACAGAATCTCCGTCTGCTGCTTCTCCTGCAATTTTTTGTTCTTAGATCTCAATTTGATTGATCCTTTCCATCATCCAGAACGCGCAGGCAATGAGCAGTACGGCAAAGGTCGTGATGATCAGGCCGCTGCGCGTTTCATACATCACCTGCAGATAGGCGGGCGCAGTCACACGCATCAGCAGCACCATGGCAAACGGCGCCGCCGCAACGATCCGGCTCTCAAAGGCTTTCTGCGCCATCATGGTCTTGAGTTCAGCTTCGAGCTGAATCTTATCCCCGATGATTGTTGCCGCGCGATTCATTGCACGCGCCAGATCTCCGCCCGATGCTCTGCAAATCTCATAGACATTGACAAAATCCGCAATGTCCGCCAGCCCGCTTCGCATGGCAAAGTCGCGCAAGACCGGCAGCTCGTCCTCTCCGCCCTGCTGCATACGCTTAAGCATGTAGGACAACTCCTGCATCATATCATCTTTTTCATCATAAGTACTGCGGCAGAAGCTTTGCGCTTCCGCAAGCCCCTCTGTCATCGGTCTGCCTGCGGAGACCGCCGAGGAAAGCGCATAGAGCACGTCGCGAAACTGCAGGAGCAGCGCCTCCTGTCTCCGGCTTTGCACATGCCTGCGGTAAAGCGGGAAAAATCCAAGCAGCAATGCACTGCACAGCAAGGCGACACCGATGCGGTCATAAAACAAAAGACCAATGCTGCTTCCGGCGGCCAGCACATATGCAGTAAACCGCAGTCTGCTCTCAAACGTCAGCGCTGCATGCGCATAATCCCTGCACATCAGAAGCTCCTTTCAAATTCATCTTTCTGGTCTGCATCAGCGCCCGTCCGGTCGGCGTCAGGCTCTGCTGTTTGTCCAGCTGCATCAGGGGATTCAGCACAAACTTTCCGTCACTGTAATCCACAAGCTCCACGATGTCCGTCACCTTGCGCTGACCGCCCTCCAGTTTTTCAATATGTACCATAATGTCAATACCTGCTGCGATCTGCGCGCGAATGGCGTCGATCGCCAGCGGCATCGCCATCAGATACATGGATTCCAGCCGTTTCAGCATGCCCTCCACCGAGTTTCCATGTCCGGTGCTCATCCCGGCATGTCCGGTGTTCATGCCGTTGAGCATGTCCATGACCTCCCCGCCGCGCACCTCACCGACAATGATGCGGTCCGGACGCATACGCAGGCTGCTGCGAATGAGGTCTGCCATCGTCACGCGCCCCTTGCCTGCCGCATTGCTGCTGCGGCATTCCATATGGACGATATTTTCGATCTCCCGCATCTTGAGCTCCATACTGTCCTCAACGACAACCACACGCTCCTGCCCGGGGATCGCCTCCGCAAGCGCATTCAATAAAGTCGTCTTGCCGGACGAAGTGCCGCCGCTGACAAAGAGATTATAGCCGCTGCGCACTAGCTGCCGAAGCAATTTCGCGCCGCTGTGCGAAATGGTATCATTGGCCTCCAGATCCGCAAGGTGCATGAACCCTTCCGAAAACTTTCGGATCGTCAGTGCGGGTCCGTTGATCGCAACGTTTTTGTAGACGCCGTTCACACGCGAGCCGTCCGGCAGCCGCGCATCCACGATCGGGTGCAGTTCATTGATCTCCCGATGCACCTGCCCGGCGATGCTGCGCAGCACCTCCTCCAATTCACCGGTAGAATCAAAGCAATAGGGATAGCGCTCGATCTTGCCATGTCGTTCGACAAAAATATTCTCCGGTCCGTTGACCATGATCTCCGTCACGTCTGCATCCTGCAGCAGTGGGTCTAAAAGATTCAGTTTGCGTCTGGTCTTCCAGAAAATCTTCTGCATGCAGTGCTGCAGGGCAGGCGGCGGCATACAGAAAGCCTCCGGATCGTCAAAGATCGTTTCTGTGATCAGCTCCTGCGCCCGTTCATCATCCAGCTCCGTTTCCTGAGAGAAACGCAGACGGACTTTCGCCAGATTTTCTTCCAAAAAAGTATTTCTCCCCTTTGTTTTTTGCTGTACCTGCATAGACAACATCACCTCCTTTTCCCTTATTTAGATTTTTCTTACATATCATAAGCAAAAAAATTTAGCCGTTTCGCCAACCGCCGAATGTCTCTTGCAAAATTCCCCTGCTGAGAAATTTCTATGTACGCACCGGAGGTCGCGTTTTCGTCCTGCAGCAAAAAACTGTCCGGGTCCTCCGACAAGGCACATGCGCCGTTGCTGCTGTGGTACCCAGTGCTGCGGTTTTCAATGAAAACGATCTCGCCTTCTGCTGTTTCGCTCTCTTTGTTTTCTGCGCAGCGCAGCCGCTTCCTGCTCCGTTGGCTGCGCCTGTCCAGCACATTGCAGATATGAAATCGCCTGCCCTGCGCGGACACAGGTGCGCCGGTACCGCAATCTGCCAGAATCCAATCGAAGTCTCCGCTGCAGGCAAGCAGCTTTTCTAAAAGCTGCGTATCTCTGTGCAGCCGCAAATAATACAGACCACTGCTGTCCCGCGCAAGATAAGGCTGCAATCTGCATGCAGGCGTACAGCGCAGACGATATTCCAGCTCCGCGACCGGACGAAGCGGCGGTTCAGTGATACAGGTATAGGCCTGCCAGCCGCTGTCATGTTTCTCCTGCAAAGCATCCGGCGGCACCAATTCCAGATAGAGGACCCGGCCGTCCTGCATGCCTGCCAGCAGCCGCGCCATCATCAGACTGACCGCAGTGACCCCGGCGCCGCCCTGATCCGCACAGAAGGACAGGATCCGGGCGGCAGACTCCGGTTTCAGCAAAAAACTTTTTCCGGTTTTTTGCTCGTAAGCGATCGCCAGCATCTCCAGAATCCGCGGCACAGGCAGGAAGCACTCCTTTCTCTGCAATTTCAAAAACGTAATGTCCTCCGGCAGTCCACAGCTGGACAGTTCTCTGTCACTGAGCACAATGTCACAGCCGCCGTAAAGGCGATAGCCGTCCGCCGTATCATTCCATTCGCAGAATTCACCTTTGCCGCAGATCTCGATCTCCAGTCCGCTGCAGAGTTCGCACAGCCGCTGTGCCAGTCGCTGTGCATAGGCGCGATCCCGCATTTCCACTACCAACTTGATCTTTTCCGTTTCCTTCACCTCCTTTCCAGCCCCTTCTTATACTAACAATATATTACATATTGCAGTATTTGTCAACCATTATTTTCTAAATTATCCAAAGAAATCATTGAACGTAATTTCCTGATAGCCTCTGACAGCGTGCCGATCTCGTCTACAAGCCCCATTTCTGCGGCTTCCGGTCCGAACAGCAAGGTACCGACATCGTTCGCCATATTATCCGTACAGTTCATTTTTGCTTCGATATCTGCGCGCGATGCATGGGAATGCTCGACAATAAAGTCCACCACGCGTTCCTGTGTTTTGATCATATATGCAAAGGTCGGCTCAGCCGTAATCAAGGTCCCGCTGGTGCGGATCGGATGCAGGGTCATCGTTGCAGACTTCGCCACAAAAGTATAATCCGCCGAAACCGCCAGTGGGATCCCGATGCTGTGACCGCCGCCGAGCACCAGAGAAACCGTCGGTTTGGAGATGCCCGCGACCAACTCCGCCAGCGCAAGACCCGCCTCCACATCACCGCCGACCGTATTCAAGATTAAGAGCAGCCCCCGGATCTGCGGATTTTCCTCCACAGCGATCAGTTCCGGAATCAGATGCTCGTACTTGGTCGTCTTATTATCCTGCGGCAGAACGGAATGCCCCTCGATGCTGCCGATGATGGTGATATACTGCAGATCACTCTTAAAATTCGTGTTGCCGCCGAGCAGCCCCAGCTCCTTGATCAGCGCCGCGGCCTCCTCCGTTGTCTGATCAGCCGCTGCCTGCTTGTCCTTTTCTTTTTCCTCGCTCATATTCTCCTCCTTTTTTCGTAAACTGTAAAAGAACCGCTTTTGATTTGAATTTGTTCTTGTTCAACTGAAGGTATTATGTGTAAAGGAGCTTGGAAATATGCGACTGACGGAAATCGGCGATAAAGAGATCGTAGATCTTGCAAACGGCAGCATGCACGGCAAGCTTTGGGATGCGGAGATTCTTTTTGATGAAAGCACAGGCATGATTCACGCCCTGCTGGTGCCGGACTTTGAGGGTCGTCGCAGTTATCTCAAAGAAGATTTGCAGCTCCCGTGGAAATCGATTATAATAGTCGGAGAAGACACGATCATCTTCCAATCATGCTAGAGAAAGGCGCGGGTCAGCCATGAAGAAAAGTTTTTTGCACAGTTTTCCCTATCTGCTGCTGTTTTTATTTGCCGGACTGCTGCTTCTGGAGTCTGCGTTTTTGCCGGAGCTTTTGGGAAAAATACCGGAACGCGGGTCGGAAGCTGCCGACTATGTGCCCGTCACGGAAACTTTGTTTTTGGAACGCGGCGATGGAACCTATACGTTAGCGGAGGCTGTTTATCCCAAGGGATATCAGGGCAGCATGCCACTGGTCGCCATCGGTCATGGATTTACCGGCAATCGCAACAGCGGCGGCGCAGCTGAGCTTGCCGCGCGTCTGGCAAGCCGCGGCATCGCAAGTGTGCGCATGGATTTTGACCCTTACACACGCCCTGCAAAGGACAGCCCGCAGGCGCATGCCTATACGCTTTCCTCCATGCAGACAGACCTGCTGCGCGGGATCAGCTATATGCGCGGACATCACGCCATTGACACGCAAAACATTGGACTCTACGCGCGCAGCATGGGCGGCCGCGTCGCGATGACCATGGCAAACGAGCAGAGCGGCGGCTATGATTACTGTGCGCTGGCGCTTGTCGCCCCCGCAGGCAGCCGCAATGCCATGATCGACTATATGGGCGGGCAGGCCGCATGGGAACAGATGAAAGAAACCGCCGCCGCGGACGGCTATATCCTGCATCAGGGGCTGAAGCTCACACCGCAGTGGTTTGCGGAGTTCGAAGCTTATGATCCCTGCCAGCATGGAGATCGCTTCGGTGATAAGCCGGTCCTCGTCATCCGCAATACGCTCGACTATGTCGTCACGCCCAAGACCAGCCTGGAATGTGCGAAGGCATACAAAAATAGCCATGTCATTACCGTAAAAACCGATAATTACCATGGCTATGAAATGAGCTATCCGGATTCCGCCCTCAAGGAACAGCTGATGACGGCCATCACAGACCATTTCGCTGCTGCTTTCTTCACGCAGACGGACACTGTCGATGCCCGGCTGTAGTGTGCCCTGCGCCTATGCACAGGTCTTACACCGACTGCAGAGCTATACGGACTACGCCTCCGGTAAAGCATATTTTTTCTCGTAGATACTTTCCTTTTCCTTAAAATGGTCGGTATCGTATTTTTTGATTGTTTTCAGATACTTGTGCATATCGAACTCATCCTTCTGCGTCTCAATCGTGCAGACAGCCAGATTGGAGCAGTGATCCGCCACCCTTTCCAGATTGTTGCTGAGATCAGACAGCATAAACCCGAGCTCGATCGTGCAGGTTCCCTTCTGCAGCCGCGTGATGTGGCGGTCCTTGACTTCTGCATTGAGCGTGTCGATGACCTCCTCCAGCGGCTCCACGTTGCTCGCCAGCGCGGCATCCTGCCTGGAGAAAGCATCGGTTGCCATCTGGACGATTTCTCTGACCGCGTCCATATAGACCTGTACTTCATTTTGCGCCTCCTGCGAAAATACAGCACCCTTGCGATCCATCTCCGCCGCAGTCTCACTGATATTCTTCGCATGGTCGGAAATGCGCTCCAGATCACCGATGCTGTGCAGAATCAGATTGAGCATTTTGCTGTCATCGTGATTCAGCTCTTCCCGTTCCAATTTTACAATATAGGCGCCCAATGCGTCCTCATAACGGTCGATCTTGGACTCCAGCAAAGAGACATACGCGTCCGCTTCCTCTGTATAGCTGCCGATCATGTCCATCGCCCGGAACACACAGTCTCGCGAAAGCTGCGCCATTTTCTCGGCAACCTTGCGGCACTGCCCTGCGGCGATCGACGGCGTTTCCATGAAACGTTCGTCCAAAAGCTGCAGCGTTTCGTCCTTTGCCTTCTTCTCCGGCACGTCCTTGACCAACAGATTCGCCAGCTTTTCCAGCTGCTTGCAGAACGGCAGCAGCAGGACCGTCGACGCGATATTGAAGATGCTGTGGATGATCGCAATGTTCGCCGGGTTAACCCGGTCTCCCAAAAAGTCGAACTGCAGGATTGCGTTGCCGATATAAAAGACACATAAGAATATGACTGTGCCGATGATATTAAACGCAAGGTGGACGGCCGCGACGCGTTTCGCGCCTTTGTTGGCTCCGATTGCGGATAAGATCGCGGTGATACAGGTACCGATGTTCTGTCCCATGATGATCGGAATCGCCGCACCGTAAGTGACCGAGCCGGTCATGCAGAGTGCCTGCAGGATACCGACTGACGCGGATGAGCTCTGGATCGCAGCCGTAAAAACAGCGCCTGCCAGCACGCCAAGCACCGGGTTCGAGAACATGGTCAGGATGCGTATGAAGCCCGGTACATCCTTGAGCGGTTCTACCGCACTGCTCATGATATCCATGCCGTACATCAGCACCGCGAAGCCGATCAGTACCAGACCGATATTGTGTTTCTTTTCATTTTTGGTGAACATCATAAACCCGATGGCGATCGCCGCCAGAATCGGCGAAAATGACATCGGCTTGAGCATTTGAATAAAAAAGCTGCTGCCGTCAATCGAAGCCAGACTCAAAAGCCAGGCTGTCACAGTCGTCCCGATATTGGCGCCCATGATGACAGGAATCACCTGACTCAGGCGCATCAGCCCGGAATTCACAAAGCCAACCAGCATCACCGTTGTCGCCGAGGAGCTTTGGATGACTGCCGTCACTGCACAGCCAAGCAGTACCCCTCTGGGTACACTGGAAGTCAGACTTCCCAAAATTTTCTCTAACTTATTGCCGGATGCCCGCGTCAGACCGTCTCCCATCGTTTCCATGCCGAACAGGAACAAGCACAGTCCACCGAGCATCTGCAGCACGCCAAAAATGTCCATAAACACGCTCCTTTACGCTCTTCTTACTCATTCTTCTTATTCTTCGTTCATATTCTATTGTAAATGCAGCCTATGCAAAAGAAAAGTTAAATGTATGTAAAATCATGCTGCCCAGTGCTAAGTTGCTTCTGCCTCTGTCTTTTTTATCGATACGATTAGGGATTCCGCACAGTGACCGCAGATGTTCTCCACCTTGATGTCCAGCTGTTCAGTTTCCATGCAAAACGAAGTACCATCTTCCGGAATGCTGCCGAGCGCACCCAGCACATAACCGCCGAACGTATCGTATGCTTCGGCAGCCAGATGGATATCCAGTGCTTCCTCCACATCGTCGATTGGCGTGCTGCCAAGAATTCTCCAACAGTTTTCCGCGAGCTTTGTGATCTCGCATGGCTTTTGCGGTTCTCCTTCTTCGAACAGTTCCCCGATCAGCAGCTCCACCAGATCATGCATGGTCGCGATGCCGCTCATGCCGCCGTATTCATCAATTGCTACGGCAAAGTGCACGCCGCTGGTCTTCATCTGCCGGCATAGAACATCGGCTTTCATATTTTCCGGTACAAAATATGCCTTGCGCAGACATTGCTCCAGCACGCGTTCTTTGGTCAGATCGGCATCGCGCCAATCCATGCGGTAAAACGCCCGAATGTCCAGCACGCCGATAATATCGTCCGTATCCTTGCCGCAGACCGGCATGTAATTATGCCGGGAATTCCGCGCGGTCTCCTCCCAGATTTCCAGTGTATCCTGCATATCCAGATAAACCACCTCTTTGCGGTGTGTGCAGAGTTCCTCAACCGAAATGTCGTTAAAGTCGAGCACATTCTGGATCATCTCGTTCTCATCTGCTTCGATAACGCCCTTTTCACTGCCGACGGCCGCCATCATGCGGATCTCTTCCTCGGTTACGGTTTCATCCTCTTCCGGACGGATACCCAAAAGCTTCAGGATACCGTTTGTGGAAGCGGTCAAAAGCCAAACCAACGGCTTAAACAGCACCGATACCAGCGAAAGCGGCGCGGATACAGAAAGCGCGATCTGTTCTGTCTTGTTCATCGCCACACGCTTGGGAATCAACTCGCCGAAGACGATGCTGAAATAGGCGATCACCAGCGTGATCACAAAAACACAGATGGAATGCAGCGTGCTTTGCGGAATCCGTACCCCTGCTGTCAGCAGCTTCTGTACAAGCGGCGCCGCGAAATTGTCTGCGGCATAAGCGCTGCCCAAAAAACCCGCCAACGTGATCGCCACCTGGATGGTCGCCAAAAATCTTGCCGGCTGCGCTGTCAGCGCCACGAGCCGTTTGGCCTGCTTGTTTCCTTTTTGGGCGAGGCGCGCGAGCTTCGCGTCATTCATGGAAATCACCGCGATCTCCGCGCTCGCGAAGACCGCATTCAGCGCGATCAGTACGATTTGCAAAAGGACTGCTCCTGTCATAAATTTTCTCTCCTCTCAAGATCAAAATACTTTTTTAATTTTGTACACAAAAAGGCATGGTCTGCCACAGACCATACCTATCCTGTCTTTTTCTGTTTATGATGCAACACAAGACTGCCTGCACAACATGATTTTTGTTCACGTTGTGCTGTATTCGGGGTTTCCTGCTACAAGAAGGTCCGCCGTCGTCCATGTGTTTCACCGTCCTTTTTCTTTGCGATTTCCCGTAAGTGGCTCTGCAGCACGCGCAGGGTTTCCGTACAGGATTGAAAAATATTTTAGCGTATTTTTCTCTTTGCGTCAAGAAAATCTCGCCTTATCGTACATTTTCATACATTTTCTTAGCAGCCGGCTCTGCGATTTTTGATATAGACCCAGTACTTGCTGACAATGGCGGTGATGATGAAGCCAAGGGCAATCGCGAGCGCAATGGTGATGGTATTGTTTGCGTTGGTGAGCATGACCTCCTCGTTTTTTTCGACAATGCCAAGCATCGTGTAATACAGTCCGCCTCCCGGTATCAGCGGTACTGCCGCTGTGGTCAAAAAAATCGTCGCCGGTGCCTTACCGACACGCGCCATAATCTCCGCGAAAAGACCGACAAAGAGCGAAGCAATCAGATAGGGAACGAAATAGTCGTCGAACCCCGGCTGTACCAGCAGGTACACGATCCAAGTCAGCGCGCCGCCGATACCGGCTGCCGCCAGCTGCTTGCCCTTCATATTGAAGAAAAGCGCGAAGCCCACAGAACCGACAAATGCTGAAAGAATCTGTTCGATCATAAGATACCGCCTCCCGTCACCAGAATGGACAGCGCGAAGCCGCAGGCAATGACCGCCGCCAGCAACAGCGAATTAACCAGCCGCAAAAGTCCCGTTGCCAAATCTCCCGTCAGCATATCCCGCACCGCGTTTGTCATCGCAATGCCCGGAATCTGAATCATAATCGCGCCGATCATAATTTTGTCTACATGGATACCTATCCCAAAATGCACCATGGTGATCGACAAAAGTCCCGCAGCGAACGATGCCACAAAATTTGTTGCGAGCAGATTATGATCCCGTTTGCTCAACGCGTTCAAAAGCCAGATGACCGCGATGCCGACCACCGCGGATGCCGCGCCGTCGAGCAGCTGTCCGCCGAAGAATACCGCAAACCCGCCCGCGATGAAAATTGCCGATACGTATTTCATCCATACGGAATAGATCTTCCGATTCATGACGCCGTCAAATTTCTTGTTGAGCTGTGCAAGGGACGGCGTTTCTGCGCAGATATACCGCGACAAGTCATTCAGATAATCCAATCGGTCAAAATTGACATCATTTCTGATAATTCTGCGAATCTGCGTGAGGATTTCTCCGTCCGGCGCTTCCATCGTCACCTGAATATTGGAGGTAATGACAAAGACATTGATACGGTCGCAGCCATACGCCCCGCACATGCGCTCTACACTGTCCTCCACGCGGCTGACCTCTGCGCCTGCCACCAGCATTTCCTCGGCAATATCCAAAATCGCCTGCAGCAGCCTGCTGTAATCGACAGCTGGCTGAGAGACAGCTTCCGTCTGATTTTGTATCCGTTGTTCTGCATTCATGACCGCACCTACTCTGCCTGCGCCGCTGTTTGTTCCGTCTTTTTCAATGTCAGCTTCATGACTTCCGGATGGCAGCTGACTTGATACTGCGGACATTGCTTGCACTCAAAGAAATTCGGCGCGTTCTGCGGATCGATGGTCTCAAAGCCCAGCCTGCGGAAAAATCCCGGTGCCCGGGCGACCAGATAGATCGCGTCGCCGCCTCTAGCCTGCACCTCCTGTTTGACCTTGTCTACCAGCAGCTTGCCGAGCCCCTCTTTGCGCAGCACAGGGTCGACCGCAATCCCGTCGATGATATAGCGTCCTTCACGCAGTGCCAGCACACAGCCCGCGACCAGCGCATCCTTGCCGTCCGCGTGTGCGTCCTTGATGTGCGTCAAATCCTCCTGCACTGCCTGGCTGATCTTCCAGCATTTGATAATATCCGTATCAACCTCTTCATCACCGTCAAATTCCAAACCGTTTTTTACAAAAAATTGTACCAGCCGCTCATATTCGTTCGTGGTACGCATCACAAATTTCATTGCTTCTCTCCCTTCTTCTTGTTCCGGATCGCGCATTTCGTCTCGTAAGCGCTGAGGTGCGCGCGAAAAACAGATGCCCGCGTTCCGGCTTCACCTCACCGCCTCCCGCAGCATCCCGCGAATCTGTCCGATCAGATACAGAGATCCTGCAAAGAGGATGACATCATAGTCTTCTTTGCGGCGCAGTGCTTCCTCCACAGCCGCCTCCGGCTCCAAGAGCTCCAGACAGCGCGCGCCTTGCGCTTGCAGCGCGTCTTTGAGCGCTTCCTTCGTCATGCTGCGCGGATTCACAGGCTCTGTGGCGATAAAATCCGTCGTGATATCGCGGAAGCTTCGCAAAATGCCTGTCGTATCCTTGTCTGCGAGCATTCCCGTCACCATCAAAATGCGTTGAGATGGGCAAAAGGTCTTCATCGCGTCTCGCAGTACCTTCGCGCCGTCCGGATTGTGTGCGCCGTCGATGATCACAACCGGCTTCGCGTCCGGCGCGGTCAGCACCTCGAATCTGCCGATCTGTTTGGCTTTTCGCAGCCCGCTGTATAATTTATCCTTTTGAATCCGAACCTCGCCGCGCTCTTCCAGCAGATTGATGGCTGCCAGCGCCGCGATCGCGTTTTCGATTTGGTGCGCCCCGACCATGGAGATCCGAAGCTCCTCGAAGAGCACGCCTTGAAAATCAACGTCAAAGCAGCTGCCGTCAAGCCCCTGCTCTTTGACCTTATATGGAATGCGCCGGGTTTCAAAGAACAGCGCATGGTGTTCAGCCGCCGTCCGCTCGATCACTTCCAAAGCCTCCGGCGCTTTTGCGCTGGTTACCACAGGGCAGCCGTCCTTGATGATGCCGGATTTTTCCCATGCGATCTTTGCCAGCGTATCACCGAGCCGATCCGTATGATCATACGAGATGGAAGTGATGACCGAGATCAGCGGCGCTTTACAGACATTGGTCGAATCACCGCGTCCGCCGAGTCCCACCTCCAGAACGACATAGTCAGCCCCTTTTTCGTAAAAATACAGGAGTGCGATGGCGGTGATGACCTCGAATTCCGTCGGGGACTGCTTGCCTGCGTCCACCATGCGCTGCACCTGCTTCAGCACGCGATCGGTATATTCGGTCAAATCCGCATCGCTGATATAGGCGCCGTCCAGTTCGATCCGTTCGTTGAAGACCTCAAGGAACGGTGAGGTATACAGGCCGGTGCGATAACCGTTTTCCTGCAGAACGCTGTAAAGATAGCGGCAGACGGAGCCCTTCCCATTGGTACCTGCCACATGAAGCACCTTGAGCTTGTCCTGCGGATCGCCCAGCAGCGCCATCAACTCGTTCATGCGCTCTAGCCCGAGAATACTGCCGAATTTTTCGAACGCGTGAATTTTGACGATGGCGCCCGCGGCGCCGTCGGCATATACTTTTTTGTTTGTCATGATAATTTTTCCCTAACCGAAGCAAGCTGCGCGGAAACCTTGGCGAGCATTTCCTCGTACATCGCGAGCTTTTCCTTCTCAGCCTGAATCTTAGCCTCCGGTGCCTTATTGACAAAGCCCGGATTCGCGAGCATGCCGGACGAACGTTTCACTTCACCGGTTAAGCGTTTTTCCTCCTTTTCGAGTCTTGCAAGCTCCTCCGCGAAGTCAACCAGATCGTCAAGCGGGATATAGATCTCTGCGCCATCGATGACCGCGGATACCGCGTCCGCCGGTACTTCTGCCTTGCTGCCCGCAAAGGTAAGCTCTGTGATATTCGCGAGGTTCTTCAGATAAGCCTCCCCGCGCCGCATCGTCTCTGCTTTTTCGCCCTCCGCCAAGATGATCGCCTTGATCTTTTTGGATGGCGCGACATTCTTCTCTGCCTTGATGTTTCGGATTGCCTTGATTGCCTCCATCGCCATCTCTACCGTCTTGACTGCCTGCGGATAAATATAATGCAGGCTCGTTTCCGGCCATGCGGCGCTGATCAGGTAACCCTGTTCATCCTCTCCGTGCGGCAGGAAGCCCCAGATCTCTTCGGTGATGAACGGCATGAACGGGTGCAGCAGTTTGAGCATGTTCTTCAGGCACATCACTAAGACGAAGCGAACGACCTTTTTGTCTTCCTCGTCCTCGCCCCAAAGTCTCGCCTTAACCAGTTCGATGTACCAGTCACAGTACTCGTTCCAGATCAGGTCATAGACACGCTGACCTGCCAGTGCCAGATCGTAGCGCTCCATCGCGTTGTTGACGTATTCGATCGCGTCATTGACGCAGTTGATCATCCACTTATCCTCGTCCCGCAGCGGAATATGCGCAAAGTTCGTGGTATTCGCGCAGGCCCCGCCGCAGCAGTCCGCGCAGCATTTTGCCAGCGGTTTGAACTCGCCGGCATCGTCCTGCAGATTCATGATGACGAAGCGGGAGGCATTCCATAATTTATTGGCGAAGTTTCTGGAGTTTTCCAGTCTGTCCTCGGTGAAACGCATGTCGTTGCCCGGTGTGATACCCGTGGAAAGCATGAAGCGCAGCGCGTCCGCGCCGTATTTGTCAATGATCTCCAGCGGATCGATGCCGTTGCCCAGTGATTTAGACATTTTGCGGCCCTGCGCGTCACGCACCAGTCCATGGATATAGACATCGTGGAACGGCACTTCACCCATGTATTCCAAGCCGGAGAATACCATTCTGACAACCCAGAAGAAGATAATGTCATAGCCGGTTACCAGCACATCGGTCGGATAAAAATAGTCCAGCTCCGGCGTTTTTTCCGGCCAGCCGAGCGTGGAGAACGGCCACAACGCCGAGGAAAACCAAGTATCCAGCACATCTTCATCCTGCCTGAAGTGCGTGCAGCCGCATTTCGGACATTTTGCAGGCGTGTCGTAAGCAACGACAATCTCTCCGCAGTCCTCGCAGTAATAAGCCGGAATCCGGTGTCCCCACCAGAGCTGACGGGAGATACACCAGTCCTTGATACCCTCCAGCCAGTGCAGATAAATCTTTTCGAAGCGCTCCGGGATATGTCTGAGCTTGCCGTTTTTGGCAACCTCGATCGCAGGTTTCGCGAGCTCCTCCATCTTGACAAACCACTGCTCGGAAACCATGTCCTCGATGACCGTATGGCAGCGGTAGCAGGTGCCCATCGGAATGACCTTTTCCTCGGTCTTTACTAAATAGCCGGCTGCTTCCAGATCGGCGACCCAGTTTTTGCGGCATGCATAGCGGTCCTGTCCCTCATACTTGCCTGCAAGCGCGTTCATCGTCGCGTCCTTGTTGATGCAGGAAACGACCGGAAGCCCCGCGCGCTGTCCGACCTCGAAGTCGTTCGGGTCATGCGCCGGCGTGATCTTGACCGCGCCGGTACCCTTCTCCGGATCCGGATAGGAGTCCGCGATGATCGGAATTTCCTTACCGACCAGCGGCAGGATGACCTTCCTGCCGACAACGGCCTTGTAGCGCTCGTCATCCGGATGCACCGCGATCGCTTCATCGGCGAACATGGTCTCCGGTCTGGATGTCGCGACGATGATGCCGTCAAAATCAGCGGTCGGCTCTACGGCCGGATATTTGAAGTACCAATACTTGCCGTTCTTATCCTCGTGCTCGACCTCCGCGTCCGAGAGCGATGTGCCGCACTGCGGACACCAGTTGACCAGACGGTTGCCGCGATAGATCAGACCCTTTTGATATAACTTGATGAACGCTGCCTTGACTGCCTGATTGCAGCCCTCGTCCATCGTAAAACGCTCTCTCGACCAGTCGCAGGAGTCACCGAGCTTGCGGCACTGACGCGTGATGCGTCCGCCGTATTCTTCCTTCCACGCCCAGGCGCGCTTGAGGAATTCCTCTCTGCCCAGATCTTCTTTTTCCAGTCCTTCCTCTTCGCGGATCTTTTCGACAACCTTGACCTCGGTCGCGATGCTGGCGTGGTCGGAGCCCGGCAGCCACAGCGCGCTGTAGCCCTGCATCCGCTTCCATCTGGTCAGCACATCCTGCAAGGTCTGGTCAAGCGCGTGCCCCATGTGCAGCTGTCCGGTGATGTTTGGCGGCGGCATCACGATGGTAAACGGCTTCTTGTCCGGATTTACCTCCGCGCGGAAGGCGCCGTTAGTCTCCCACATTTCATAGATTCGATCCTCAAAATCCTTTGGATGATAGGTCTTCGCTAAATTTTTTTCCATTTGTGTCAGATTTCCTTTCTTTAGAGATGGCTGTGCCTTGAGATAGCCTTCAGCCGGAGTGCGGCCGCCCGAGAAAAAATTTTTTCCCGACTTCACGCCTTTAGAAAAAAATCGTCCCTCGCAAGGCCATTTGGCTTTGCAAAGGACGAAATCAGATTCCGCGGTACCACCTTTGTTCCTGCTTTCGGCAAGGCACAGGACACCTGCCGCACCATACGCATGGCTGCACCGTCCCGCCTGCGAAGCAGACCCTCATTGCATTGAAACTCAGAAGCAACCTTCAAAAAACCGCCGTCTCTCAGGGTTCTCAGCCACGACCCCGATTCTCTGTAAAGTGCAGAATTTCCTACTCCTCTTCGTCATCGTTTCTATATAGATTTGTAATAGATTTATTGTATAACCCCGCGCCGCAAATGTCAACAGAAATTTACGGCGGATGACCACCCATCGATGTCAGATTACCTTCGTTTCCTCCAGCTTTTCATTGAACGCTTCGTTCAATTTAATGATCGGCTTGCGCAGCACCAGCCCGAGGAGCAGGGAGGCTGCCAGATACCAGCAAAGATTGCCGAGCTCCACCCAGTACGTGTTTTCGTAGAATCCGGCGATACATTCGCGCATCGCCATCATGCTGTGCGTAAACGGCAGGAGTACGTACAGCTTTTGGAAAAACATCGGCGTCATTTCGATCGGGAACGTGCCGCCCGAGCCTGCCACCTGAATGACCAGCAGCACGACGCAGATCGCCTTGCCGATATCTCCAAACGATACCGTCAGCGTGTAGATCATATTCACAAAGACGATGCTCGTAAACCATCCTGCGAGCAGGAAATAGAACGGATGCTCGCACTGAATCTCCAGGAAATACAAGTCTCCCAGACAGATCAGCCCGCTTTGAAAAAGACCGATGAGCCAGAACAAAAGCTGCCTGCCAAGATAGATCTGTGTCGGCGTGACATCCGCCAGCATCGCTTTTCTTTTTTCTTCCAGCGAGACTTTCATCATTGCTGCCAGCACAATACCGCCGACCCAGATGGAAAGCACCGAATAAAACGGTGCCATCGCCGAACCGTAATTTTCCACCGGATAAAATTTGGTTGTCTTTAATTTCACCGGCGCAGACAAGAACGTGCTGACTTCTGTCGGATCGGTTCCCAAAATATCGCTGATATTCTCCATTTGATCCGTTTTGACGGCGCGGTCGATCTGCCCGGCTGTTCTGCGCAGTTTCTGCGTTTCCGCATGCAGTGTCCTTGAGGTATCGCGCAGGGCGGACTGCAAAGCGGTGAGATGATCCGAAATTTCACCTGTCGTACCGTCTACCTGTGCTGCCGCACGGTCTGCCTGATCCAGCAGATCGATCACAGCGGTACCGGAAGCCTCAAATCCTTCGATCAGCTGCAATAGCTTCGCTTCGATATTCTTCTCATAATCCTCCTGCAGAAGTGTGATCTGCGCATAGCTGTCTTTGAGCTCCGCTTTGAGCGACTGTCGTCTCTGCTCAATCTCTGCCTTTGTCGTCAGCAGCTCCTGCGCTGCTTCTTTTAGACCGTTGCTCAGCTCCTGCTGCATCTCGATCTGCGTCTGCAGCGTCCGAATCACAACATCCAGTGCCTGCGCAAGATCCGCGGAACCGCTCGGCAGACTATCCTTCAGATTTTCCAAACTCTTCTGTATCTTTTGCGTTGCCTCTGCCTGCTGCATGACCTGTTCTGACAAGTCTAGTAATGTTTGCTGTGCCGTTTCGACGTCCTGATAGAACAAATCCATCGCCTCATCGAACTGGACTTCGATCTCCAAATAGCTGTCCTTCGTCTGCTGCAGCGCAAGGTTGACCGCTTTGCTGGCCCCGGTCACCGCACCCGTTAGATCAGATACGCTCTCTATCACCTCCTGCAGACTTTGCTGCGCCTTGCCGGCATTTCCTACAGACGCATGCAGCAGCGCCGCCGCGCTGTCTGTGATCTTGCCTAAAGACGCGGTAATGTCCGCATAATTATCTGTCAAAGCTGCGACGTCCTCCAATTCTGCTGCCAGACTGCCCAGATTCCTTGAAAAATTCTGCATCGCGTCCTTTTTCTTGCCCTCGTCTAATGCCTGATTCAGACCTTCCAAAAGATCCAGTCCGATCTCGCTCACCGTCTGCACGAATACCTGATCGATCTGCTTCTGGACAGCGCTGGCTCCTTTATCTGTGATCTTAGGCGCGATTGCGTTTTCCTTTTCGTTGAGATAATACAAAATATCCGACCGCTGGATATCCTCTGCGGAGAACAGACTCATCATATCACGGCTGAAGGTCTCCGGCAGCACGATAGCCGCATAGTATGTCCCCTCCTGTACACCGCGGATCGCAGCATCCTCGTCGGTGAACACCCAATCCAGCTGCGTATTGTGATGCAGATTCATTTCCACCTGATCGCCGACATTCAGCGTCATCGGGAAGAGGCTGCCGCGATAGCCTGCATCCATATTCGCCACCGCGACCTTGAGGTTTCCGGTATTGCCGTACGGATCCCAGCTCGCTGCGATATTGAACCACGCATATAGGGATGGCACAATGGTCAGTCCCATCACGACGATCCATGCAATCGTGTTATTGCGGATTTTTTGCAGGTCTCCGGTAAAAATCCTGCCGATGTTCGCACAGGCATTTTGGGTTTTATGCAGGTGCCGTTTGGCTGCAGCGATTGCTCTCTCCAGCAGCTTCGGAGAATGTTTTTTTGTTGTCATAATTTCAATTCTCCTTTCCAGGCATCGATCAGGTCTTCCTTGGACTGCTGTGCATACCGCATCTTTTTCTGCAGATTTTCATGTATGAACTCCAAAATAATCAGAAAAGCTGCAATGGCAATGATCGCACAGATCCACAAAACCAAAAATACCATCTTCGATGTCACGCTGAACATCAAAACCAAAAATACCGTAGGCAGCAGCAGGATCAGCAGGAACCCGATCTTGGTCCACTTCTGATAATTCTTCTCAAAAAGCTCCGCTTTTTCTATCATTTTATCCCGAAATGTTTCTTGATCAGCCAGAATCTGCAGGGCAGTCGACAGCTTGACCCTTTCGCGTGTCATGCCGCTTTCCTCGCACATCATCAATCCGGTCTCCTCCAGCTTTTTGTCAAACATGCGGTTGAGATTCAGCATCAAAAGGCGCACGCCAAGACCCAAGAGAAACGCAATCGGCAAAAACAAGGACAAGCGGCCAAGATCTTTCCAGTATAAGTTGCCGTACATGCCCGCCATCGCCTCGCGCATCGCGTTGATGCCGTAAGTAAACGGCAGCAGAGGATGCAGACTGCGGAAGAAGGTCGGCGTCATCTCGATCGGATAGGTGCCCGCGGAACCGGGGATCTGCAGGATGACCAGAATCACGCAGACTGCTTTGCCGATATGCTTGAAGGTGATCGACAAGGCATAGATCAGGTTGACATAGACAAAAGAGCTCCAAAGTCCCGCACCGATAAAGGCAAGCGGGTGCTCGCATTGTGCCTTGAGCAGGAAAATATCACCCAAACAGATGATGAGCGCCTGTACCAGCCCGACCATAATGAAAAGCATCCACCGGCCAAAATATGCCTGTGTCGGCGTGAAATTACGCACGCACTTATCCCTGTCCACCTCCAGCTTAAAAATCGCGATCAATACAATGCCGCTGACCCAGATCGCCAGATTCGTGTAAAACGGCGTCATTGCGGAGCCGTAATTCTTGACCGGAAAGAGACTCTTGGTCGTCAGCTCCACCGGTGAAGAGATAAAATCCGCGATCACGTTTGCGTGCAGACCGCGTGCCTGCAGGAAGTCGGTATACGCCCGGTAAGCGTCGGCACTTCGCAGTGCACTGATCTCGTCAGCTGCCTGCGCCACGCGTTTCGTCACACGCTGCAGTGCGACGGCTGTCGTCCCCAGCGCATCCTGCGTTGCTTTTATGCAGCTGTCTAATTCTCCTAAGATAGTCTGCATCTGACTGAGTGTCGGCTCCATGGAGGATAGCACACCGGAGAGCGTGCCGCCTTGCAGAGCCAGAACATCCAGCGCCCGGTTCAGCGGCGGAAACACCTCTGTGTTTAAGAGCTCTTTGGAGTCATACAGACCGGTTTGCTCTGACTGCAGTGCGCCGCCGATGTTCGTCTGCGCATGTGTGAGCTGCGCGGAAGCATTTTGCAGCGTGCTTACCGTCTGCTGCATGCTCTGTTTCAGCAGCACATACTGCTGGTTCTGTACCTCCAGAAATGAAATAGCCGCCGCTAAGGTTTCATTCCGGTACTGTTCGTTCAGGTCCTTGAGCTGCGCAATCATGCGCTCGTTTTGGTCGATGACAGTCTGCAGTGCGGGAATCAGGCGGTTCAGCTGTCCTTCTGCAGCAGCAAGCTGTGACTGCATCTGCGCGATCTGCGTATCGACTGCGGCGCCTGCCTGTGCCAGCTGCGCATCAGCACGTGCAAGAATGCCTTCCATCTGAATCGAAAACGCATTGACCGCCTGTCTGACAGCTGCCAGCGTATCCAGACTTTGATCCAGCGTCATGGCGCTCTCGTCTGCGGCGCGTTTCGACTTTTGCAGCGTACGGTCGGTTTCGGCGATGATCGCCTCTCCTGCTTCTGTCAGCGCGGTCAGGCGCTGTAAGACTGCCTGCTGCTCCTGCAGGCGCTGCGCGGCCTTGCGAACATTTGCTGCGGACTTTCGATTGGTTTGACTGATGCTTTGCGAGGCAGAAAACACCGTCTCATCCAGCATTTTGGAAACAGCCTCCGAGGCGACCGAAACAAAGGTCTGGTTGACCTGCTGCTGCACCGTTGTCGCGCCGGTATCGGTGACCTTCGGCGCGATGGCATTCTTCTTTTCATTCAGATAATATTCGATCTCCGGCGACTGCAAATCCCCGGACAAGACGCTGACCAGACTTTCACTGAAATTCTCCGGAATCACGATCGCTGCATAGTATGTTCCGGCGTCGACGCCTGCGATCGCCTGCTCTCTGTCCATAAAGGTCCAGCCGAGTGCATCGTTCTTTTTGAGGTTCTCGATGATCTGGTCACCAACGTGCAGCTCTCCGGTCATTTCATTGTCCGCGCCCCGGTCGCAATTCGCTACCGCGATCCGGATGCCCTGCGTATTGCTGTAAGGGTCCATATTCGCTGCAATATTAAACCATGCATACAGCGATGGAATCAGGCACACCCCCAATACGACAAGGACTGCAACCCAATTCGAGCACAGCCTTTTGATATCTCTGAAAAATATTGTAAAAATCGTTCTCATCTTCCTTCAAATTTCCCCTTTGTCTCTCATATCGCAGCCTCCCGGCACATGCGCGGAAATTGGCATCGATATCGTTATATATTTTGCATTTGTTTTGTGTGAAAGAAAAAAGAGCAAATCGCCCTACTTTTAATTTAACAATTCCTGTGAAAATGTCAACGGACAAATTTGCCGTAATAGGAAATTTTTTTGCGTAACTGCGATAAAATTCACATAAATTTTACGCTCTTTACGAAATCTTTGCAGTTTTGTTCTTTTCAATCAGCGCATTTTCATGTATAATGACTGTAGAAGCATTACATGAAATTATCTGCATCCATTGCCGCATTTGATTTGATCCCCGCGGCAGAAAGGTTATGTGAAACACTATGAAACTGATTACAGCAATTATCAATAAAAAGGACGCGGTCTGCGTCTGCGATTCCTTGACTGAGGCAGGTTTCTTCTTTACCAAACTCGCGACTTCCGGCGGCTTCCTCAAAGAGGGCAATACGACCCTGCTGATCGGTGTCGATGATGAAAAGGTCCATGACGCGCTCGAGGTCATTCGTCTGCATTGTCTGAAACGGACAGAGGCGGCACCGATGATGATGGGCGCTGAGGCCAGCAATATCGCAGCGTTCAGCTACACTGCCCCGCAGATTGTTGTCGGCGGCGCTACGGTATTCGTTACAAACGTTGAACAGTTCGAAAAATACTAACGGAAAATATTCCGCAAATGCAAGGAAGTCAGCCTTCACTTCCCGGCTTCCCGCATAGGCATAACGAAACGTCCGCAGTCAGAGCTTCCCCCTCCTGCGGACGTTTCGTTTGTGCTTACTGATGTATGGATTCATATATATGGATGATTTACATATTCGCTGCCGCATGACTGTCCAGCACGCTCTTTAACGCTGCCATGGAACTGGATGGACAGCGCGCGATGCGGATGTTTCTCTTTTTTGCCTGTTCGTTGGCGTGATGCAGCATCTTGTGCGACATCGTGCTTGTAAATAAAATCAGCAGATCCGGATTCCCGAAATTCTGCAGCCCCTTTTCCGTTTTGGCAAATACCTTTGCCCTGCAGTCGTAGGATTTACATAAATCCTCATATCTTCTTACCATTCTTTCGTTCCCACCGATAATGACTACACTCATGATCTGTTACTCCTTTTGTCTCTCTGATCTGGTATGCTTTGTTTGTACTTTTTTTGTTCATTCCTGATTTGTATTTCTGATTTATAGTTAGCATATGCTAACCTATGACTAAAAGAGAAATGCATTGCGGCATTCACTTTTGTCAGCATGATCGGAAGCTGCAGGCTGCACGCCCGCAGCTTCTCATGCCGATGATGTTTTCTTATTTCGGTTTGTGGCAGGACCCCGCCATTGCACAGTGTGCACAGTTACAGCCACAAGAGGATTTCCCTTTTTTCTTGTCTCTGACAAGTTTGCGGATAATCGCTGCTACAATCAGGATGAGCACCAAAGATACGATGATCGTACTTAGATTATCTGTGATCCAGTTTAACATATTGACCGACTCCTTTCACCCGATTTGTTTTGTATGCTCTGCTTATATCATACACCGCCGCGGCTTCTTTCAAACAGGTTAAAAAAAACCATTTGCTTTCATTACCTGACTTAGTTGCATTTTACTGCTTGTTTCTGCTTGATCTTTGTTTCCAATTTGGTTGCTTCTTTGTACGGGCGAACCAGCATGTAAAGGATCAGTGCCAACGCCGCGATTGCAAAGATCAGACCGATTACATTCACATGACCTGTGAACGCATTGCCGAACTGGTTGATCATCAGCGCGATGACATAGGCGAAGCCGCACTGATAACCGATGGCGAACCAAGTCCATTTGGCGTTGTTCATTTCACGCTTGATGGCACCGATGGCTGCGAAGCAAGGTGCGCACAGCAGGTTGAATACCAGGAACGCGTAGCCGCTGATCGGCGTGAATACGGATGCCAAAGTCGTATAAACGTCTCCGGACGCACCGTAGAGGATACCCATCGTGCCAACGATGTTTTCCTTCGCAACAAGACCGGTGATGGACGCAACTGTCGCTTCCCAAGTACCGAAGCCGAGCGGTGCGAAAATCCAGCAGATTGCGCTGCCGATGGCTGCTAAGATGGACTGATCCAGTTCATCTTCTGCCAGCATTCTGAAGCCTTCGTCTGTGAAACCGAAGTAGGAGGTGAACCATACCAGAATCGTTGACAGTAAGATGATGGTACCTGCTTTTTTGATGAAGGACCAGCCGCGTTCCCACATGGAGCGCAGGACGTTGCCCAGTGTCGGCATGTGGTAAGCCGGAAGCTCCATAACAAACGGTGCCGGATCGCCCGCAAACATTTTCGTCTTTTTGAGCATGATACCGGAAATGATGATTGCCGCCATGCCGACAAAGTATGCGCTGGTCGCGACCCATGCGGAGCCGCCGAAAATCGCGCCCGCGATCATCGCGATGAACGGAACCTTCGCGCCGCAAGGGATGAAGGTGGTCGTCATGATCGTCATACGACGGTCACGTTCATTTTCGATGGTACGGGAAGCCATGATGCCCGGGATACCGCAGCCGGTACCGATCAGCATCGGAATGAAGGACTTGCCGGATAAGCCGAATTTACGGAAGATACGGTCGAGTACGAACGCGATACGAGCCATGTAACCACAAGCTTCCAGGAAAGCAAGCAACAGGAACAGTACCAGCATCTGCGGAACGAAACCAAGGACCGCGCCGACACCGGCTACGATACCGTCAAGCAGCAATCCGGACAGCCATTCTGCTGTGCCTGCGGCCTCGAGCGCGTTGCCGATCAGAACCGGAATACCGGGTACCCATGTACCATAGGTGGAAGTATCCGGTGCGCCGTAGGCTTCCTTATATTCTGTATTGAGGTATTCTGCAACAGCTGCTTCATAGTCAGCTTTTGTTACACCGTCTACCGTTTCGACTGCCAGTGTTTCTTCATCTTCTACTTCATAGGAAACGCTGGCGTCTGCCGGAACCAAAGAATCCAATTCTTCCAGCGCGGCTTTCGCTCCGGCTTCAGAGTAGTTCTCATTTTCCATATCCAGCGCGTCTGTAATCGCTTCACTGCCGTACGCATCTGCGAAAGCACCGATGATCAGGTCGGTATCGCCATACTGCTCTGCAGCTTCTTCATACTGCGCCGTTCCCTTCCCAAAGAGGTGATAACCGTCTCCGAACAGTCCGTCGTTTGCCCAGTCTGTTGCTGCCGCACCAACGGTTACCATGGAAATGTAGTAAACCAGGAACATGATCAGTGCGAAGATCGGCAGACCCAGCCAACGGTTGGTAACGACTTTATCGATCTTATCGGATGTCGAGAGCTGTCCTCTGTTTTGCTTCTTATAACATGCCTTGATGATGGAGGCAATGTAGATGTACCGCTCGTTGGTGATGATGGATTCTGCATCGTCGTCCATTTCCTTTTCGGCTGCCTTGATGTCTTCTTCGATATGTGCCATCACATCTGCATCAACGTGCAGGCTGTCAAGGACCTTATCATCTCTTTCGAAGATCTTGATCGCATACCATCTCTGCTGTTCCTCCGGCATATGATGTACAGCTGCTTCTTCGATGTGCGCCAGCGCGTGCTCTACAACGCCCGCAAAGGTGTGCATCGGAATCGTCTTGCTGTTCTTTGCCGCATCGATTGCCGCCTCTGCAGCTTCCATGACGCCGTTGCCCTTTAATGCGGAGATTTCAACGATCTTGCAGCCGAGCTGTCTGGAGAGTTCTTCCGTATTGATCTTATCGCCGTTCTTTCTGACGATATCCATCATGTTGATCGCGATCACGACCGGAATGCCGAGCTCTGTCAGCTGTGTCGTCAGATACAGGTTTCTCTCAAGGTTCGTACCGTCGATGATGTTCAGGATCGCGTCCGGACGTTCACCGATCAGGTAGTTTCTTGCAACGACTTCTTCTAATGTGTATGGAGAAAGGGAATAAATACCCGGAAGGTCGGTGATGATGACATCCTCGTGCTTCTTTAATTTACCTTCTTTTTTCTCTACGGTTACGCCCGGCCAGTTACCGACAAACTGGTTGGAACCGGTGAGCGCATTGAACAATGTGGTCTTACCACAGTTCGGGTTACCCGCAAGGGCAATTCTGATACTCATTTCTAAATTCCTCTCTTTCTGTCAGTTGGCGTTTGCTTGTCATTTAATTAGCAATCGCTAACTGAAAAGCTGAAAATCAGGGGAATCGCTTCCCCTTCGTTTTTGTCCTATTCAACTTCGACTTCGATCATACCGGCGTCTTCTTTTCTGAGCGACAGTTCATAGCCGCGAACAGTGACTTCGATCGGATCACCGAGCGGTGCAACCTTGCGGATATACACTTCTACGCCTTTGGTCAGACCCATGTCCATGATACGACGCTTGACTGCACCTTCGCCATGAAGCTTGACGACCTTGACGGTTTCACCGATCTTCGCATCTCTGAGCGTTTTCATTGTCTATTTCCTCCTTGCATGAAATTACTTTTTGGATAGATACGTGCGCCGCAGCCCTGATTCATCGAGTCTGCGTCTTTATTATGCAGGAAATATCGCCATGCGACATCTCCGGAATAACAGCAAAGGTTTCTGCCTCCGGTGCGTCCCGGCAGCAGGATCAAATCATGATCTTTCTTGCCATTTCTTCATTGATGGCAACTCTGGCCTCCTTGACGTTTACAATCAGGTTTCCGGCTACCGCGGCGATGACTGTTACAGTACCGCCGACAACGAATCCCAGATTTTCAAGATGTTTCTTGACCTCGGGACTGCCTCCGATTTTTTTGATCATGTTCTCTGTGCCTGCATCTGCAAGATTTAATGGCATCATAGTTGTCCCCTCGATTCTTTTTTCTTAGATTAGCCATAGCTAACCTTAATACTGAAATTAAGTTAGCTCTCGCTAACCACATCTTATAATACACAGTCCGTTGTTTTTTGTCAATAGGTTTTTTGAGAAAATTTAAGTTTTTTTGAGAAAAACGCAAAAAGACGAGGTTTCAAGCCCCGTCTTTTTCGTACCTCTGTTTTTTGGATTTGGTCAGCTTTTACACACCTCAGCTCCCGTCGCCTGTTGGTTATCAGTTTCCGGAAGTCGGGATAAACTCACTGATCGCAGCTGCAACACCTGAGATCGGCATTGTCTGCAGCCATACTTTGCCCGGTCCGGTGAGCAGCGTATGGAAGAAGCCTTCGCCACCGAGCAATTTGTTCTTCAGACCTGAAACCTGTCTGATCTCCATGTTTACGGTCGTTTCAAATCCTGCCACGTTGCCAGTATCTACCAGCATCTGCTGTCCCGGTGCCAGCTCATACTCAATCAAGTCGCCGTCAATCTCTGCGAAAGCTATGCCGTTGCCGGAAAGCTTCTGCATGATAAAGCCCTCACCGCCAAACAGGCCTGCACCCAGCTTTTTGTTAAAATGAATGTCCAGCTTGACGCCTGACGTAGACGCCAGGAATGCACGTTTCTGCAGGATAAACTCTTTGCCGCCTGTGACTTCCATCGGAATGATCTTCCCCGGGAAGCTGGAACCAAAGGCAATCATCGCTTCACTTCCCTCTGCTGTATAGATATTCTGGAACATCGACTCACCGGAGAAGGCCTTTGAGAACATCTTGCCCAGACCGCCGCCAGACGTTTCCATCTTGAAATTCGGTGTCTGCCAGACCATGGAACCCTTCTCTGTAATCATCTGCTCACCTCTGTCCAGATAGCACACAACTACCGGAAACGTGCCGCCCTTAATTTCGTACTTCATAAATTGCTCCTTTCGCGCAGGCGCCGCACGCGTGGCGCAGCCACAGACCACCGACCGCATATCACAGTCCGGACACACCGGAACCAGCCCTGCATACCTGCGATTAAACTTTGCATAGAACGTCTTGTATTGTAATTATATTACACATTCGACGCGACTGCAAGGGAAAAATGCAGCCGCGTAAAAAAGCCCCGCCGGAACCGACGTATTGACTCACGCGCCTCTGCGAGGCGCGACGTGACAAATCGTCACTATCCAATTCTAAACCAAACATTTCTACTCACGCGCCTCTGCGAGGCGCGACTGCTACATTTACTACCTAACGACTCGCGCATTTCCATATATCGCAAGAGACGGATTTTTTTCAGAAAAAGCACCATGATTAAGCACTTTTCCTATCCTAATTATATCTTATTTCAGGCGAACCTGCCACCATTTTCTCAGCACTTCCGGTTCGCCGCAGCAACTTTGCCTGCAGGAAAAAGCCCTTTGGCATTAAAGAATAATTACCCCCTCTGAATCATACGTTTCCTTCGCCCCAACGTGTTCCACACGGCGTTTCCAATTATTCCCTAGATAATAGAACCGCAAACTGTCTGTTTCCGTATCAATCAGCTCAATCAACCGAGCTTTCAGTTTCATAAATGTGGAATAATCTAAATTCGCCTCAAATACAGAATTCTGCACCCTCTGCGCATGGTTTTGACACTCTTTCGCAACCTTTCTCAGCCGTGTTTTTCCTGCTGCATCTGCTGTACTCACATCATAACTGATCAGTACCATCATAAAAATCACCTACTTCTGTACATACGGCGGATAAGCCTCTATATCCCCACGCACATATTTTGCGAGCAAATTGCTCTGCACATAAGGCAGCAGTCCCAATGGAATCTTTTGATTCAAATATGGATGCAGCATATCCGTTCGTTTTCTCTCCTGCCACTTCGTTAAGACCTTTTTCCGTCCATCCACATTCAGCAAGACAGCCCCGGAAATCTGATTTTCAAAATCACTTGGTCCAATAATCTTCAGATTCAGAAGAGTCAGACAAAATCTTTCCGCAATGCATCTCGCTTCTTCCACCAAATCAAACGCCAGTGACCGTCTGCCGCTGCGCAGTGTATGGCAAAATCCAATGTAACTATCCAGTCCCACGGTTTCCAGCGCTGCGCCATACTCGGATGCCGCCAAAGTATATACAAAAGAAAGCAATGCATTCACAGGGTCCAGTGGCGGTCTTTTGTTCCGAAATTCGAAGGAAAACGGCACATCCGCATTCGTGATCAGCTTGCCGAAAATCGAGAAATAGTTCTGTGCACAATTCCCCTCAATCCCGACCACAGACTCAATTTGCTCAGCCTCAAAGACCTTTTCAATTCCATCATTCAAAACATCCAGTGTCTGCAGAATGTCAGCGTCCGCTCTTAGTTGGGGATTGTCATGGAGAGTACGCTTGATCAGCTGCCGGGTATTACTGAACTTTGCCGCCATGGTGTTTTGCGTCAGTTCCAGTCCTTTTTCTCTGAATCGGTCAATTTGCTGTACCCGCAAAAAAACATTGCCTTTCGTCTCCCCGCACACTTTTGCCAGGAATTTTCCTTGCGGAGAGATGAAATTGATCGGGATCATTTTACTCACGCATTTTCCCATCAGTGCCGGCGAGCAGCCTATGTAATTCATGCAGACAATCCCCTCAATATTGTCAAACGGCACACGCAATTTGACCTCGCCATCTAGCTTACACACAAGATTTTCCCCATCCAAGGTCAAATACATATTTTCATTTGTAATATAAATGGTGTTCAGCAGTCTCCGCATGACGCATCACCTCCCTGCTTTTACGCCTTTGCTTCGTCCTGATTTAATCGTTTTAACTGCTTTCGCAAATCCGGTACTTTTTTTAGTTTCGGCATGCACAAATCTTTCATCGAGCATCCGCTACATTTTTGACCTTTGCGGATTGGCGGTATTTGACCTTTCTCTAAGTAAGCACGCATTTCTGCAAGCGTTGCTCTCAGCTTCTTGTCATACTCAGGAAAATTTTCCCGCAAGGGTAACGGATACCGTCGTTTTACATCAGCATAATAAATTTCGGCAGTGCAATCACAGCAAAACACATAGTCCACGCAGAGTTTTTGTGCAAAAATCTGCATCAAATCTTCCATATGACAGCTGCCGTCCTTTGGTTTTGCCGGCTTGTATTCCACGATGCACAACGCGCTTCCCTGCAAGTCATCTGGGGTTATGCACTTACCAGCACCCTGTTCTTCTGTCTCAATGCAGTCCGTTACGCCATATAATTGATACTCCGGCTGATCATTGTAGACCGGCACGGAGGTATATACCCGGCGTCCCCGCGACAGATACCCCTGATTGGGGTCATGTACACGCTCATGCATCAGATTCGCTTTTGTGACAAAATAGTTCTCCGCCCAGGCCCTGTCGATTTCGATCAGACCCCAGCGATGGGGACAATAAAGATAATGCTGAATCGAACGAATGGAAATTTCGTTTTCTTTCATGGCTCTCGCTGGCTTATTTACAGCTTTTCAAGCAGTTCTACACCTTCCGGCATCTGACGGTCGACTGTGATCTCATAATCACTGAATGCGCGTGGCGGTTCCGCTTCATTCTTTTGTTTGACCTTAATTTTTTCAAAAAGCAGATGGGACGGTGCATTACCCAATATACAATCGTGCTTAAAAACATAGAGTTTGCGCATGCACATTTTACCCCTTGCCGCACTGTGGTCGATTTCAAACATGTTGATGATTGCCTCCCACAGCACCTCTAAGTCTTCTTCCGAAAGCTGCGTTGTTTTCTGCGCTAAAGCTGCAGAAACATAGCCTTCCGCACGATACACAGCGTAAGGGATAATGCTCTTTCTTCCTATTTCGGTGTTTCCGGTTTCCGTTCTCTCCTCGGTCGTACGGGCCTGACGGGTAATCGTCACGTCTTCAATGAACACCGGAGATACACTTCGTCCAAAAGTTAGCTGCACCGGTCCTCTGACAATACCACATGGATCATTTCCTGTAGACATGACTGCGCCGAAAGTTCTGACATCAAAATAATTCTTACACATGTATGCGCAAGCTTTCTGAACATCATCGATCTTTTTCCCTTTTAGACCAGTTTCGAGCCCTTCTTTTTCGTAAGCCTCGGTAAATTTGGTGTTCAGTGCGCGGTCAGGCTTTACCAGAATGTTAAAGCCTTGCTGTTCTTCTTTACATAATTCCACATAGTTCC
>UQMQ01000004.1 GCA_900542245.1 uncultured Eubacteriales bacterium
ATCATCGGCGCAGCCGAGATACAGAATTACGAGAAAATCAAAACACATTTTAGAAACGATGACTATTACATTTACTGCGATGCCGGGCTGAAGCACCAGGATGCACTCGGCGTCTGGCCGGATCTGATCATCGGTGACTTCGATTCATACTCCAAAGCCGAAATGGAGCAGAAGTATCAGCGTGTGGGAGATACGTCTATGCCTGCGGATGCGAATACCGCAGCATGCGGCGACGCACCGGAGCTGATCGTCCTGCCCTGTGAAAAAGACGATACCGATACGGTTTTTGCGGTCAAAGAGGCGCTGCGGCGTGGCTTTGCGGATTTTTTGCTGGTCGGCGTCATCGGACAGCGGCTGGATCATACGCTCGCCAATGTGTCCATTCTCTACATGCTGGATGAAGCAGGCAAAGAGGGCAGGATTTTGGACGATTACTCCGAGATGCAGCTCGTATCCGGAGGCCCTGTTCGGATTGAAGATACCTGTGCCTATTTTTCGCTGCTCAATCTCAGCGGAGAGGCGGAGGGCGTGACGATCACACACGCCAAATATCCGCTGCAGGATGACGCCATCCACTGCGATTATCAATACGGCGTCAGCAATGAAGTGCTGCCGGGCGAGACTGCAGAAGTGACCGTCGCGCGCGGCAAACTGCTGCTGATCAAGATTTTTTCCTAACGCAGTGCGGTGGATAAAACGATGGGGTTGCCGTCCGACAGTTCTGTGTGGATCGTGTAGGGGGAGGGCTCTCGGCGATGCTGCGTATTTTTCGTTTTTTGCAGAAATCCAGGTGACTGCAGCACGTAAAAACTGAGGCAAAATAAGATTCTGCCTGCAAGTCCGATTTTATGCTTGAAAGAGTAATTATTTTAGTGTATAATGAACAAAACGCGGAAAGCAATAATAATTTTGGAGGCGATAACCATGGTGAAACTTTTGGTAGGACATAAAGGCAGCGGCAAGACGAAACAGATGATTGAACTGGCGAACGAGTCCGTTGAAACAAGCAAAGGCAGCATTATTTTTATTAACAAGAACCACAGACTGATGTATGACTTGAAATACAGAATCAGAGTCATCTGTATGGAGGACTTTGAGCATGTAACGAACAGCGACGAATACATCGGTTTTTTATACGGGATCATCAGTTCCGACCATGATATTGAAACGATTTTTATCGACAGTATTCTCAAACACGCGGACTTCACGCTGGGCGATCTGCCGGAATTCGTGGAAAGATTAAAGAATATCTCCAAGGATTACGGCATGGACTTCGTTGTCAGCTTGAGCGCGGACAAGGAGGAGATGATCGGGGTAGACTTTACCGGATGCGAGATCCTCAACTAATTGATTTGCATGCAAATACGGCGATGGGAAACCATCGCCTTTCTTTTTCTGCCCGGCAGCAGGGAGACATATCGGGAAAATAAATAGAAAACAGGAGATACGGGTGATGAGCAAGGAATTGCAAAAAGAAGAGATACGGGATTTTTTGGCGCAGCGCGGCAGGGATACCATCGACATCATGCGCGAGTTTGCGGTGCTGATCCTTTTGGTGGCAAAACCGGACGGACTGCATTTTCTCTTTGAAAAACGGGCGGCAAAAATCAAACAGCCGGGCGATATCTGCTTCCCCGGCGGCAAGATGGAGCCGGGCGAGAGCGTCGAAGCCTGCGCGCTGCGGGAGACTTTCGAGGAAATCGGACTGGAAAACATTGAGATTCTGGGAAGATACGGAACGCAGTACGAGCTGGCGTCGATCGCCATGCACGCGGTAGTCGGCATCGTGCCGGAGGAAGAACTCAAAAATCTCAGGCTCAGCGAGGCGGAGGTAGCGGAAGTTTTTACCGTTCCGGTGCGTTTCTTCGCGGAGAACGAGCCCTATATCTACGAGCAGGACATCGTGCAGGACACGGCGGATTTTCCTTATGAGATGCTGGGCATCCGCAGTGATTACAAGTGGCGCGTGGGTCATAAGCAGATCGCAATCTATCGCTATGAGGACAAGATCATCTGGGGATTGACCGCTTCCTTTGTGCGTCATTTCGTGGCAGAATTAGGGCCTTCCAAATTTTGAGGGGTGACATCCCTTGGGGTCAGCGGTTATAGTTTTTGTATGGTACCTGATGCAAATGCGCGGGCAAGATCCTCCGGAGGTTTGGAAAGCCACGTCTGCGCAAGAGATAAGGAGGCAAAAACATGAAAAAGAAAATGATAATCGCAGTCTTAACAATGAGTATGGTCCTGGGGGCAGGCAGCGCCAGCTATGCGGCAGAAAAAGCGGCTTCTTGCACCGATACCGCAGAATACGGACAGACGATGACTGCTGTACAGCTTTGCGGTGCGCAGACGGCGCAGGATTTCGAGGCGCTCTGCAAGGGACAGATCGATTTCGAGACGCTCTGCAAAGCGCAGAATCCGGGCAATACGCAGAACAAGAACGATAAAGATAATAAAGAAGACCAAGATGACAGCAGCAAGAACGAGCAGGTGAGCGCCGGACAAAGCAGCATGACTTCGCAGGTAGTCAATCTGGTCAACAGTGAAAGAGCGGCGCAGGGCCTTACGGCGCTGCAAAAGGACAGCAGGCTGGCGGCGCTGGCGCAGCAAAAAGCAGAGGATATGGCAAAGAACCAATATTTTTCCCATACCTCACCAACCTATGGCTCTGCGTTTGACATGCTCAAGGCTGCAGGCTACAGCTACAAAACCGCAGGAGAGAACATCGCGATGGGACAAAAGAGCGCAGCATCTGTGATGGACGGCTGGATGCATTCTTCCGGACATCGCGCGAATATCCTGCACACAAGCTACGAAAAAATCGGTGTCGGCTATGCAGTCTCCGCGGACGGCATGCCGTACTGGGTACAGATTTTCGCAGGATAAGGAAGACTGACAGAAAAACAGCCTTGCTTCGAAGGAATTTCACAAAAAATTCACAAAAAGCATGGATTATGCAAAAAATAACTTTCCCTTCACCACTAATTGTATTATAATTGAGATGTACTTAATTCTGAATTCATTTAGGAGGGAACAAATGAAAAAGTTTTTAACAGTATTGCTGATTCTGGCAATGGTATTCGCCATGGCTGCATGCGGCTCCACAGATAACGGAGACGGCGGAAACGGCGGTGACGCTGAAACTTATGCAGTTGCGATGATCACCGACTACGGTGATATCACCGACCAGTCCTTCAACCAGACGACTTACGAGGCTTGTAAGGCATTCTGCGAAGCAAACAAGATTAAGTTCAGCTATTTCAAACCTGCAGGAGACAACACTTCTGACAGAGTTGCAATGGTAGAACAGGCGATCGGCGAAGGCTACAACGTCATCGTAATGCCGGGTTATGCATTCGGCGGCACCGTTGTAGAGGTCGCGCCGAACTATCCGGATGTAAAGTTCGTCACACTTGACGTTGCAAAGGGCGATCTGCTGGAAGCTGCTGTAACGGCTAAGGGCGAAGAATACGATTATAACCCGGATAACTGGAACCTTGCAGATTACTTTGACATGTCCAACGTTTACTGCATGATCTATCAGGAAGAAATCGCAGGATACATGGCAGGCTATGCTGCTGTAAAGCTTGGCTATGAAGACTTAGGCTTCTTAGGCGGTATGGCAGTTCCTGCAGTTGTTCGTTACGGTCAGGGCTTCGTTCAGGGCTGCGACGCCGCTGCTGCTGAATTAGGCAAGGACGTCAAGATCAACTACGTATACGGCGGACAGTTCTTTGGTAATGCCGACATCACTGCTGTTATGGATACATGGTATAAAGGCGGTACAGAGATCGTATTCGCTGCAGGCGGTTCCATTTACACTTCTGCATGCGAAGCTGCTGCAAAGGTTGACGGCAAGGTCATCGGTGTTGACAGTGACCAGGCTGCGATCATCGACGCGGACTATGGCGAAGGCATGACGGTTACTTCCGCAATGAAAGGTCTGTATCCTTCCACTTACGATGCGCTGACTGAGATCGTACTGAACGGCAAGTGGGCTGATTACGCAGGCAAGATCGACAACCTGGGTATCGTTTCCGACACACCGGAGGATAACTATGTACAGATCGCGCCATCCACGCAGTTCAAAGACGGTGCTTTCACAGCAGATGATTACAAGGCATTAGTTGCAAAGATCAATGCCGGCGAGATCAAAGTCGACAACAACACAAAAGAAATGCCGAAGACTACAAACACAACTGTAGACGCACAGGGTCAGATCGTAGGCTAATTTAGAAAATGATAGGGGGTGTCATTTGGCATCCCTCTATTTTTTAATGGAGGTAAGGCTTTGGAACAGCAATATGCAATAGAAATGCTCCACATTACAAAAAAATTCCCGGGGATCATTGCCAATGATGACATCACGCTGCAGCTGCGCAAGGGTGAGATCCACGCGCTGCTTGGTGAAAACGGCGCCGGCAAGTCCACCCTGATGAGCGTTCTGTTCGGCTTATACCAGCCGGAGGCGGGCGAAATCCGCAAGGACGGTCAAAAGGTAGAAATCAGCGATCCGAACGTTGCGAACGAGTTGGGGATCGGTATGGTACATCAACACTTCAAGCTGGTTGAGTGCTTTTCTGTGCTCGATAATATTATTTTGGGCGTAGAGCCGAACAAGCATGGGTTTTTGAAAAAGGCCGAGGCCAAGCAAAGGGTCGATGAACTGTCCAAAAAATACGGACTGTATGTGGATACGGACGCAGTGATCGAAGATATCAGCGTCGGTATGCAGCAGAGAACAGAGATTCTCAAAATGCTTTACAGGAACAATGAGATCCTGATTTTCGATGAGCCGACAGCAGTCTTGACACCGCAGGAGATCACAGAACTCATGCAGATCATGAAAGGTCTGGCGGCCGAGGGCAAGTCGATCCTCTTTATTTCCCATAAACTGAATGAAATTATGGAAGTTGCCGACCGGTGTACGGTTCTGCGCAAGGGCAAGTATGTCGGAACGGTCGACATCAAGGACACCACCAAGGAAGAGCTTTCCCGCATGATGGTCGGTCGTGATGTCTCCTTTACGGTTGAAAAAAAGGAAGCGCAGCCGGGCGATGTGATTTTGGATATCGAACACATGACGGTGGCCAGCAAGGTACATAAGAACAATGCGGTCAAAGATGTCTCGCTTCAGGTGCGTGCAGGAGAGATCGTTTGTATCGCAGGTATCGACGGAAACGGACAGACGGAATTTGTTTACGGACTGACCGGACTGGAGCCGGTGGAAAGCGGCAAGATCAGTCTTTGCGGCAGGGATATTACAAACCTGAGTATCCGTAAACGGAACGAAAATATGAGCCATATCCCGGAGGACAGACATAAATACGGACTGGTTCTGGATTATACGCTGGAGGACAATATCGTTCTGGAACGCTATTTTGAACCGCAGTTTGTCTCCAAGGCAGGCTTTTTGAATCGGAAAAATATCAGGGCATATGCCGAAAAGCTGATCGCGCAGTATGACGTGCGTTCCGGACAGGGTCCGGTGACCATTGCCAGGAGCATGTCCGGCGGCAATCAACAGAAGGCGATCATTGCCCGTGAAATAGATAAGGATCCGCAGCTTCTGGTTGCGGTGCAGCCGACCAGAGGTTTGGATGTCGGCGCGATCGAGTACATTCATCACCAGCTGGTACAGCAGCGTGACGCAGGCAAGGCTGTCCTGCTCGTATCACTGGAGCTGGAAGAGGTCATGAGTGTGCCGGACAGAATTCTCGTCATGTATGAAGGCGAGCTCGTGGGTGAACTGGATCCGAAGACCACGACGGTGGAAGAACTCGGATTATACATGGCAGGTGCCAGAAAAGGAGGGCAGCATGAATCCTAAGATGCGGAAACTGTTGAAAAACAATGCGTTTCAGTCGATTTTGTCGTCCCTCCTCTGCATTATCATCGGGTTGATCATTGGATTTATTGTCCTCTTATGCATCAATCCGAGCGGTGCGTTCGAAGGGATCATGGATCTGATCAAGAACTTTTTTAACTATCAGAATGCCAGAATCGCATTCAAATACTTTGGCAGCACTTTAGTCAAGACTGCACCGCTTCTGATGTGCTCGCTGTCGATCCTGTTTTGCTACAAGGTCGGTCTATTCAACATCGGCGCGGCGGGACAATACGGTATCGGCGCGGGTCTGGCGATTTATGCCGCTTTGGCGTGGGGTATGCCATGGTGGGTGTGCATGCTGCTCGGCGGACTGGCCGGCGCGCTGCTGGCGATCATCAGCGGTCTGCTCAAAGCGTACTGCAATGTCAACGAGGTCATCAGCGGCATCATGCTCAACTGGATCTCACTTTACGGCATCAATATTCTGCTGACCGAGGTCAAGGAAAGCACCAGCCCGTACACGCTGGGCATCGCGGGCGTCAACAAGAGCGCGCTGATCCCGAACGCGGGTCTGGATAAAGTATTCAGCAACAACCAGTACGCGACGATCGCCATTCCGATTTCGATCCTGATCGCGGTCGGCATCTGGGTCCTGCTTGAAAAAACAAAGCTCGGCTACGAACTGAAGGCGACCGGCAATAATAAGAATGCTGCGAAATACTGCGGTATGGCCGAAAAAAAGAATATCGTGCTCACGCTCGCAATCGGCGGTGCGCTGGCAGGTATCGGTGCGGCGATGTTCTATCTGACCGGTTATGAGCAGTGGAACTGCAGTACCTCGTCGGTGCCTTCGATGGGCTTTAACGGTATCTCGGCAGCCTTCCTCGGCGGCTTGAATCCAATCGGCAGTATCTTCTCCTCGTTCTTCATTCAGCATATCACGATGGGCGGCGCTTATCTCGACAAGACGATGTACAGTGCGCAGATCTCTGATCTGATTTCAGCGATCATCATTTACCTGTGCGGGTTCGTCCTGTTCTTCCGTTATGTGATGAATAAGCGCATCGCCAAACGGGAGGAGAAGGAGGCTGCAGCAGCCAAAGCCGCAGCACAGGCGGCTGACGATGCAGCAAACGAGAAAGGAGGACAGGCACAATGACATTACTGATCGAATATACGCTCTTATATGCGTCCGTACTCATTTTGGTAGCTTTGGGCGGCTGTTTCTCTGAACACTCCGGCGTCATCAACCTGGGACTGGAGGGTATCATGGTTATCGGTGCCCTCGGCGGTGCGCTGACGATGAGCGTCATCGCGGAGAGTTTCCCGAACGCCTCGGCACTGATGATCGTGCTGAGCGTCATTGTCATATCGATCCTGTTCGGCGTGGTCTATGCGGCGCTTCTGGCCGTGGCCTGCGTCAACTTTAACGGCGACCAGACGATCGTCGGTACTGCACTCAATATCCTGGGCACCGCGGCGGCGACTGTTATCGTCAAAGCGATCAACACGGCAGCGAATCCGGATAATGTATCTTCGGTAGTGAAATATATTCAGCCCAAAAAAGCCTTTCTCTTCCATGTTGGCGGCATGGAACTGAACTGGTTCATGGTGGTGACCGTCATCGCACTGATTTGTGCCTATGTGACGCTCTACAAGACCAAGTTCGGTCTGCGTCTGATGGCATGCGGCGAGCATCCGCAAGCGGCGGACTCGGTCGGCATCAATGTTTATAAGATGCGCTGGGCGGGCGTGCTGATCTCCGGTGCGCTGGGCGGTCTCGGCGGTATCGTTTATATTACAGCAGGCGTCAGTGAATGGAAGTTTGAATACGGTGTAGCTGGTTTCGGCTTCCTTGCGCTGGCAGTTATGATCTTCGGTCAGTGGAAGCCGCAGCGCATTGCGGTCGCAGCGCTGCTGTTCGGTTTGTTCCGTGCCCTGTCGAACGTATACACCGGTTTCGACTTCATGGTTGCGCTCAATCTGCCGAGCGGTGTGTATAATATGATGCCTTATGTGATCTCTCTGATCGTGTTGGCATTGACTTCCAAGAACTCCAAGGCGCCGAAAGCAGAGGGGATTCCATACGACAAGGGTCAAAGATAAACTAGAGATAATTGTATGAGTTTTTTACCGATCAATCGAAAAGAAATGGAAGAACGAGGATGGCAGCAGCCGGACTTTGTGCTCGTCACAGGGGACGCCTATGTGGACCATCATTCGTTCGGGACTGCGATCATCAGCAGACTATTAGAACGATATGGATATAAGGTAGCGATCTTACCTCAGCCGGACTACAAAACGGCTGAGGATTTTCGCGTATTCGGCAAACCGCGTCTGGGATTTTTGATTAACAGCGGCGTGGTGGACTCGATGGTCAACAATTATTCCGTCTTTCGCCATAAGCGTAAGGTGGATGAATACGCGCCGGGCGGCAAGGCGGGCAGGAGGCCGGATCGGGCAGTCATCGTCTACGCGAATCGGGCAAAAGAGGCCTATCAGGATGTGCCGATCATCATCGGCGGGCTGGAGGCAAGCCTGCGCAGATTGGGACATTATGATTACTGGAGTGACAAGGTGCGCCGGTCGATCCTGCTGGATGCCAAGGCCGATCTTTTGATCTACGGCATGGGAGAACGCGCAATCCTGGAAATCGCCGAGGCGCTGGAAGCCGGCATTGCGGCGCGGGATATCACTTGGGTGCGCGGGACCTGCTATCGTGCGAAGGATCTAAGCCTGCCGGGCATGGAGGAGGCGGTGCGTCTGCCGGATTTTGAGCAGATCACAGCGGATAAGCGGGCGTACGCTGAAAGCTTTGCGATGCAGTACCGTAATCACGACGCGATTTCGGCTAAAATGCTGACGGAGAAGTACAGCGATACGGTCTATGTGGTGCAGAACCCGCCGCAGCCGCCGTTGGAACGCGAAGAATTGGACGATCTGTACGAGCTGCCGTTTGAGAATGCGTATCACCCGTCTTACGCGGCGGCTGGCGGCGTACCGGCATTTCGTGAAGTCAAATTCAGTCTGGTCAGCGCGCGCGGCTGCTTCGGCGGCTGCAGCTTCTGCGCGATCACCTATCATCAGGGCAGGCAGGTGCGCAGCCGCAGCAAGGCCTCGATTGTGCGTGAGGCAGAGGCGCTGACCCGGCAAAAGGACTTTAAGGGCTATATCCACGATGTCGGCGGACCGACAGCAAACTTCCGGTTTCCTGCCTGCAAAAAGCAGCTGAAAGTCGGCGTTTGCACCAACAAGGATTGTCTGTATCCGGGGGTTTGTCCAAACATGCAGGTGGATCACAGTGATTATCTGGATGTCCTGCGGGCGGTACGAAACGTCGACGGTGTCAAAAAAGTATTCATTCGTTCCGGTATCCGCTATGACTATCTGATGGCGGACCCGAAGGCGGATAAATTCATCGAGGAACTTTGCCGTCATCACGTCAGCGGTACGCTCAAGGTTGCGCCGGAGCACATTTCGCCGCAGGTACTCTATCACATGCGCAAGCCGGGCAAGGAGATTTTTTTGGCTTTCGACAAAAAGTACAGAAAAATGAATCAGCGCCTCGGTTTGAAACAGTACCTAATTCCGTATCTGATTTCTTCGCACCCGGGCAGTACGCTGGACGACGCGGTTGAGCTGGCTTGTTTCCTTAAGGAATACGGGTTCGTACCGGATCAGGTGCAGGACTTCTACCCGACGCCGGGTACGCTGGCGACCTGCATGTATTATACGGAACTGGACCCGTTCACCATGCAGCCGGTCTATGTGGCAAAACAGATGGACGAGAAGCGGATGCAGCGTGCGCTGATACACTACCATAAAAAAGAAAATGTAGATTTGGTGATGAAAGCGTTAAAAAAAGCCCATAGAGTTGACTTGATTCCATATCTTCTATATAATAGAAAATAACCTAGTACGAGAGACTAGGTTGCTTTTTGCGGAGGATCGGCGCGGTCCATTGCAGGGCAAGCGCGTTGGATGCAGAAACGTTTCTGTATCTAGGAGAAAAATTGGGAGAATATAAGCATTATGAGTATAAACAAAAAGAAGGGCAGACATTACTGCTATCAGAATCCGGCAAGAACGATCAAGGAGATGGTCGCCTGCTGCATCGAGGAGGCACCGGGCAATGATGCTTTCAAGGTGAAAGAAAAGGGCGTCATCAAGCATGTTTCGTTTTTCCAGATGCACAAGGATGTGCAGAATCTGGGGACGGAGCTGCTATGCATGGATGCCTTGCAGGATAAGCCGCTGCGTGTCGGCATCATCGGCGAAAACAGCTATGCGTGGATGCAGGCGTTTCTGGCGGCTGTGAACGGCGGCGGTATTGCGGTACCGTTTGACAAGGGCTTTACCGCAGAGGAACTGGCATCCTGTATCGCCCGCAGTGAGATTACCGTCTTGTTTTATGATGAAAAACATCAGACGGTGGCAGAGGAGGCAGCTGCGCAGTGCGGTATCGAAAAGCCGATTTTGCTGCAGATGAGCGGTGAGGGCGAGGTACTGGAACAGATGAAGCTGGACGGTGAGCAGAAGGTACGCGCCGGTGAACGCAGATTTCTGGATGCCGAGGTTTCCGAAAAACAGCTGGCGGTGATCCTTTTTACCTCCGGCACAACGGCGAATTCCAAGGCAGTCATGCTCAGCCATGACAATATTCTGAGCAATATCCGCGACATGCAGGCTTTCGAGCGTTTTTACCCTTGGGACGTAAATATGGCGTTTCTGCCGTTCCATCACAGCTTCGGACTGGTCGGCGCACTGGTGTTCATGGCTTCTTGTGCCTGCAGTGTGTTCTGTGACGGTCTGCGCTATGTGACCAAAAATCTGGGCGAGTACGGGGTCACTGTATTCGTAGGCGTGCCGCTGATCGTGGAGAATATGTATAAAAAAATCTGCAGGCAGATCGAAAAAGAAGGCAAGCAGCATAAGATTCAGGTCGGCCTGAAGCTCGCCGGATTTGCGGAGGTATTCCGGCTGCCGGTGCGGCGCAGGATCTTCAAGCAGGTCATCGATGGGCTCGGCGGACATCTGCGCCTGATCATCTGTGGGGCGGCTCCGCTGATGCCGGAGACTTCTGCCGGTATGAACGGTTTCGGTATCGCCACGATCCAAGGCTACGGACTGACTGAGACTTCTCCGGTTCTTGCAGCAGAGCGTCCGGAGGACATCGCAGCAGGCTCTGTGGGCAAGCCGATGCCAAGCGTCAATATCCAGCTTTTCGGCGAGGACGAGAACGGGATCGGCGAGATCGTAGCGCGCGGACCGAATGTGATGATGGGCTATCTGAATCAGCCGGAGGAGACCGCAGAGGTTCTCAAGGATGGATGGTTCTATACCGGAGATCTGGGCAGGTTTGACGCGCACGGCAATCTGTATATCACAGGACGGAAAAAGAATGTCATCGTTATGAAAAACGGCAAGAATATTTTCCCGGAGGAGATTGAAGAAAAGATATCCCGGCTACCGTACGCAGCGGAGTGTCTGGTCTTTGCGCGGGAAAAGCACAATGATCTGGTGCTTTGGACGAAGATCGTCTACCCGGAGGATTATCTCAAAGAAAAGAACTGGACAGTCGATCAACTGGCGGAGCAGGTACGTATGGATCTCGGCGCGATCAATGACGCGATGCCGAAGTATAAGCATATCAATCATTTCATTCTCAGCCATGAGCCGATGATCAAGACGACGACGCAGAAGATCAAAAGAATTCCGGAAATTGAGAAGATAAATGCACAACAGGACAGCGAACTGTGGTATAATTGTACCATGTAATCTATGGAAACGACGCATGCTGCTGCAAAAAAAATGTACCATATTACATGGTACATTTTTTTTGCAGCGTGCAGTGGCTGAAAGGACGGAGACGATGGGGCTGATTCAGGATTTGGCCGGAATTTATGAACAAAGCTGCATAGAATATGAACAGGGCCGCGCCGAAACGTTTCGTGTGATTGAGCGTTTCGGCGCAGGCGGCGGCGAGACGCAGAGCCGCGGCCTGTGGGCATACGGCGATAATGCAGCGTTTATGCACTGGCTGCTTGCCGCGCGCGGGCTCGGCGGCAAGGTCCAGCTCATTTACGCAGATCCGCCGTTTTTCAGCAAGGCTAATTATGAGGCAGTGGCGGAAATCCCGCTCGCCGAAGGCAGGCGGATCCGGCATCGGGCTTATGCGGATGTCTGGGCGGCAGGCATGGAGTCTTATCTAAAGATGCTCTGCGTGCGGCTGCTTGCGATGCGGGACCTGCTTGCGGATGAGGGGACGATTTGGGTGCATCTGGACTGGCACAGCGTGCATTATGTCAAGATCCTATTGGATGAGATCTTTGGTGACCGTAATTTCGTCAACGAAATCATCTGGCAGTACAAGTCCGGCGGCAGCAGCAAACGGCACTTCGCCCGGAAGCATGATACCATACTGGTATACGGCAAAACGCCCCAATACTACCTTGAACTGCCGAAGGAAAAGTCCTATAATCGCGGGATGAAGCCTTATCGCTTCAAGGGCATTGCGGAATTCTGCGACGAGCAGGGCTGGTATACGATGGTCAATATGAAGGATGTCTGGAACATCGATATGGTCGGACGAACGTCCGCGGAGCGTACCGGCTACGCGACGCAGAAACCGGAGGCTCTGCTGCTGCGCATCTTAGAGGCAGGCAGCAGGCCGGGCGATCTGGTCTGTGATTTTTTCGGAGGATCGGGAACCCTGGGCGCCGCCGCAGGGAAGTCCGGGCGGCGCTGGATCTGCTGCGACAACGGGGCGCCGGCCCTGACCGGCGCAGTTAAACGATTCCAAAAGGAAGGGCTGGCTGTGGATGTTGCTGCCGATGCGGCGGACGATACGCTGATGCCGAAGCGATGTGCAGCATGTGCGCCCGCAGCAGTCACAGCGACGCTGCAGACAGAGCAGCTTCTGCACAGCGAAAACTGCAGAGTCACCGTACGCCTGCTGGACTATCGGCTGCAGGCGCTGCCGGAGACGCTGCGCCGCAGCGCCAGGACCGATACAGAAGCGGCGCTGGCTGAGGACGCGATTTCACTGCTGGACTATTGGTGCATCGATGATCAATATGACGGCGAGGTCTTTTGCGCGCGGTATTTCGCGGCGCGCAGCAAGGGTGATCTGGCGCTCAGCATGTCATGGGAGGCGCGTCTGCAAAGTCTGCAGACAACACAGATCATGGTCAAGGCTGTCGATGTGTTCGGCAATACTGCTTTTTACAGACTGTAGAACGCGCTAACATCATACAAGAAAACCTGATCTGATCAGAAACGTTCTTATGCGTCGCAGCTGCAGCAAGGTTTTTAACAAGCTTCGTCTGAAATTCTGCAGCTATTTGAAAATCAGAAAACGCATGAAGTCTAACGGCTGCTAACACGGAACAGGCAAAGGAATCTGTTTACACAAAATACTTGACGCAATCTGCGGTGCAGAAAGCGGCATGGATAGGCATGGAGGAAAGGGGAAATATATGGAAAAAGAGAAGCACACACACGTGAAGCGCAATATCGCGGATATGATATTCCTGACGATCGGATGTGCCATCGGGGCCTTTTCGACAACGGCAGTTATGATTCCGAACGGTCTGACCTGCGGCGGACTGACCGGTATTGTCCGAATCGTGCAGAACTATGTGAATATTGATTTCTCGGTACTGTACTACGCGCTGGCGATCGTCATCTGGATCATCGTGATTCTGACGATGGGCTTCCGCGAGGCAAAAAAAGTGCTGGTCGTGACGCTGCTGTATCCGGCGATTTTGTTTATCTTCGAGCGGCTTGATTTCAGACTGCTGGAGGAGAAGGATCTGCTGCTGGCTGCGATCTTCTGCGGTATTTTTGCGGGCGCCTGCAACGGCTTCGTGTTCTGGCGTGGCTACTCGTTCTGCGGGACGGAGTCAGTTGCCAAGATCATCAAGAAAAAGTGGATGCCGCAGGTCGACATCAGCAGGATTCTGCTCGTTCTGGACTGCAGCATCATCGTGATTTCAGCCCTGATCTTCGGGCGCAATATCGCGCTGTACGCATTGGTCACGCAGATCATCGCTTCGAAGGTCGTAGATTTCATCATGTATGGCTTTGAGACGAAGATCGTCCAGATGCAGATCATCACAGCAAAGAGCCGGGAGGTCGCGGCATACGTCATGCATGAGATTCGCCGCGGTGTATCCAGCTACGACATCATCGGCGAATATACGGGGACACACCGCAAACAGCTGGTGATCCTCTGCTCTCCGCGCGAAAGCATGGTCATCAAAAAATTTCTGCTGGAAACAGACCCGCAGGCGTTCGTGACGATCCTGCAGGTGAATACCGTATGGGGCGAGGGCAAGGGATTTACCGATATGGGAGAGGACAAATAGTGCAGGACGGAATGTAGCCCAAATGTCGCCCAAGAAAAAATGAAACCCTGTGACCATTACAATCACAGGGTTTTTATGGTGGGTCATCGGGGAATCGAACCCCGATCAACGCCTTCGGAGAGCGCTACTCTATCCGTTGAGCTAATGACCCATAAAAGACTGCTTAAATAGTATAGCATACTTTTTGCGTTTTGCGTAGCCCTTTTTTGAAAAAAATAAAATTACCATGCAAAAGCGCATACAAGCTTGTAGTCAAACCGTAAGATCCCGACAGACCATGCGCTGCCGGGATTTGCTATAAAAACCCTTTGCACGGACAAGGAAGATGTGATACAATTTTTTTAACAGAAAGGGGGATACAAGATGCCATATACGCAAAAGGTTGCAGATACACTGGAAAAGATAGTGAATTCTGTAAACGCAGCAATGCCGGGAATCGTGGAGCAGATCATATTGTATGGGTCTTATGCGAGAGGCGACTATTCTCCGGAATCCGATCTTGACATCATGCTCTTGATGAATTGCAGCCATGCTGATATCAAGAACTTTCAAAAGGCTGTATGCAAAATCGCCAGTCGGATCGGCTTGGAGGACGATATTGAAGTGTCCTTCGCGATGCAGGATAAGGAAACCTTTGAAAGGCGGCTTGCGATTCTGCCATTTTATCGAAATGTAAAAAACGAGGGGGTTATGCTGTATGAATCCTAATGATGAGCTAAAAGCATTATCCGCTTATCGTTTTGAGCAATCATTGGAGTGCCTGCAATCAGCAAAGATCTTAGCAGAATGCGGAGACTATCGCGGTGCAGCGAATCGCTCGTACTATGCTTTTTTCCATGCAATGCGTAGTGTATTTGCTCTCGATAATCAAGACTTCTCAAAGCATAGCGGGGTAGCGTCAAACTTTCGGAAGGATTTTATCAAATCCGGGATTTTTGAGGTTAAGTTTTCTGATATGATCAAAAGCGCATTCTATATCCGAAACAACAGTGACTATGACGATTTTTATGTGATTGTCAAGGCAGATGTGGAAGAACAGATCCAGAATGCAGAAGAATTTTGTGCAGCGGTCAGGACTTACTTAGAAGGAAAGAAAGTTACTCTCTAAAGACGACGAACCAATGAAAATATTATAATCTTTCCACATGATTTATGAATCGATCCTCTGACAAGGCGTTGGGGGATTTTGTGTTTGCCGATACGCCTCCGGCGCAAGCCCAAAAGCATCGTTTGCGGTGCATGGAGCTGACTGCGCACAAAACCAATGGAAAAGAAAGCAATATCCCCCGACCGCGAGGTCGGGGGTTTCTTTTGTCCTTACAGGCGTGTATGAGGAGGCTCAAGCTGTCTTCTCATCTCATTGCCGCGCACCCCGCGGACAAATGCTACAGTACCCCGATCTGCTGTACGGCTTGGACGGTGGCACGCCACATTTCGGTCATTTCGGCAAGCTGCACCCGCCCGGCAGCGGTGATGCGGTAATATTTTCGCTGCGGACCGCCTGAAACACTGCCGGTGTAGCTTTCTGTGCAGCCATCGGCGTGCAGACGGCGCAGTACGGCATAGATGGTACTTTCGTTGATCTCAGGGAAGGCCTCTGTCACGAGCTTCATGATTTCATAGCCGTAGCGGTCTTGTTCACTGCAGATGTGCAGAATGCAAAGCTCCAGCACACCCTTTTTCATCTGCGCCTTATCCATTTTGCGGTTCCTTTCTGCGTGACAGCCAAATCGTGAGAAGCACTGCAAATGCGAGCATACCGCAGGACAGACCCCAAAGGGATGCCGGAATGACCTGCAGCATGGAATCGATCGCTGTCAGGTCCAGCGTGTGAAAAAACAAATCGATCCTGCTGAGCAGCAGCAGGGCAGACAAGGCAGCGTACATGCAGAACAGAGAGGCGCGATCCCTGCGGAGCGCAGCGAGTACAAACAGCAGGAGAGCGGCGGCGAGTAAGGTATGGCTGAAACGATCGATCGTTAGTCCTAAAAAGGCAAGCTGTGCGGCATCCGAGGCTGCCGATGAAGCGGAAGGGCAGCGTATGCCAAGCTGTATCCCTGTGCCTGCCTGCAGCAAGATGAGCGCAACTGCCGCTATACCGGTGAGGATGCGGAGGACTTTGCTGCCGGATATTTTTTTCCCAGACCAAAACGCAAAGGACATGGAAACAGCTGTGATACAGGTGCTTGCCGCACTGAGACAAACGACCGCAGTCTGCGCGGCTGCCAGGGCTGCGTCCACAAGCGCAGGCAAGAGGAAGACTTGCGGTACAAATACCATACAGGAAAGGATTTCGCGAACAGAAGACCTTGCCTTTGCCAGTTCTGTCAGCTTGCCGTTTTGCAGCAGCAGAAGCAATGCGAGCGGCAGTGCGGGCATGATCACAGCGCTGCCGGGCCTTGTCCAAAGCGCATACATGGAGATCGCGGTGAGCAATGCAAAGACGATCCCTCTGACGTATGGGCTGCGATGCGCTGAATCCGCTGAGGCGCAATGCCATCTTTCCGCGAGAATGTGTCCGGCGGCCTCTTTTGGAGTGCCGAGGGAGAGGCAGATCTGCGCTTCACTCTTGCCGTCTGCGGCAGCGCCGGCAAATAATTCCTCCATGTCCGAAACGATGTCCGAAAGTTCGGCGTGTGGGAGGCGAAGCGCGAGATAAAAACGCAGTTTTTTGATATATTCTTTTTGGGTCATGCGGCGTGCTCCTTTCTGACTACTGTATATCGAGCAGTAGTATCTGCTTACACATTATCATACTACTGTTTGATAGTCAATAGTTTTTTGATGATCGATGTGTTTCTGTATGCATGTATTTTCTTTCGTACATCTGTATACCAAAAACATTTTTTGTGCAATTTTAAGGAAAGCACTTGACATTGAAAAATGATAGAAGTATACTTGTATACAGCGTAAAAATAGCAATATTCATCAAAAGCCAAGCAGTATGCGCAGCTTCTGACAAGCGTTAAAACATGAAAGAGAGGTCATAAGTATGCTTGAGATTTCCAAAAAAACCAATCTGTTGGAACAGAGTATCTATAAATATAGCCTGCAAGATGTGGAGGAACCGAATTTATATCGGGAAATGTTCAATTATGAAGAAGTGCCCAAGCTGGCATTCAACCAGCGGCGCGTGCCGATGAATATGCCGGAGGATGTTTGGATTACCGATACCTCATTTCGAGACGGGCAGCAATCGATGGCACCCTATACAGTCAAGCAGATTGTAGATCTTTACAAGCTTTTGGCAAAACTGGGAGGTTCTTATGGGCTGATCCGGCAGTCGGAGTTCTTTATCTATACGAAGAAAGACCGCGATGCCATCGATCAGTGTATGTCGCTGGGTTACACGTTCCCGGAGATCACGACCTGGATCCGCGCGCAGAAGAAGGACTTCCAGATGGTCAAGGAGCTCGGCATCAAGGAGACCGGCATTTTGGTTTCCTGCAGCGATTACCATATTTTCAAAAAAATGAACATGACCAGACGGCAGGCAGTGGATTTCTACATGGAAACCATCAAGGATGCGTTTGATGCGGGCGTTGTGCCGCGTTGTCATCTGGAGGACATCACAAGGGCAGACTTCTATGGCTTCGTTGTGCCTTTTGTCAACGAAATTATGAAGCTTTCGGAGGAAGTCGGTATTCCGGTCAAGATCCGGGCCTGTGATACGATGGGCTATGGCGTACCATACTCCGGCGCGGCGCTGCCGCGTAGCGTTGCCGGCATCATCTACGGTCTGCAGCACTATGCGGGCGTGCCGAGCGAAATGCTGGAATGGCATGGACACAATGATTTCTACAAGGCTGTTGCCAACGCGACCACCGCATGGCTGTACGGGGCATGCGCGGTCAACTGCTCTCTGCTGGGCATCGGTGAACGGACCGGTAATATTCCGCTGGAGGCGATGGTCTTTGAATACGCTTCACTGAAAGGTTCGCTGGACGGCATGGATCCGACGGTTGTGACGGAAATCGGAGAATATTTCAGAAACGAAATGGGCTATGAAATCCCGCCGATGACACCGTTCGTCGGAGAGAACTTCAACGTCACCAAAGCGGGCATCCACGCGGACGGTCTGATGAAGGACGAAGAAATCTACAATATTTTCAATACGACCAAGATCCTCAACCGCGCGCCGGGCGTATCGGTCAGCAAGACTTCGGGGCTTGCCGGCATTGCCTACTGGTTGAATGAACACTATCGTCTGACGGGAAGTGATAAAAAGACCAAGGACGATGAACTGGTCAAACAGCTCAAGGAATGGGTGGACGAAATGTATGCCGATGGCAGAACAACAAGTTTGTCTACCGGAGAAATGGAAGAAAAAATCGCGGCACTCAAAGCGCAGGGATATCAATAGGAAAGGAATTACAAGATGATAGATTACAAGAGCGTATCGCTGGCCAATCAGGTATATGAAAGAATCGAAAAAAATATCTTGAACGGCGTCTATGCCAAGGGAGAAATTATCAGTGAAAGCAAGCTGTCAGAGGAGCTAGGCGTCAGTCGGACGCCGATCCGCGAGGCGCTCGCCAAGCTGGAAAGCGACCTTTTGATCGGAGATTCTCCGGCCGGCACGATTGTGCTGGGCATTACCGAAAACGATGTGAAGGACATGTTTGTCGTGAAGCGAAAACTGGAGGTCATTGCAACGACGATGGCAGCCAAGCATATCAGTGAGGACGGCATCGCCAAATTGAAGGATATTTTAGAGCAGCAGGAGTTCTACGCAAGTAAGGACAACGCGGACAAGGTCAGAGACCTCGATACGGAGTTTCACGATATTATCTACGACGAATGCGGCAGCCCGACCTTTAAAGCGATTCTTTCGCCGATCCACCACAAGCTGATGAAGTACAGACAGGCATCGCTGTGTCATGAAGGCAGAATTCTGCATTCTGTGGAAGAACATCGGGACATTTTTGAGGCGATTCGCGAACGCGACGCTGCCAAGGTTGAAGGGCTGATGCTGACCCATGTGGAGCACGCCTATGAAAGTATTATGCAGGGAGATGAATAGAATATGGGACTTACAATTGCGCAAAAAATCATCAAAGAGCACTTAGTCAGCGGAGAAATGACACCGGGCAGCGAAATCGCGCTGCGCATTGACCAGACCTTGACGCAGGATGCGACAGGTACGATGGCATATTTAGAATTTGAAACCATGGGGGTACCGAGAGTCAAAACGGAACTTTCCGTTGCGTATATCGACCACAATACCTTGCAGTCTGGCTTCGAAAATGCTGATGACCATCGTTTCATCCAGTCTATGGCGAAGAAGTACGGCCTGTACTTCAGCAGACCGGGCAACGGCATCTGTCATCAGGTACATTTGGAGCGTTTCGGCAAACCGGGCAAAACGCTGATCGGTTCCGACAGTCATACGCCGACCGGCGGCGGCATCGGTATGCTCGCCATGGGTGCGGGCGGTCTGGACGTAGCGGTTGCTATGGGCGGCGGCGCGTACTATATCACCATGCCGAAGATGTATAAGGTTAATCTGACCGGTAAGCTGCGGGATTTCGTGACTGCTAAGGACATCAGTCTGGAAATTCTCCGCATCCTGTCCGTCAAGGGCGGCGTCGGCGCGATTATCGAATGGGGCGGCGAGGGTATCAAGACCTTATCCGTACCGGAACGTGCGACAATTACCAACATGGGGACAGAGCTGGGCGCCACGACTTCGATTTTCCCTTCTGACGAAGTAACCAAGGCCTTCCTCGAAGCAGAGGGCAGGGGCGATGCCTATGTGGAGCTCAAGAGCGATGCAGACGCGGTGTATGATAAGGTGATCGACATCGATCTTTCCACCTTGAAACCGCTGATCGCGTGCCCGCACAGCCCGGACAACGTCGTTACGGTAGAAAGTCTGAAAGGAACGAAGGTCGATCAGGTCTGCATCGGCTCCTGCACGAACTCTTCGTTGTATGATATGCTGAAAGTTGCGGCACTCCTTAAGGGCAAGACCATCCGTCCGGAGGTCAGCCTTTCCGTATCACCGGGCTCCAAGCAGGTGTTGGAAATGCTGGCAGACTGCGGCGCACTGACCGACATCATCGCCAGCGGCGCAAGAGTGCTGGAATGTGCCTGCGGACCTTGCATCGGCATGGGCTTTTCGCCAAACTCCGGCGGTGTTTCCCTGCGGACCTTTAACCGCAACTTCGAAGGGCGTTCCGGTACTGCAGACGGACAGGTTTATCTGGTATCACCGGAAACCGCGGTAGCAGCAGCTTTGACCGGCGAGATCACCGATCCGATGCTCCTTGGCACCATGCCGCAGATCACGATGCCGGAAGCGTTTCAGATCGATGACAGCGCAGTGCTGGCTCCGGCGCCGGCAGACGAGGCCGATCAGGTCGAAATTCTCAGAGGACCGAACATCAAACCTTTCCCGGACAGCATGCCGCAGGAAGATACGCTGCAGGCACCACTGGTTCTGAAGGTAGGCGACAATATCACAACAGACCATATCATGCCGGCGGGCTCCAAGATCCTGCCATACCGCTCCAATATTCCACACCTGTCACAGTTCTGCTTCGGCGTCTGCGATATCACATTCCCGGAAAGAGCCAAGGCAGCCGGAACCAGCATCATCGTCGGCGGCAGCAACTACGGGCAGGGGTCTTCCAGAGAGCACGCGGCGCTGGTCCCGCTGTATCTGGGTGTGAGAGCGGTCATTACCAAGAGTTTCGCGAGAATCCACGTGGCAAACCTGATCAACGCAGGTATCATGCCGCTGACATTCAAAAATCCGGAGGATTACGAAAAACTGCATCAAGATGACGTGTTGCGGATCGAAAACGTCTATGACGGCATGGACAGCGGTGAAATGACGCTGGTTGACGAGACAACAGGCGACAACATTCCGTTGCTCTGCAGTTTTTCCGAAAGACAGAAAGCGATCCTCAAGGCAGGAGGACTGCTCAAATACGTCGGACAGGGAAACAACTAGCTCCTGTCGACCCGCGGGGGCAGGCATGCGTGATACAAACAAATTTGACAGAGAAGAAGGACAGAATTATGAGTGAAAAAAACCGAGAAGCATACATACAAGAAGCTGCCGCGCAGTTTGAAGCACTGCTCAGAGAGCAGCTCGCGAGAACAGATCGCATGGCGAAAGCGGAGCCGCCTAAGGATTACGCGGCACTCCAAACGGTAACCGTTGGGCTTTGCGGCGGCGACGGCATCGGACCGATCATTATGAAACAGGCAAAACGGCTGCTGGAGACCTTGCTTGCGGACGAAATCGCCGCAGGACGTATCGTACTTCGAGAGATCGAGGGGTTGACGATTGAGAACAGAATGGCGCTGGGACAGGCAGTGCCGACCGATGTTCTGGAAGCTATCAAAGCCTGTGATGTCATCCTCAAAGGACCGACAACAACCCCGAAGGGCGGCACGATGGAGAGCGCCAATGTCACGCTCAGAAGAGAGCTGGACTTATATGCCAATGTCAGACCGGTTTCTGTTCCGGCAGAGGGCATCGACTGGATGTTCTATCGGGAAAACACTGAGGGAGAATACGTCCTGGGCAGCCGCGGTGTGGAAATTCCGGGCATGCTTGCCATGGATTTTAAGGTAACCACCGAGCCTGGCACCAGACGCATCGCCCGCGCAGCCTTTGCATACGCCAAGGCAAACGGCAAGGACAATGTGGCGATCGTGACCAAAGCCAATATCATGAAAAAGACCGATGGCAATTTTACGCGGATCTGCCATGAGGTTGCCGCGGATTATCCGGGCATCACCGCGGAGGACTGGTATATCGACATCATGACCGCGAATCTGGTCAATCCGGCCATCAGAAGCAAGTTTCAGGTATTTGTCCTGCCGAATCTGTACGGCGACATCATCACTGACGAAGCAGCGGAGATCCAGGGCGGCGTCGGTACGGCAGGCAGCGCCAATATCGGCGACCATTACGCGATGTTTGAAGCTATTCATGGCTCCGCGCCGCGTATGGTAGAGGAGGGACTGGCGGATTACGCGAACCCTTCCAGTATCTTCAAGGCAGCCGAGATGCTGCTGCGTCATATCGGTCTGATTGCGAAAGCGGACCAACTGGCGGCGGCATTGACGACCTGCAATGAGACCGAAAAAGCTGTGGTTGTGACCGGCACGCGCGAGGGCGCGACCTGCGAAGCGTTCGCAGACTATGTGATCGCGAAGCTGGGATAAAAGGACAAAAGTGTGCAAACCCCGCATCTTTACAGACAGACAAACGATTTCCTGTCTGCAAGGATGCGGGGCTTGTTTTCAATCAAGCTTGTTTCAGATCAAAAAACAAGAAAAAAGGAACGCTTGCAGCGAACGTGCAATACGAGCGGGCGTTTACTTCGACAATCTTTACGAATCCTTTGCAAAAGTTTTACAAAAATCTGTGGATAACTTGCCCTTGACAAAAAGCAGAATGTGTGAAACACGTTGAAATTCCAATCTATTTCGGATGCGAAGTTATCCACAGTGAAATGTGGAGTTAATTGTATACAATCTAGCGTAGATATGTGGATAAAGCCTTGAAGCGCTTGCAATCAAGCCGTTTCATAAGTGTGAAAAACAGCCGCTGGAAAGCGGCTGTTCTGATTATGCATGGAAATATCGCTGTGCGATATTTCCGGAATAACGACAAAAGCACCTTGCGAAGCGGCGCTCATGGGTGAGCGCCATGTGCGCATAGAAATCTCTGATTTCGTGATGTGCGTTTTTGTCCTAAGCAATATCAAATTGTTCTTAGAACGGTTTTTGCTCGACATTTTCCGAGATCTCCGCGATCTCCGCGCAGGATTTGATGCAAGCCTTGACGCGGATAATCAATTCCGATGCCGGCATGCAGTCGCTCTCTGAGAGCCAGCGCTCCAAAGAGCCGATAAAGGCATCCGCGAAGAAGCTGATCTGAAAATCCATATACTCTGTTTCGCGCAGGATCCTGCGCATGCCGACCTGCATGAAAGGTTCCAGCTTTTCCCGGTAATGGTCGATGAAGCAGTTCTGCCCGCGGATCTTGAGCGCCTTGCGATAAAAACAGCGATTTTCATAAAAACATTCGCAGAGCGCTTCCAAAAACGGCCATGTAAAATAATCTTTTTTTTCATGCGCTTCCAGAACCTTTGCAAAATCCATATCAAAAATCCAGTTTACCAGATCATATTTATCTTTAAAATGATAATAAAAACTTTTGCGGTTCATTCCGCATTCTTCGCAAATGTGTGATACACTGATCTTCGCAAAAGGTTTCTGTTCCAACAGTTTTCGAAGAGCATCTGCAAATGCCTGTTTGGTGGCGTTTGAGTATGGCATAACCGACTCCTCCTTATTCCTTTTCTCTTATCCATATTTTAACTATTGTACCACACTTTTTTTATTTTGTTACCCTTTTATATCTCTCATATGGAATTTGTATATATAATAGGAAAGAACCGCTACGATATACTCGGTAACGGCAAATCCGTACCACACACCCGATGCCTGTAACAACCGGCTGAGCACAAAAGAAACCGGCAGCATCACAACGATATAGCGCGCAAGAGAAATCAAAAGTGATGGCATGCCCTTTCCCAGTCCCTCCAGGACTCCGGAAAATGTAACGGAAACCGAGGATACCACGAATCCAAAACTGATGATTCTGAGTGCCGCACCTCCGATTTCCATTGTTGCGCGGCTTGTGGTAAACAATCCCATCAGCTGCTGCGGAATTGCACAGGAAATTGCCATTCCCATAACCATAACCAGTGCGATCAATCCCATGGAGGTGTGCGTAATCTTTTTCACCCTGTCATATTCTCCCGCTCCATAATTATATCCAACGAGCGGCCGGATTCCCTGCACAATTCCGTTTGCCGTCAGATAAATAAATGTCTGCAGTTTATAATAAACTCCGAGCACCAGAATATAACTTCCCGGAAACGGCGCAAGGATTGCATTTAATGCGGACACCTGAATGGAAGGAAGTGCAAGATTTAAAGTTGCCGGAATTCCGATGGTATAAATATTTTTCATTACGTTTCCGGTTGTCTTCATATTTGCGACGTTGACCTTTACATGCATCGGACGTGCAAAATAAAACAGCAGATACCCCGCCAGCGTCACACACTGACCGATTCCCGTGGCATAAGCCGCACCCGCAATTCCAAGCTTCGGTACCGGTCCCAGACCAAAGATCATAACCGGATCTAAAATAATATTGGTTACACATCCGAGCATCATACAGATCATCGACACCTTCATCCGCCCGACTGCCTGAAAGATCTTTTCATATGCAAGTCCCAGACCGATCACGGGTGCAAACGCAAATACCCGCGTGGAATACGTGCATGCCAGTGCGATCACCTGTGTATCGCCTGTAAACATCCGAAGAAACGATGGCATAATGACAGAACAAAGCAGTGCCAGCACCAGACCGTGGATCAAATTTAACAAAAGCCCCACGGATGCCGACTCATCCGCCATTTTCTCTTCTTTTGCTCCCAGATAAAAGGCTACCCTTGCATTGATTCCGATCGCAAATCCGATAACAATGGCATTGACGAGATTTTGCATCGGAAACACAAGGGCAAGCGCCGTCATCGCATCTTCACTGATCTTTGCCACAAAATAACTGTCCACAATGTTATACAATGCATTCACTGCCATGGATATGACCATGGGAAGTGACATGGAAAGCACCAGCGGCAGGATTTTTCTTGTTTTCATGTACTCCTGATTCATACAAACTCCTCTTTTCTGCCGGATGTTCCGCAAAAAAAGACTATAGACCGACGGTTTGAATCAGAAACCGTAAAATCTATAGTCTTTTTCAGACATCCTGTTTTGTGTATCTTATCTTACTTCAATTAGTCTGTTTTTGCAAGTCTTTTCTAAAATAAAGAGGTGTCAGTATCTTTCCGGGATTTGTGGAGCCGTAAGGAAACAGACGTATTTCTATGTACAATACCGGAATGTCCGGTCGGTCAGAATTCTTGCAAAGATCAGACCAAGCGGCAGTGCCACAATAATTAAAATTGCAGAAGCAAACCAGGATGCAGAGGTATTCAAAGACATCGCCCCCAGATTGTAAATTGCCCGGTACAGATACAGTCCCGGTACCATAATGACAATCGACGGAACCGTAAGTGAAATCCTTGGATATCCCGCCTGGTTTTTGATCAATGATGCAAGGATTCCTGCCAAAAGTGCTCCCACAAAAGCAGCCGCAGCCGGAGGAAATGAAGCAAGATCCACCAGCTCCAGCCGGAGGGTGTTGGCCACTGCTCCGATCAGTGCTGCCGTTGCCGCCAGTTTCCACGGACTGTTAAACATAATCGAAAATCCGAACACGCCGCAGAAACTGAAGACCAGACGCAGTATGATATGCATGGGAACGGACATGGAAAGCGCCGGAAAATTCACCGGATGCAGATGCAAAAGCAGTGCCATCAGCCATGCCGTAATGGTCGCAACAACAATGATAATGATCGCATAGGTCAGCCTCTCCAGCCCGGAACGCATATCCAGCTTGGCAAGGTCAATTCCGCTTGTAATAAACGGAAAGCCCGGAATGATAAAAAGCATGGAACAGATATATCCCGCCTCATGCTGCAGGGAAACCCCGGCAATCAGCTCTGCGATCCGAAGCAGAATGGTATAGGTAACGCACGCCGAGGCAACGGATGCCACAATCCCGAGAAACAGTGTCAGATGATGCTTTGTCAGTTTGCAGCGGACAAAGTTTCCAAGTCCTGCCCCGCAAAAAGCAAACAGCATTTCCACGGGTCCTCCGCCAAGCAAAAATGTGAATGCGCCGCATGCCAGTGCCGCGGCAAATCCCAAAGCCACCGGGGAATAGAGTCCATGAATCCGGTCGATCTCATCCAGATGATCATGGAGCTGTTCGCCCGTCATGGTTTTCCCTACGGTTGAAAATTCACCGATAAAACGCTCCAGCCGGTTCAGTTTTGATGTGTTGACTCCGGTATTGGTCAGGCAAAGAGACTGGGAAAATCCACTCGTTCCATCAAAACAGGTATATTCAATCGACATCAGACCGATATCTGTCGAACATGTAATTCCGAGATTTTGTGAAATCGTATTCATGGAACTGCGGACACGCCAGGCTCCCGTTCCACAGGATAACAGCATCAGGCCGACACGGCCGACGATTGAAGCTTTTTCGGTCAGGTCTGCCTCTGTAATCGGACAATTTCCATGGCCGCTGTACTCATGCCATGGGATATCCATGTGATTTTTAGGTATTGCAGTGGTTTGCATGAATCATCATCCTCTTTCTTAATGCATCAATACAATTTTGTTTGCAATATCAATGTTTTTCTCCAATGCCTTCCGAAAATGGTACATCGGCAAAAACACCCCAAGTGCATCGTAACGGTTTCCCTTATTTTCCATGGAATCCTGTCCGTAATAAACGACCGAACGTGGCAGGGATTTCTGCAGATCCATCAGGATATCCCAGATGGCCGCATATGCCTGCGCTTCTGTCTCCTGTATTTTTACCGTATCCGGCATTTCATAGACAAGTAGCACTCCGATATGCTCTCCCATACGGATTTCCTGTGCTTCCATGGTATCTCTGTCATAACAATGCCGTTTACGGAATCCGTATGCCAGATACATCTTCACCTGTTCACTCTTTTGAAATACCTTAAAAAACTGCTCATAATTTTTGTCACTGACATGAAATTTGATATCCGGAATTAATTTTCCATCCTCATCCGTCAGGATATAGGGATTTGTCTGACCATTAGCATTAAAACGAAACGGAGCCAGAAACGAATTCCGCAGCAGATCAAACATACTGTTCTGGCAGATTGCCATCAGAAACGCCGTCAGATCCTTTTCCTCATAAGAACGAAACAGTGCGGTTGCGAACTGCTCCGCAGAAAGACCGTTGCCCTCATAATCATCGCCCACTCCGAGCGCATCATAAAACGTTTCCATCAGGCGCTCACATGCCTGCGGATTCTCTTTAATCTTTTCAAAAAGCATTTTTGCCTTCTGTTCCCTTGGAAAAATTGTTGCCATAAAAATACACTTCCTTTTCTCAATCTCGCTATCTTTTATTATAAAGAATATTTTTAAAAAGGATAACGTATTTTCTATATAAGTTTCATATTAAATTGACATATTAAAATGCGGTGAAAATAATCCTTTCACCGCACATAATACTTACTGCTCTGTCTTTTCAATCTGCGTATCCATCTTTAAAATATGATTGATCAGCCATCCGCCGAGGAACTCGATCAGCTCATGCAGATATTCCTGCTGGTTGTCATCAATTTCTTCCAGCTTATCCAGATCGATACTCATCAGCTTGTCCACAAATGCCTGATGCGCCCTCTTTTGCGCTTCAAGCATCGGGCTGTTGATTTTCTGCATATAGGCCTCTTCATCTTCAAAATGAAACTTGGTATATTCCCGGAGTTCATCCAGCAGACGTACAATTTCATCGTATTTGTCATGAAGCAGGTCGTTATGGATCAGTGCATTTACCTCTCCGATAATCTCAAACAGCTTCCGGTGTTCCCTGTCTACCAGTTCAATTCCCGTATAATATTTCGCGGTAAACACAAACGGATCTTCTTTCTGCATTTTCCCGATCATCATGTCACTGCTTAAAATATGCCGGTACAGCCAGCGTACCAGATAGGTCAGAATCTCATCGAGCATCGCCGATGCATTCTCCCCGGTGAGTGGCTGCTTTTCCAGAAGTTTTACGTGATCGGCAAATGCCTGATGCTCTTTTTTCTGCAACGGCAGTTCCGGATCGTTCTGTGCCTCCATATAGGCTTCTTCGTGTGCAAAATGGTTTACGGCATAATCACTTAAATGTTCCAGTATATTTTTTACCGTCTGTGGTGTGCGTGCTTCTTTCGGCAGTTCAACCGCTTCATTGATCAGCGAAAACAGTTTTCTGTGCTCTTCATCGATCTGGTCGATGCCCGTCAGACAATCCTGCGTAAATTCGTACATTATTACGTTCCTCCCTCAGTGTATTTTCTCTGTGAAAACAAAAGTTCTTTTCTGCCACTATATAATCATTTTTTGGAATTGTCAAATACGAATTACTTCTATCATACGCTGTGCCGTTACACCATTAAGTATCCGTGCAGACATTTCTCCATAATACCAGAGTACTCCAAACTTTTTTGCATCCATAAAAAAATTCCTCCTATATCTTTCTGGTTCTAAGCTTAGAAAATATAGGAGGAAAAGTCAATCTACGATTCCTTTATATCGCCTGATTCCGGCGTATTCTGCCCCACAGCCGCGGGGTATACAGTGTCAGAATCTTATTTACCTGATTTACTACCTTTGGATTAACAAGCAGGTAAATCACGCAGATACTCAGACAAATCAGAACAAACAGCGCAAACCATCCCCAGTCTCCGAGATAGTCATAGATTCCCGCAAACATCAGGATATCCCGCAGGATCCGGTGCAGCATATATACCGGCATCGTATTCTGTCCAATCACTGACAGACAGGTTTTCCCACGCGGCACAAAAAACATAATCGCCCACGAAATCAGAAACGCGGCAATCATCAGTGCCAGACGAACAAACGGCCCTTCCCACACATCATCCAGTTCATAATAGGAAATGTTTTCATAGACCATGCCAAGCTCATCTTTTAACTTTGAGCCAAACGCCAGAATTCCCGCACAGATTGCCACAGCAGCCGGTACAACAACTCTCCGGTAAACCGGTCGCAATGCCCGTTCAAGCACCGGTTGTTCCATATAATATCCCAGATAAAAGAACGGACCAAATACCAGAATACGGGACATGCACAAAAAATCGCCGATATTTTTGAAATATCCGGCGATCAGGGCCAGCGCAACCGTCACGATTAATACCGGTATCTCTTTGTACTTCCGGATGACAGGAATGGTAAGATACCACACAATCATGGCAAACAGATACCACGGTGCCCCACTCTGCGAGAAAAAATTAATCTCTGAGAAATCCCGGAATCCACACAGTGCATATACTATCTGAATTGCAATAACAAATATGATGTACGCCTTGATCAGATACAATATTTTTTTAAAATTATACTGCCCGTTTTTATATATTTTCTTTGCAAAATAACCTGACACAAATACAAAAAGCGGCATATGAAATACATAGATCAGGCGCTTTACCACCACAAGAACACTTTCTCCGTGGATAGGGAGCAAAAAATGTCCCAGCACGACTAAGAATATCAATACCGCTTTCAAATTATCAAAAAAATAATCTCTCTCTTTATTCATTCGACACATCCTCTATTACCGAGAATGTATTATAGAACTTTTGCCGAAAAAGTCAAGAACTATTACGCTTTTTGTTGAAACATTCCGTAAAATACCGCATCGGTATGTTTACGGATTTCCCCAAAATCATGGTATGGCACTTTCATGTTCCAGAAACACAGATGAGTGGAATGATTAATTTCCTCCATCACAGACAAAACTCCCGGCTGATCGGATTTCGTGATATAAAAAATCACGGAATCGAGAATCTTTTTTTCACTGTAACTATATTCAATTTTCTTACGCGTATAGCGAAATTCCGGTGTACAATCGTATTGTCTGAGTTTCAACTCAATCAATGCCCGGATTCCCTGCATGGTATAAATAGAATACGGAGCTTCAAATCCAAACCAGAAACCTTCTTTCCGGTAGAAACTCAGTTCCGTAACATCCGGCCGCATATATTCTTCCCGCGCAACAACACGGATTCCGTCTGTATAATAAAATGTTTCTTCCGTATACACCATGATCGACGGCATAAAATCACCTCATCTGTACAATGTGCCAGTCATCTGTTCGTATCTTATTTGCGAAGAACAAAATCAGATACCATCTCATCCAGACTTTCAGCAGATGCAGAAAGTTCTTCACTGGTTGCAGATACTTCTTCAGAAGTAGCAGAATTAGACTGCACAACCCCGTTTACCTGCTCAACAGCAGCGGAAATCTGCTTTACCGATTCTGCCTGCTGATCAGAAATCTGACGGATCTTAGCCACCTCCATAACAACCGCATCCAGCTGTTCGATCATTTCCGACATAAACTGGGAAGTCTCATCTGCAACAGAGCTTCCGACACCCACCTGATTCAGACTGTTTGTCAGCATGACACGGGTTTCTTCTGCCGAAGAAGCACTCTCTTCCGCAAGGTTTTTAATCTGTTCTGCAACAACCGCAAATCCTTTTCCTGCTTCACCGGCACGCGCAGCCTCAATGGATGCATTTAAAGACAACAGGTTTGTCTGGCTGGCAATGCTTTCAATCTTTCCGATGACAACCTGGATATCATTGGTGGTCTCTGAAATATGCTGCATGGCTTCGACCAGTTCTTTCATCTTTGCACTTCCGCTGTCTGCCTTGATTGCAACCCGCTTTGCCTGGTCATGTACACTGTCTGTAGACTTTGTATTTTCTTCGATATGTGTAGCAACCTCGGCAACCGAAGATGTCAGCTGCTGTACTGCCGCTGCCTGATCGGTAGCTCCCTCTGCCAGTCCCTGCGCACTCTGTGCCAGCTGGTCAGCTCCTGCGGATACCTGATTGGAAGATTCCTGTACATTTTTGATCGTCTGGCTCAGATTATTTTCTGTCGCTTCCAGTTTCTTTAAAATTTCACCGAAATTTCCCTGATAGGCTTCAATATCATGGGATCTCGCATCAAAGTTTCCTTTTGCAAACTCTGTAAGGAGCTGATTGATATCGTCCACAACACCCCTTAAATAAAAAGATGTATTGCGGAAACTTTCTGCAAGCTTTCCCAGTTCATCTTCCCCCTGATAAGGAATATCAATTTCGAGATTTCCGTGTGACATGTCATCTGCGGCCTTTTCTATCTGGTCTAACGGTTCAAGAATATTTTGTGTCAGTTCCTGAATGATCTTTTTGGAAAGCAATGGCATACCAACTACTGCAATGACAGGAATGATAATCCATACCGGATGTCCAAATACAAGCATTAAAATTGCAAACAGAATATTGTTCACCAGTAAAATTGCAAAAATTGCTTTCATAATCATTTTCAGCTTATCCGCAATTTTCACATCTTGAAAGTAATTCTTACGCATACGTCTCCTCCTATGTATCGTATACTATTTGTCTATAATTCTACATCGAAATGTACATAATAGCAAGCAGAATTATCCAAAAATTATACAAGTCTGTCCAAAACTGCTTGAGATCTGCAGTTCCACACACGGAGCATCCGGATCACTGCTGCCCTGACCTTTACATTCCACATGTCCGCCTGCATTGCTGTGTTCAAAGTATCATGTGCATTTTGCTTGCCACCAGATATACTGCGATAAAAATAAGAATAACTGCGTGAAGCCCACAAGAGGTAAAAAAGGAGCCATCTGTTTCAGATGACTCCCAAAAATCATATGGCTATGCACCAGCCATAAGTCTCTATTTTACTGTACGGACAGATAAGAATATCCCATCAGACTTGTATCCACGTCATGTGCCACCTCACGGCCCTCACGAATTGCCCAGACAACCAGTGACTGTCCTCTGTGCATATCTCCCGCAACAAATACGTTCTTTACATTTGTTGCATATGTTCCAGGCTCTGTAGCTACATTTGTTCTCTGGTTCAGCTCTACACCGAATGCCTTTGCAATGTATTCCTCTGTTCCAAGGAATCCTGCAGCGATCAGTACAAGTTCTGCCGGAATCTTCTTCTCGGAACCTGCAACTTCCACCATATTTCTGCGTCCGGTCTTCTCATCCACCTTGCTCTCAAGTCTGACGATTGTCAGACCATTCAACTTGCCGTTCTTATCCTTATGGAATTCCTTTACGGTTGTCTGATAGATTCGTGGATCTGTACCGAAACATGCAATCGCTTCTTCCTGGCCATAGTCGGTCTTTAACACCTTCGGCCACTCCGGCCATGGGTTATTTGCTGCCCGCTCTGCCGGTGGACATGGCATCATCTCCAGCTGGGTTACAGACTTTGCACCCTGACGGATAGCCGTTCCCACACAGTCATTTCCGGTATCACCGCCACCGATGATCACAACATTTTTTCCCTTTGCGGAAATAAATTTGTTATCCTTAAAATTGGAATCCAAAAGGCTCTTTGTGTTGCGTGACAGATAATCGACTGCGAAATAGATTCCTTCTGCATCACGACCTGCTGCCTTGATATCACGCGCATGCTTTGCTCCACAGCAGAGGATGACTCTGTCATACTCTTTTAACAGCTCTGCACTCTTGACATCCACACCGACATTACAGCCTGTGATAAACTTCACACCCTCTTCTTTCATAACATTGATCTTACGGTCAATGATCTGCTTTTCGAGCTTCATATTCGGAATACCATACATCAGAAGTCCGCCGACACGGTCATCTCTCTCATATACCGTAACATCATGTCCTCTCTGGTTCAGCTGATCTGCTGCTGCCAGTCCGGAAGGACCGGAACCGATGATGGCAACTTTCTTTCCGGTACGAACCTTTGGAATATGTGGTCCGGCATAACCTTCTTTGTATGCCGTCTCAATGATTCCATGCTCATTGTCCCGGACAGATACCGGATCTCCCCAGTGTCCACAGGTACATGCCTTCTCACACAGAGCCGGACATACACGGGAGGTAAACTCCGGGAAATTATTTGTCTTGTGCAGACGGTTATATGCCTGCTGATAGTTTCCGGTATAAAGCAGATCGTTCCACTCCGGTACCAGATTGTGCAGCGGGCAGCCGGAAGTCATTCCGGCAACTGTCATACCCGACTGACAGAACGGGACACCGCAATCCATACAGCGCGCTGCCTGCTCTCTTTGTTTTTCTTTGGAAAGGAAGATGTGGAATTCATCAAAATTTTTGATTCGTTCCTTTGGTTCCACCGAACGCGCCTCACATCTGTCGTATTCCATAAATCCTGTTGGCTTTCCCATTGTTTCTTCCCTCCTTATGCTCTCGTGCTGGCATAAAATGCCTCAATCTGTGCCTGCTCTGCATTCAGACCTTTTTCTTCCATCTGAACGATTGCCATCTGCATACGGTTATAATCATATGGGATGACTTTCTTAAACTTCGGCAGATACTCACTGAAGTGATCGAGAATTTCCTTACCTTTTTCCGAATTGGTCAGTGTAACATGTTCTTTGATCATTTCTTTGAGCTCTAATACGTCATATTTATTGGTGACTTCCTCACTGAATACCATAGACTTGTTGGTACGCATGTACAGATCGTTGTCCTCATCCAGTACATAAGCGATACCACCGCTCATACCTGCGGCAAAGTTCTTTCCGGTTTTACCAAGGATAACAACACGACCGCCCGTCATATACTCACATCCATGATCGCCGACACCCTCAACAACAGCAGTAGCTCCGGAATTTCTGACACAGAAACGTTCTCCTGCCACACCATTGATGAATGCCTTACCGCTTGTCGCACCGTACAGTGCTACGTTACCGATAATGATGTTCTCATCCTTTTTGAAGTTTACTCCTGCCGGTGGATAAACGATCAGCTTTCCGCCGGAAAGTCCCTTTCCGAAATAATCGTTGGAATCTCCCACCAGTTCGAGTGTCAGTCCCTTTGGAATAAAGGCACCAAAACTCTGTCCGCCGGCTCCGCTGCATTTAATAACGAAAGTATCCTCATCCAGTGTATCGTCGTACTTCTTTGTAATCTCTGATCCGAAGATTGTTCCAAGCGAACGGTTTACGTTTGTTACTTCGGTATCGATCATACGCTTCTGCTTCTTATCAAGTGCCGGCTTTAACTGTTTTAAGAACTCCGTGATATCTTTGGTCTTATCCAGTTCGAAATCATATACCTGCTTCGGATCAAAAATAACCTTCTGCTTTGTTCCTGCAAACGGATTATTTAAGATATTGCTCAGGTCAAGCTTTGCTTCACGCTCGGACAGATCTCCGCGAACCTTTAAGAAATCGCTTCGTCCGACGAGTTCATCCACTGTGCGGACACCAAGTTTTGCCATGTACTCCCGAAGTTCTTCTGCGATAAAGCGCATGAAGTTCTCAACATACTCCGGTTTTCCTGCGAAACGCTTACGAAGCTCCGGATTCTGGGTTGCAATACCTGCCGGACAGGTATCCAGATTACATACACGCATCATGACACAGCCCATGGTTACCAGCGGAGCGGTTGCAAAACCAAACTCTTCCGCGCCAAGACATGCAGCAATGGCCACGTCTTTACCACTCATCAGCTTTCCGTCTGTCTCAATTCTTACTTTATTACGCAGTCCGTTCATAATCAGTGTCTGATGTGTCTCTGCCAGACCAAGTTCCCACGGAAGACCTGCGTTGTGGATGGAACTACTTGGCGCAGCACCTGTACCACCGTCATATCCGGAGATCAGGACAACCTGTGCACCGGCTTTTGCAACACCGGCTGCTACGGTACCGACACCTGCCTCGGAAACCAGTTTTACGGAAATTCTTGCATCGCGGTTTGCATTCTTTAAGTCAAAGATCAGCTGTTCAAGATCCTCGATGGAATAAATATCGTGATGTGGTGGCGGGGAGATCAAAGATACACCCGGTGTGGAAAGTCTTGTCCTGGCAATCCATGGGTATACTTTCTTACCCGGAAGATGTCCACCTTCACCAGGCTTTGCTCCCTGTGCCATTTTGATCTGGATCTCCTGCGCACTGGTCAGATAACGGCTGGTAACACCGAAACGTCCGGATGCAACCTGTTTGATTGCGGAACAACGGTTCTTTCCGTCCGGTCCGACGGTCAGACGATCCTTGTCCTCACCACCTTCACCGGTGTTTGACTTACCGTGTAAGTGATTCATGGCAATGGCAAGTGTCTCATGTGCTTCCTTCGAAATAGAACCGTAAGACATCGCTCCGGTCTTAAAACGTGTCACAATAGAATCTACGCTTTCCACTTCCTCAAGCTTCACACCCTTCTTCGGGTACTCAAAATCCATCAGTCCACGCAGGTTCGTATGCTTTTCTTCTTCATCTACCAGACTCGTATACTGCTTGAACATCTCATAGTCCCCACGCTGGGTAGACTGCTGCAGCAGATGGATGGTAGCCGGATTGTACAGATGCGCATCGGCTCCGCTTCTCATCTTGTGGCGCCCCTTGCTGTCAAGGGTTACATCGGTTTCAAGTCCCAGCGGATCATAGGCTGCGGAATGAAGCGTATTGACATCATTCTCGATATCTTTGATGGAAATTCCGCCGATGCGGCTGACCGTATTGGTGAAATACTTGTCAATGACATCTTTATCAATACCAAGTGCCTCAAAAATCTTGGAACCCTGATACGACTGGATCGTAGAAATACCCATCTTGGCTGCAATCTTTACAATACCGGTGATAATTGCATGGTTATAATCATCAACTGCGGCATAATAATCTTTGTCTAACATGTGCTCGTCGATCAGCTGTTTTACGGTATCCAGTGCCAGGTATGGGTTAATTGCACTCGCACCAAAACCAAGCAGTGTTGCAAAATGATGTACCTCACGCGGCTCTCCGGATTCGAGAATCAGGGAAAGGGAAGTACGTTTCTTTGTCTTTACCAGATACTGCTGCAATGCAGATACGGCAAGCAGGGAAGGAATTGCCACATGGTTATCATCCACGCCTCTGTCGGAAAGGATCAGGATATTGGCTCCGTCTCTGTATGCACGATCCGCCTCAATAAAGAGACGATCTACGGCTTTCTCAAGACTGGTATTCTTATAATAAATAATCGGAATGGTTTCTACCTTAAATCCGTCTACTTTCATATTGCGGATTTTCATCAGGTCTGTGTTGGTCAGAATCGGGTTGTTGATCCGAAGTACTTTACAGTTCTCCGGCTTTTCCTCTAAGAGGTTTCCGGCAGATCCGATATACACCGTCGTAGAAGTAACAACCTCCTCACGGATGGAATCGATTGGCGGGTTGGTTACCTGTGCAAACAGCTGCTTGAAATAGTTAAACAGCGGCTCACGGTTTCCGGACAGTGCCGCAAGCGGTGTATCCGTACCCATCGCAGCGGTACCCTCAATGCCGTTCTTTGCCATCGGCAGGATGGAATCCTTTAAGGACTCATACGTGTAACCGAATGCCCTTTGCATTCTCTGACGTTCTTCCTGTGTATATTCCGGCACACGCTCATTCGGGATTTTTAAATCCTTTAACATGACGATGTTGCTGTCAAGCCACTCACCATATGGACGCTTATCCGCATATCTTTCTTTTAACTCATCGTCATCAATCACACGACCCTGCACGGTATCTACAAGAAGCATTTTACCAGGACGCAGACGGTCTTTGGTCACGATATGGGTCGGATCAATATCAAGAACTCCGACCTCGGAAGAAAGAATCAGATAGTCATCGTCTGTAATGTAATAACGGGATGGACGCAGACCGTTACGGTCAAGAACCGCTCCCATCATATCTCCATCGGAAAACAGGATGGATGCAGGTCCGTCCCAAGGCTCCATCATGGTTGCATAATACTGATAGAAATCTTTCTTTTTCTGTGTCATCACAGCATTGTTTGCCCATGGCTCCGGAATCATGATCATGACTGCCAGTGGCAGATCCATGCCACTCATCACCAGAAACTCCAGCGTATTGTCCAGCATTGCGGAATCAGATCCTTCGGTGTTGACGACCGGAAGTACCTTCTGGAATTCCCCGCGCAGCTTGCCGGATGCCATCGTCTCTTCCCGGGCAAGCATCTTGTCTGCATTACCACGGATGGTGTTGATCTCACCGTTATGTACAATAAAACGGTTTGGATGTGCTCTCTCCCAGCTTGGATTTGTGTTGGTAGAGAAACGGGAATGTACGGTTGCAATTGCAGACTCATAATCCTTATCCTGCAGATCGGAGAAGAACTGACGCAGCTGCTCTACAAGGAACATTCCTTTATATACAATCGTTCTGCTCGAAAGGGAAGCAACGTAGCTGTCATCGTTGGACTGCTCGAATACACGGCGTGCCACATACAGCTTGCGGTCAAAATCAAGTCCCTTCTCCACATCTTCCGGTCTTTTGATGAACGCCTGCATGATGCATGGCATACATCCTCTGGCCTTGTCGGAAAGCTTGTCCGGATGAATCGGTACCTGTCTCCATCCGAGGAATTCCATTCCTTCCTTCTCGACAATTACCTCAAACATCTTCTTTGCCTGATTGGTCTTTAACTCATCCTGTGGGAAGAAAAACATTCCGACGCCGTAATCTCTCTCTTCTCCCAGCTTAATTCCAAGCGGCTCTACCGCTTTCTTAAAGAACTTATGGGAAATCTGAAGAAGAATACCAACACCATCTCCGGTCTTTCCGTCGGCATCTTTTCCGGCTCTATGCTTTAAGTTTTCAACAATTTTCAAGGCATTTTCCACGGTCTGGTGGGTCTTGATCCCTTTGATGTTTACCACAGCACCAATTCCGCAGTTATCATGTTCGAAACTCGGATCATATAATCCTTTGGCGGTTGCTGTGCTCTCATTCCATTGCTCTTTCATAGAACTATCCTTTCGTTGTAAATCATTCATGAGTTGCTTTTTCTTAACTGATTCTCATTTTACTCCTATAACCGCCGCTTGTAAATCATTTTTTTCGTTCTATTGTCTGATAATTTGTCTATTGTTTGTTTTATATAATATTATCAGACAATAACGTATGTTTTCTTTTATATCTTTCGTTTTTTGAACAATAAAGCGGTCATATTCATGAAATATTTTTTCATAAATATGACCGCTTTTTCTGTTTTTATTAAGTTGTTTTTATTTTACAAACAATTTATATCTGAAATTCATTCACCGTCTGCTGCAATGTTCCGATGCTGTCCAAAACCTTTTCCCGTCTTCCTTTCCCCATAACTTTTCCTCCTTGGTATTTTTATATTTTAACACTACTACACTTTAACGCGATAAACAAGTAAAAAGAAAAAAGGCATCTGATTTTTTCCAAATCAGACACCTTGAAAACACCCTATCCCTGCTGGTCAATCGCCTGTCCTGTCCGGTAATAGGTAAAATCGGCTGTAACCAGAACTCTTTGATTCTCATCCATAAGTTTCACGGTATATACGCCGATCCGTCCTCCCTGTCTTTGTACTTCTGCTTCACCGTACACGTAGCCGGTATCTTTCACAGCCTCCAAATAATTCATTTTCCCGTCAATCGTTGTAACATAATTGCCATAGGTGGATGCCGCCAAACCAGCAAGCGTATCAGCAAGCGCATACGCACATCCGCCATGCATTCCACCGTAAATATTCGTAAAATGCTCATCCATGCGCATTCTTCCGTAAGCATAGCCTTCCCGCACTTCCAGCAGTTCCATTCCCAGAAGCTGTGCAAATGGATTTTTCTCCAAAAGCCGGTTCAGCTTCTGTGGTGTCAGTTCCTGTGGCTGCTGTGACTGTTGTACTGCCTTTTGTTCTGTTGTTTTCGTGGCAGAAATATGTTTGTGTTTCTTACTCATGTTTTCTTCCTTTATTACCGTTTTTGTCAAATTTTGCAAGATAGGGTTTATGAACTTTATTGTCACGCGTCAAATTATAGTTCCTACCTACGGCAAATATACCGCAGAATAAATTCGGTATCCCCTTCATAGTGCCTGTCTTGTTTCATTTTCCAGACATTTTCCATCGATTTGCGCACAACACGGTTCACATTGGTGCTCACATAAAAAAATGCAATCGCCATAAGTGAACGCGGCACAACATAATACAAAGCCAGTGTGACAAACGGATTTTGATTCACAGTGTCTAACAAAAATTTTCCATTCTGCGAAAGATTTTTTAAAGAGGTCGCCGTCAGCAATACCATATTGGCATCACAAACCCCAAAATAATATCCCACATAGGTACTGACAATAATGCTGAAAATCGTCAGATGAAATGCGAAAACCGAAAACCGCTTTGATACATACATGCTTGCAATCATAATGGGAATCATGATGATTATAATCATATGATAGGTAAGCGTTGCACTCGCACTTAATACCATCAATCCAATTGCCGAAACACTGATTTATTTTGTCATCCGGTGTTCCAGGCCCAGAACAAACAGCAGAATCAGATATAAAACCATAATCCCGCATGCAATCAGATATCCTGTCCGAAAGATATTCTGATCCACAATGAAGATATGAAATGTATTTAAAAGCATATCAAAGGAATAAAACAAAATACACAAAATTCCAAATCGGAAAGCAAAAATATTCTATGTTACATCTTCCTATTCGTAAAATGTATCTTTTCTTATGAGTTTTTTCAGTATTTCTGTACATCGTTCCATCACAGGCACTCCCTATATTGTTTCCCAGAGCCATTTTTAACAAAAGCAATGCCGGAAGCCCATGTCATATGAAGTACTTTCGGCATTTTGCTGTGTCTTTATTTTATTATAACTGTTATCGGGGTGGACTGCAACCGGGGAAGCTGTATCTCCAATAATTTGAAAGAATTTCCACGTTTTCTTCTTAGAGATATTGCCAAACTGTTGCCATGCGATTATTATAGTGTGGACGTAAGAAAAATGCAATAAAATATGTTTTCTGGTACTATGTTTGTTTTCTATGTTCTGATTGAAATCAATCCCCTTGTTGTCGACATGACCTTAGATACAAATCTTCTTACTAATGCATGTTTATACCCTTATTATTTGGATTATAAATTACACACTTTTCTTTATCCTAAATCTTTTAATATCGCCTACAACATTTTCTACCGATTCAAGCCAATCTCCTTGTATGGCACGAATAATATTATTTACTGCATGTCCTTTAATATAATACATACGTACATCTTGTTGAAATCTATCTAACCCAACCGCTTGCTTTGCAACCTCAAATATTCTATTAAATAAAATTCCCGCCCTAGTAACCCCTCTATCAGAATCTTCATCCAATTCAATAACCATTTTATTTTGAAATTCTATTTTCCCCCTGTCTTTACTTTTATTTACTTCGACAAGGACTAACATCGGATTGTATGTATACTCAATACACATCTTGGTTTCCATTTCTTCAATAAAATCATCAAATAAAAATTTATCAAAATAATATGCTGTTTGATTCCTTCTAATAATGAACATTGGTAAATCATCCATACAAATCCATTTTTCGTAAGCATTAGGATGGTATCTTTTTTCTATACTTACAGCGCTATCGGATATTTTCTCACAATATCCTGGGACAAAAAAATCTATATATTTCCCCGATTCCTTATCAAATTTATCCATATAGTTAATTATATAATCTCTCGCAGCTGTCTGATTCCCATCTGCTATTAATATACCAACTGTTATTGTCTTATAATCATATTTATCTAATATTTCTTGCGTAATTTGATCAAACGTCCTAACTGGATTCACTTTTAATCTCTCCTCTATTAAATCTCTAACTGTTTCCGACTGTATCAGCATCCTCATCTTCTCATTTCCATCCTCAATCTTTGGCTTACCACACCTCAGATTATCTGGATGTTCTGAAACACAACAATCCTTATACCATCACTCGCCCATAAGTGCCCCCTTAACAGACCATTTCTCATTTTGTGTAAACTCACCAACCAATGACTTCATCACCCGTTCTGTAGAATATCTCTTAAA
>UQMQ01000005.1 GCA_900542245.1 uncultured Eubacteriales bacterium
CCATCGCACACGACAAAGGGCTGTGTGCCCTTGTCAAGCGATGTAAATGATTTGTGATACAAATAATAAAAATGATTTTATGGTCAACTATGTAAAAGGAGCTCATAGATGCAGATCATTATGATACTTACATAATAGGTTGAAAAATGCAATCTTAAATATTCACACCCTGAAAAAAATTTCCCCTTTTTCACAGAAATAATTGACCGGGCAGAGGCAAATCGGCTATAATGAAAACAAAGCTGCAAGCATAGAGCGGTGCTGACCGGGAAACAGGAAAAATGAACAGACGAAGCAAACGAGGAGGCAATTAACATGCAGATAACAGGAAAGACATTGAAGCCTCTGACCGAGGCAAAATATTTGAATGCGGATAATGTGAGCAGGTATCGCGCCATTATGCGCATTTTTTTAATGCATTATGATAAATTAAAATATAAGCTTTATCAAGAAGAGGTCTATGAGGCTATGTGCGATACGGGGCTCTTTCCGGACTATCGCATGGAACAGTGCAGGCAGGATCTGGACATGCTGACGGAATGGAAAAACTTAGAAGCCTATCAGGATACGCGCAGGGTGACTTCGATCGAGGAATTTAAGAACAAAAAATTTGAGTACAGCCTGACCGACGTCGGTGTGGAGGTCGAACGTCTGGTGCAGCGGCTGGAAAATTTACATATTGAAGGTGCGTCCCTGGAGCCGAGTCTTCTGGAACGGATTCGAAGCTATATTTCGGAGTTTGCCGATATGGCGGAAAACCAGTGCGAAAGCAGCAAGGTATATGCGTGGTGGAACGACCTCAGCAGTGATTTTGTACGCTTGAATCAAAACTATAAGGATTATATGAGCAATTTGAGCAGCGTCAAGGCGGAGCAGATGATGCAGACGCGAGCCTTCCTTGCATTCAAGGACCAGCTTGTGGAGTATCTGCGCAATTTCATCAAGAATCTGCAGCGCAATGTGGGTGCGATCGAAGAAGAACTGCAGATGATCACCGAAGCACAGAAGGCTGCGGTTCTGGAAAAGGTCATCGCCTATGACCTGTCAATCCCGCGCATTGGAGAAGAGGTTAGCCGGGCAGAGATCGAACAGAAGATCCGGGATCGCTGGCAGAGCATCTTCGAGTGGTTCTGCGGAAGCAGCGGGGAGGACAATGAAGCCGCAAAGCTTTTTGACAAGACGAATGATATCATCCGTAAAATCACCAGATACGCGACGCAGATCTCAGAGAAGAATGCGCTCGGCGCCAACAGGCGCGAGGAATACCGACGGACCGCGGAGATTTTTTTAAAATGTGAAAGTATGAAACAGGCACACTGCTTGTCAGCCATGGTATTTGGATTAGAGGCAGCAGCTCACCTGAAGGTGGATACCGTCAGAGAAACCGATACGATGAACAGCGGTGTGTATGAGGAAAGCGCATATGAAATTGCGCTGAAGCCGCGTGTGCGGACCTATAAGGAACGCGCGAATCGCAGTGCAATCCGTGATATGAGCGCGGAGAAGGCGCAGGCGAAGGCAGCGCTGATGCAGGCACAGCAGGCGAACCTACAGAAGCTGCGGGCACTGGAGCAGGACGGCAGGATCGATTTTGGGACGCTTCCGATCATCGATCCGGAGATTCGAGAGATCCTTTTGACTTGGCTTTCGAATGCGTTGGAGGATAACGGAAAATGCGCACGCACCGAGGAGGGCAGACCCTTTCGGCTGGATGAGACATGTGCCGGACAGACCTGTGTATTGCGTGCAAGCGATGGATGCCTGACTATGCCGCATTTTGTGCTGGTATTTGAGGAGGCAGCGGAATGAGAGAACTGGAAATATTACTTGGAAACCGTTGGGTGCTCAAGGCGGAAAACAAGGACCTATACTATAGGATTCGGGATGCAGCCGCCGAGATACGCAAATTCACCGCGGAGAAGATGGGCTGTCAGCTGATCGAGAATGCCTTATTGGTCAAACTGGAAAAGATTCCGGTCATTCCGGAACCATTTATGGGCGTACAGGAATTTACCTCCAAAGAGGAATACGCCTTTCTTTGCGTACTGCTGATGTTTCTGGAGGATAAGGATGCAGGGGAACAGTTCATCCTCTCGCAGCTGACGGAATACGCAGCACTGCAGATGCCCGGTGAGACGGTAGACTGGACGGTATATACCAATCGACGGCGGCTGATCAAGGTGCTGCGCTACGCGATTTCGCAGAGCATGCTCAAAATTACCGACGGCAGTGATGAGACCTTTATGGACAGTGTCACCGGAGAGGTACTCTATGAAAGCACCGGAGCCTCCCGATACTTTATGCGGACCTTTGCCCGCGACATTATGGGTTACACCCGGCCCGAGGATTTCGAGCAGAGCGACTGGTTTGACATCAACGAGGATAAGGGTATTGCAAGGCGGCAGCGCGTGTATAAGCGGCTGCTTTTCGCGCCGGGGATGTATCGCAGAGATGGTTCGCAGGAGGACTTTGCATATCTGAAATACTACGGACGCAGACTCAGTGAGGAGCTTGAGAAAATCTTCGACTGTCGTGTGCATATTCACAAAGGAAGCGCGTACCTGATGCCGGGTGAGCAATGCCGCATGGGAAAAGAGTTTCCGGCAGGGAATGTTTTGGCAGATATTGTACTTTTGGTGCTCCGTGCATTGCAGGATCAGATCAGGAGCGGCATTTGGGAGACGGAAGCAGACGAGACCTGCGTGGTCAGCGACCTGGAATTTGAACGTATGATTCGTGAGACCAAGCAGGCCTATGCAGGTGGATTCGCGAAGAAATACCGGGAAATGCCGGATGGAGAATTTGTGAATACCATCACAGACGAGATGGAACGCTGGATGTTTATCAAGGTCCTGAAAGAGGCAAGGCAGATACGCATTTATCCGGCTGCGGGCAAGCTCTGCGGCCGTTATCCGGACGACTTTGCTGACAAGCCGGAGCATGCAGAAAAAACGGAAGAGGAAAGAGAGGCGCGTGTATGAGCAGCAGATGGCAGTCAAATAAAATCGGATTGGTGAACTTTTGGTACTACAATGACGAGCAGACCTTCTATTTTGCCAATGGACGGATGCTGCTCAGAGGCTCGAACGGTTCCGGCAAATCCGTTACCATGCAGAGCGTCGTGCCGCTGCTTTTGGACGGCAATATGAGTCCGGAACGCTTGGACCCGTTTGGGAGCCGCGACCGTAAGATGAGCAGCTATCTGCTGGAGGATGATGACGACAGAGAAGAGCGAACCGGATACCTTTATCTGGAGTTCAAGCGTTTAAACAGCGAGGCATATATGACGATCGGCATGGGAATCCGCGCAAGGAGAGGAAAACCACTGGATAAGTGGTATTTTGTGATTTCGGACGGCAGGCGGATCGGCAGGGACTTTTATCTGTATAAATCTGTCGGTGAGAAGATCACCTTATCAAGGCGGGAACTGGAAAATCGCATTGCAGAGGGCGGACGCGTATTCGACAAGCAGGCAGAGTACATGGAGTATGTGAACAGTCATATCTTCGGGTTTGAGACGAAGGACGAGTATAAGGAGCTGATCGATCTTTTGATTCAGCTGCGGACACCGAAGCTTTCCAAGGATTTTAAGCCTTCTGTCATCAATGAGATCCTCAGCGACTCACTGCAGCCTCTCTCGGATGACGATCTGCGGCCGATGTCGGAGGCAATCGAAAATATGGACGAGCTGAGCCGTAAGCTCAAGGATGAAGAGGCAGCCATTGCGGCTGCCGAGAAGATCAACAGGGCCTACGATAAATATAATCGGCTGATGCTGTACAAAAAAGCAGCAGCATGCCGGGACGTGCAGGAAAAGCTTACACAGACAAACCAGCAGAAAGCACAAAAAGAGAAAGATCTGCAGTCACATCAGGCGCAGATCCGGGCCTGCGAAGCCGCTAAGCAGGAAATGGAAGTCACAAAACAGGCGATGGAAAAGGAGCGGGAGTCTCTCGGCAAAAGTGATGCGGCAATACTGAAACAGCGCGAACGCGAGTTGGAAAAAGAAGCAGAACACTTTACTGCAGCAGCCAAAGAGAAAACGCAGATGCTGGACACTAGAAAGCAGCGCCTGCAGACCTTGGAATACAAGGTAAAAGATACCGAAGACGAGAGATACCGCAGGGAAAAAACACTCCGCCAGCAGTTGGAAGAAATGGATGCTGAGGCGGACTGCATGGCCTTTGACGAGCATGCGTTCTTTCGGGATGAACTCCTGGAGCAGCTTGACGAGCCATACGACTATGCAGTGCATCAGAAGCAATTTGATACGACGAAAGCGAAAATCGCAGAGACCTTCCATATTTTAGAGGAAGCACAGCAGCTTAAAAAGGAAAGCGATGTGCTCGATGAAAAGCGTGATCGCATGGTACGGGAGCTGGACAGTGCGCAGCGCAAACAAACCGAGGCCGAGACACTGCTGATTCAAACGGAGAGCGAATGGAAGGAAGCACTTTACAGCTGGGCGGAGGGCAATACGGAGCTGCAGCTGGAGGCATCGGTACTGGGACGAATCAGCCGATTTGCCGATGATTACGATGAAAACGCGGATTTCAGTCAGGTACGCCAGATCGCGGCCGATGTGAAACAAAGCAGGAGAAATGCATTACAGAGTCTGCACCATGAAAGCGCAGCCCTGCTTGCTGAAACAGAGAAAAGTCTGTCAGCTGTCCGTAAAGAGCTGGAAGCATGGGAGAACCGCAAAGAACCGGAGCCGGAGCGCAGCGAAGCGGTGTTAAAAAGCAGAGCGCGTCTTGCGGAGCTGGGGATTCCGTATCAGGAATTCTATAAGACCATGGAATTCAGCGATATGCTCGATGAAGCTGCCTGTGATCGTTTGGAGGAGGCTTTGCTTGCGATGGGAATTCTGGATGCGCTGGTCATTGAAGAGTCCTATCGCGATAAGGTGATGACCTTCGCAGAAGGCTGCGCAGACCGTTACCTGTTTGCGGGCAGTCCGCAGGCAGGGAAAAGCCTGCTGGACATTTTGCAGCTCAATGATGAGGTCAACGATATTTTTTCCAATCAGAGATTGACCGGTATATTGGGCAGCATTGCGTATGACGGAGACTGGCAAACCGCAATCAGCACCGATGGGACTTATCGTATCGGCGTGCTCAGCGGTACGATCACCGGCTTGCACAAGGCGGCCTTTTTGGGAACGAAGGCGCGCGAGCATACCCGCCTTGCCCGGATTCGCGCCTGCAAAGAAGAAATCGAAAGACTGGAAGCGGAGATGGAGCATTTACAGTCCGCATGCAGGCAGATCGAAGAACGCATGGAGCGTCTGGAAAGTGAATATCAGGCGTTCCCGCAGGATACGGACCTCAAAGCCGCATGGCGTACGCTGCTGGATGCCGAGCATCTCTGCAGCCGTATGCAGGACGAGAAAAACCGTTTAGAAGAAGAACTGCAGATCATCAAAAATAAAATCCGCGCAAAGCAGGAGGAAGCTTATGAATCCGGCAAGCAGCTGCATTTAGAGTTTGCCTTCCCGGTGTTCCGGCAGGCGACGGAAGCAGCGGAGTCCTATGATAAGCTGCTGGTTCAGCTTATTGCGGAACATAAAGTACATCAAAAGACTGTGCAGGCAATCCGAGATCTGGAAACGCAAAGAGAAGAAATCGAAGATGATATCATGGAAACCAGAAATGAGCTTGCGGATGCAGAACGGAATTTACTGCGAAAGCAGACGGAGCTCGATTCTGTCCGCAGTCAGCTTGCACTGACAGACTATGCACAGATCAAAGAACGTTTAGATGCATGCACAGCCTGGCTGGAAGCTTTCCCGCAGAGACTGGAGGATAACACAGAAAAGGCAACGGTTTGCCGTCAGGTCTGCAAAATACTGGAACAGGAGATCGAGGACTGCGCAGGACAGCTTGTATCGCTCGGCGAGATCGAGGCCAGGCTCACAAGGTGTTATGAAAAGGAGCGCAAGCTTGCATATGTAGAAATTCCGGAGGAGATCGGTGTGCAGGCACGTGCGCTTGCGCAATACTTGAAATCCGATGTGGAGGAGTTCAGCTGGGAGAGCGTCACGCAGAGGCTGAACGAGGTCTATTATCAGCAGCGCGACTTCTTGAATGAATATCAGCCGAGCTTAAAGACGGATTTGTTTGCAGAAGAGGATGAGGGGCAGCCGGAGAATGCCGTGACAGCGAAAAGAAACGACATTCGGGCAAGATATCAGGGAATTGAAATTCCATTCCCGAAGCTGCTTGCTTACCTGAAAACTGAAATTACTGAGCTGAAAGAGCTGATCAAGGCAGGCGACAGGGAGCTCTTTGAGGATATTCTCGCCAATACGGTCAGCCGTAAGATCCGCAGCAAGATCAATGCGGCCGATCGTTGGGTCGGCAATATGAATCAGCTGATGAGCAGCATGAACACATCCAGCGGCTTGAAGCTGAGTCTCAAATGGAGAAGCAAGACTGCAGAAACAGAAGAGCAGCTCGATACCGGAGAACTGGTGCAGCTGCTCAAAAAAGACTATCGCACGATGTCTGAGGAGGAAAGCGGGCGTCTGTCTCTGCACTTCCGTTCGAAGGTCGAGGAGGCGAGAAGAAACAGCGGTGATCAAGCCGGGTTGGTGTCCTTCTATCAGGTGATGAAAGACACGCTGGATTATCGCAAATGGTTTGAGTTCCAGCTGTTTGCGCAGAAGACCGGGGAACGGCGCAAGGAACTCACCAACAGTGTGTTTGGCACCTTCAGCGGCGGTGAAAAGGCGATGGCTATGTATGTGCCGCTGTTCTCGGCAGTGGTTGCCAAGTATGAGGGCGGCAGTCAAAACGCGCCGCGCCTGATTTCTCTGGATGAGGCCTTCGCCGGTGTAGACAGCCGGAATATTCGGGATATGTTCCGCCTGATGTCTGAATTTGACTTTGACTTTATCATCAACTCGCAGGTTCTTTGGGGAGATTGCGATACCTTGGATGCGCTGGCGATCTATCAGCTGCAGCGGCCGGAAAATGCAAAATTTGTGACGGTCATGTCCTATCTGTGGAATGGCAGCTGCCGGGAAGCCTTAGAGCATGAAAGCATGGTGGAGGAAAAACGCCGATGAAGCTGCACAGAGAAGAGAAGCAGGCGCTTTCATATTTTCAAAGCAGTCCGGTTTGGGCACGTTTGTTCGGCGGATTTCGGGATAAGTATCAATCGTATGGCTCTTTTACGGGAACGGTGAAGCTCCATGATCTGTCCGGCGAAGAAATAGAAATATTAGAAGGATTTTTCGGTAAGAATTATCATGGACAAAAGCGTGTTTCTGTCTCTGCAAAGGCTTTCCGCGCGGCTTTGGCGGCAACGCGTTATGGGGCGATCGAGCCGGAACGGCTTCTCGCGCTCTACTTTGGAGAGGAGCTGCAGGGCAAAAAGGAAATGCGGGCATCGTATCAAAGCCGTCAACAGGAGATCCTGGAGATGGTCTGCAAGGAGTTTGCGGATACCTATGCCATTGCACTTGTGCAGGCGATTTTAGCTGCGGTCAAACCGGAAGCGTCCGGCGATATCGCTTCGCAGCCGCGCGAAGCGCAGCAGGAACGATTGCGAGAGTGGGAGGAATCCTTGCGGCTTGCCATGCGAATCTGCAATGCTTTCCCCTATCGTGAAGCGCAAAGCAGGTATCTGGCGGTATTTGCTGCGCAGCTGACCGGCAATCCACATGCCTTTGACGCAGGTACAGCCGGAGGAAGTCTGCTGTATCGTTTGGTACAGGCTGATCTTGCGCATCGCGGGCTTGTGATGCGCGATACAACGATTTTGCGATCTTACCAAAGACAGCGCAGCTATCTAGCTGTCGGGCTATTGATCGATGACGTATCGAATTATGTGATGCTGTACGGTGTGCAGGCGGTGATACGTGAAAGAGAACCGGACGGTACCGACGTGCATTCCGAAGAGATGCATCCGGGAATGGCAGGCTTTTGTGCGGAGAAAGACATGGTACAGGTACCGCTTGCGGTCATGCTGAAATGGGAGAAGCTCCGGTGTCCGGATCAGCAGATCCTGATCGTGGAGAATCCTTCGATTTTTGCGATGCTCTGCGCAGAGGATGACGGAACGCATGCGTATATGTGTATGAATGGGCAGCCGAGATTAGCAGCCTTGATTGCACTGGATCTGCTTGCGGCTGCCGGCACCGGCGTATGCTATGCAGGCGATCTGGATCCGGAAGGGCTTTTGATCGGACAGAAGCTCGCGGACTACTATCCGGGTGCGTTTTGCTTTGTCGGGATGCGCGCTGAAGATTACAGACAGTCCATGTCGCAGGAGAGCATCAGCGACCGGCGTCTCAAAATGCTCGAGCGGATCACCCACCCGCAGCTAGTAGAGGCAGCGGCGCTGATGCGGCAGTACCGCAGAGCCGGATACCAGGAGCTTCTTATACAAAAAAGCAATTTTGGAATATTGAAATATCGTGACGTGTGCGTGGGGGAAACCAAATGAACATGACTTGGAAACACTTATTTTCCAATACCATATTAAAGCGCGGCGAGGCTTATTACCGAAACGGAGATGTCACGCCCAAAAAAACTGCAGAGAATTCGAATACGAAGACCTTCTACGTGCAGGGGACAGAGCGCTACATCGTTAAGATAGCAAAAGGCAAGGACGCGATCAAGCGTATGCAGTGTGATTGCCCGTATGCCCGAAGCGGTGCACGCTGCAAGCATATGGCTGCGGCGCTTTTTCAGATGGAAAAGAACGGTGACCTTGCAATCGGGACAGCACAGAACATTGCATCGAATGCAAAGGCTAAATCAAATACCAAGTCGATCCTTGTGTCAAGAACCAAACCGGTGGAAGTTTTTCCGTTCAAGCAGGAAACGCGCACCGCAAGCGCGGAGGCTCCCTATCAATATTACAGGTTTGACAAGATCACCGCGGCATGCACCTTCTATCAGACTGACCTGGAAACGGCAAAAAAACTGATCGAGGATAAGCGTATCCTGCTGGAAGAAATATATGAAGGATTCCCGCATTATCTTTACAGAGAAAACGGGCGTGAGTGCACAGCTGCCGGCGTGTATGTCGATGCAAAGGGAAATACGCACAGCATCAGGGTCACGTTTACCAGAGAAGAGCTGCGTTACACCTATTGCTCCGCTCCGGCTTGTCCGGAGGGACAGAGGAGACTTGCACATTATTACATGAGCACAAGCGGCAGGATGTGCGCGCATTTGACAGCCTTGCTGCTCCTGGCCCAGGACTATATTATCCAAAAGCGGCTGGGGGACGTGACGGATTACGATGCGCTCAAGCTGATCAGGGAATGCCGCGAGGAGCATGCCGTCAGCCGCAAAGCAGCTTTCACAGGACAAACGGCAGTCAAACCGATACAGCTGGAGCCGCGGCTTGATGTTGAGACGGATGGAGAATTAAGCCTCACCATCAAAGTGGGAGTCGAAAAGCTGTATATCGTAAAGGACTTGGCTGAATTTGTGGATACTGTTGAGGCGCAAGGAGAGATGCAGCTTGGCACAAAGAATCGACTCTCGTTTGCCGCAGCGTCTTTTGACGAGGATTCCCTTGCGCTGTATCACTTCATCAAAAACGAGGTAAAGGCGGCAGGCATACGCAGCGCGGAGCTGTATAAAAAGTTCGGTCATACTTATGGGGAAATCAAAAGTGCGATCCCGCTGTACGGCAGAGCCTTGGATGAATTTTTCACTTTGATGGCAGACAGGCGATTTCCTTTTGTACAAAAAGACGGAAGAAACAAAAAGACGGGTGAGGCTGTATGCGCCGATCAAAGCCCAAGGATCGACCTTCTGATTGAAAAAATTCAGGATTCTGACGGAAATTTTGACGGTATCCGGCTGAGCGGTGAAATCCCGACGCTCATCGAGGGGGCAGAATACCGATATTTTTTTGAAGATGCAAGCCTGAATCGTGCAGTCACCAAAGACGCGCGGATTTTGGAAACGCTCATGAGCGTAAATGATTACGGACGCATCGATCTTCAGATCGGCAGGAGAAGCCTGTCCGAGTTTTATCATAAGGTATTGCCGGCCATCAAAGAAATTGCGCAGGTACAGATCCAAGATGCGCAAACGATCGAACAATATCTGTATCCGGAGCCGGAATTCAGCTTTTACCTTGATGCGAACGAGGATGTGTTTACCTGTATGGTAAAGGTGCAGTATCGGGATCAGGTTTTTGAACTGACAAAATCGGAAACGAGCGGCGCGCTGCAAGCGCAAAGCAGGATGATCGAAGAGTATCGTGACCTTCGCGCGGAAAACGAGATAGTCGCGCAAGCGCAGACGCTTTTCCCGTATCAAAATGATGCGGGGCTGCTTTCCTGTGATGAGGAAGAACAGCAGTACAGAGTGCTGGACGGCGGCGTTGATTTTTTGCTCAAGCTGGGAGCGGTGCATGCGACCGATCGGTTTCAGCGCGTGACGATTCGAAGAAAGCCGCAGATTACGGTGGGCGTGCGCATGGAAAGCGATCTGCTGAAGCTCAAGCTTTCCTCGACAGATTTGACGGACGAAGAGCTGATTGACCTCTTAAACAGCTATCGAAGCGCGAAACGGTATCATCGCTTGAAGAACGGTGACTTTATCCAGATGGAAGCAAACACGATGGAGGAGCTTGCTGCCTTCATGAGTCTATCTAAGGCGAAGCCGAGTGATTTTGTGAAAGGGGATATGCAGGTCCCTGCCTATCGCGCGCTGTATCTCGACAAGGTTTTAGAGAAAAATGAACTGTTTTACGCAAGGCGTGATCACGCGTTCAAGCATTTAGTCAAGGAGTTTAAGACGGTATCAGACTCTGAGTATGAGGTGCCCGAGTCCCTGCAGCATGTCATGCGTAGCTATCAGGAATTCGGATATAAGTGGCTCAGGACGGTGGAACACTATCAGTTTGGCGGAATCCTGGCAGATGATATGGGTCTCGGCAAAACGCTCCAGATCCTTTCGGTACTGCTGGCGGCGAAGCAGGAAGGCAGGCTTGATGAGGCCCTGATCGTCACCCCTGCATCGCTGGTGTACAACTGGAAGGAGGAATGCGCGAAATTCGCGCCGGAGCTTTCGGTTGTACTGATCGCAGGAAATAAAGAGGAACGGGAGGCAGCAATCCAAAATGCGGCAGGCGCGGACATCCTCATTACTTCTTACGACTTGCTGAAAAGGGATATTCTTTCCTATGCCGACAAAACTTTTTCGTATCAAATCATCGATGAGGCACAATATATCAAGACACATACGACAGCTGCGGCGAAATCGGTCAAGGCAGTAAACAGCCGCGTTCGCTTTGCGCTGACCGGAACGCCGATTGAGAACCGCTTGAGCGAGCTCTGGAGCATCTTTGATTTTTTGATGCCGGGATTTCTGTACGGATATGAGCAGTTCCGAAAGGAATTGGAGATGCCGATCGTCAAACACAATGACAAAGACGCAATGAGCAAGCTGAAGCGCCTCGTGGAGCCGTTTATATTGAGACGCCTAAAGCAGGATGTTCTCAGCGATCTGCCGGACAAGAATGAGGAGATCTGTTATGTTCATTTCGACGAGAAACAGCAGAACCTTTACAATGGACAAGCCTTGCATATGAAGCAGCTGATCGAGAAGCAGAGTGATGAGATGTTCCAAAAGAACAAAATGGCTATTTTGGCGGAGATCACAAAAATTCGTCAGATCTGCTGTGACCCTTCTCTTTGTTTCGAAAATTACGACGGCGAATCCGCGAAGCGGGAAACCTGTATGGAGCTTTTGAAGAGCGCAATGGACAGCGGACACAAAATCCTTGTATTTTCGCAGTTCCGCTCTTTGCTCGAGCTTTTAGAAAAAGATTTACAAAAAGAAGGAATCGCTTATTTTAAAATCACCGGAGAGACCAAAAAAGAGGATAGAGTCGATCTTGTCAATCGTTTCAATCAGGACGACACGCCGATTTTTCTGATTTCTCTGAAAGCAGGCGGAACGGGGCTGAATCTGACCGGCGCGGATATTGTGATTCATTTCGACCCATGGTGGAATCTCGCCGCACAGAACCAGGCCACAGACCGCGCGCACCGTATCGGTCAGACCAGGACGGTTTCCGTATACAAGCTCATTGCGAAAGACTCTATTGAGGAGAAAATCCTCAAAATGCAGGAAGCAAAACGCGCACTTGCAGATGAGATCCTCAGCGGCAATACCGGCGGTCTGATGCATATGAGCAGGGCGGAGCTGCTGGAATTGCTGTGATGCCGGCGATATGCTTCTGCGGGAAATAAATCCATCAATATGCTGAAACTGCGTGTTTATGCAACAAAACACAGAAATGGAGGGATATTTATGCCACTACAAATTATCAAGGGTGACATCACCAAGCTGCATGTGGATGCGATCGTCAATGCAGCGAATAACTCGCTGCTCGGCGGCGGCGGTGTGGACGGCTGCATCCACCGGGCGGCGGGGTCGGAGCTGGTGCAGGAATGTGCGCTGCTGGGCGGCTGTGAGACCGGGGATGCGAAAATCACGCATGGGTACAAGCTGCCTTGCAAATATGTGATCCATACGGTCGGGCCGATCTGGTGCAATGGGGCGCATGGGGAAAAGGACAAGCTGGCTTCCTGCTACCGCAAGTCGATGGCGCTGGCAGTGGAGTATGGCTGCAAGTCGGTGGCATTCCCGCTGATCTCGGCAGGGGTGTACGGCTATCCCAAAGCCCAGGCACTGCAGGTGGCAGTCGATACGATCCGCGCGTGTCTGGCGGGGCAGGGCGGCGCGAGCAGCGTGGATGACAGGGGAAATCAGAACGGCGCGCAGGAGATGCAGGTCTATATTGTCCTTTTTGATCAGGTGAACTACGAAAACGCGGTGCGCCTTTTCCCGGAACTGACGCAAAGACTGACATAAAGCTGACATTAAAAAAACGCACAGTTTGGAAACCGTGGTGAAACGGGATCCGGGGCTGTGCGTTTTGTACGTTTAGACCATTTAGCCGATAAAGTAGCGGCATCTGGAAAGCTCGGTCGGACGGTCCGCAGCGTAAGTAACGGTAAAGTCGTCGATTTTTTTGACGCCCGGGAACCAGCTTGCAGCCATAGCCTTTTGGAATTCCTTGTAGCAGACGGTCATGGTGTAATGCTCCGCAAGCGGACGCGGTTCCGGCAGGGGCTTGGAAAGAACCTCGTAGGCGGCTGCTTCGATTTGTTCGACTACTTTTTGCGGGTGGATATTCCAGGTCGCGTCACCAAGACCGCGCTTGGTCGGAACGGTCACGATGCCGGGATAGTCGCGCTGCGCTTCTTCGCAAATACACGCGTCACCGGAAAGCAGGAGTGAAGGCACGCGGAACTGATCGGCAACGCCGGAATTGATGGTGAATTCCGAAGCGTAGCGGTCGTTGATCTTGAACCAGTTGTACAGATAATCCTCACAGGTGTGCTTGAGCGGACTGCCGCTCGTCCAGGCGGCGGCATGATAGCCGATGTAGATGATGCCCGCGAAGGATTCGTCAAGACCTGCCAGCATGGAAAGCGGCGTGCACGCCCAGCCGGAGATCAGTTCAGCCTCCTGCGGCAGCAGGTCATGGTCGATGTTCATCGCGTCCTCATGCCCGTCTTTGACGACCGGAAGATAGCCTGCTCTGATCGCGCCGCGGCAGGCAGCCGCAGTTTCCAGACTCATTTGTCGGCATGCTTTTTCATAGCCTTTGCCGCCATATTCGGTCGCGGCCCAGCTGGTGATACCGCTGACACCCTCAATATCTGCGCTGATAAATATTTTTTTCTCCATTTTTAACCTCCAAGATATAAATCTAAATGAAGCAATGCTAAATTGTTTCCGTTTCTACAGTGATACGTGCTTTTTTTCCTGAAAAAGCGATGCCATATTTTAAAATCGTTGAAACACCCATTGCTGAGAGTTCCGCAGAATATGTCCGGTCATTTATCTGTTTTAGGGCGATTTTTGATAGAGCTTCCAGTTGTTTTTCGGAACAATTTTTATCTGTTTTCAGCTCAATCAGAATACCGGGGAGTTTCTTGCTTAGCGGAAGCATTTGAATATCGAAACGACCATCGCCGGATTCACGATTCGAAGTAAGGCGGTAGCGATGATCCATCACGGCGCACATACCCAAAATCAAGCCATGATAAAAAACCTCGTTAGCAGCGTCGTGAAAGCTGATTGTCTGAAGCAGGAAGGTTTCCAGTGCCTTTTGGAGTGCGTTACGATCCATCCGGTAGAGCGCTTCCTGAATCGCGGTCACAGCAGAACGCGGCATGATGGATTCGAGCTGTGAAAGAATCTCCTTGCTGTAAACGAAAGAAATCTCTTTGTTTGGCAGAGCAACCTCACACATACCGTCCCCGCCGAACGACTGGTCACAGCGGACAACTTTTAAATAACCGGCGACTAAAAGAAAACTGTAAACCGAAGAAGGGTCGTTTTGGATCTGCGGGTAGATCACGCCGGTGTCAATCCGTGTCACAAAAGATTCGCCTTTCATCAATCGTTCTAAACGCTCCATGATATCCGGTGTAGCAGAAGCCAAAATTTCACGGATGATGTCGTTGCTGCCAGTGGACTGCCAAAACGCTTTGGGACGGCAATGATTGCTGAAATATCCGATGACGGACCATGGATTGAAAATTTCCGTGCCGCCAAAGCGGTAACCGTCATACCATTCGCAAAGCTCCTGATACTTTTCGGAGGCGCCGTAGTATGTCGCCATCTCTCGGACTTCGGCGGTGGTGAAGCCGAAGTACTCGCTGTACCGCTCATCCAGAACAGAGTTTATTTTCAAATTGTTCAGACCACTAAAAATACTTTCCTTCGCGACACGCAGAATACCGCTCAAAAAACCGTAGTTTACATGAGGATTATCTTTCAAACCGCCGGAAAACAGGTTGCGCATAAAGTTTACGACCGTTTCATAAAATCCGTTCATGTGGCCCTGCTGAATCGGTGTATCATATTCGTCAATGATGATGACGGGGGCTGCGCCATAGTGTTTATGCAACAGCAAAGTCAGCGTGCGCAGGGACATTTGATAGTCAATTTCGTCTGCGGTCTCCGTAGCTAAAGAGGAAAATTCTTTTTTTTCATATGCACTGAGCGCGGGACTGTCCGAAAGCTCTTCATGACGACGGAATTCCTGCGCAATCAGCTTGCGAAGTGTCAGATAGGTTTCTGCCCATGAGACATATTTAACATCCTTAAAGGAGAGAAAAATGACAGGGTATTTTCCTTGTTGAGAGCGGTAGAATTCCCCGCAGGTCCAAATTTTTTTATCGATGAAATAGCATGAGGTGTTCTCCTCCGATTTTTCAAAAAAAACACGCAGCATATCCATGTTCAACGTTTTGCCGAATCGGCGAGGTCTGGTAAACAAAGAAACTTTGGGCCGCTCGTCCAGCAGCTCTTTGATAAGCAGGGTTTTGTCTACGTAGTAGTAGTTGACGCAGGCATCCCGGTAATCCGACACGCCGATCGGCAGGGGTTTTTTACCGAGCAATCCGGGCGAGGATGGGGCTGTTTGACCGATACGTGTACGCTTGTCAATCGGTTTTTGAGCGTCATCCGGGATAAACCAGCACTTCCCCTTTTTCGTTGCGCCGGCGATACGGCCGGTCTTGCAAAGCTCATTGACACGCCGCTCTGTAATCTGCCAGACGGCAGCCGCCTCCTTAATCGTCATACAAATCACCTCCACCTGTTTATTTAGAATAGTATATCTGATATTTCGAATAAAAGCAAGTGTATTATTCCGAATAACTGGGCGGGAATTATGCGAAAGCATCCTACAAACCCAGAGGGGCACGCAGGATGCTTTCGATTAAGACGGAAATGTCAATCATGCATATAGAAGAGATGGAACGCAGCTATATTGCAGAGGTGCTGGCTCACTGCGGAGGCAAGATAGCCGGCAAGGGTGGAGCCGCGGAAATCTTAGGCATGAAACGCACAACCTTGATCTCCCGCATGGAGAAACTCGGTATGCGCAAAACACCTACAGGATCCCAAACGAAATGAAGTTAGAAATCAGGTAGGCGATGGCTGCCATTACGCACGCAAAGGAGATGACCTTGGATTTGACTTTAGATTCCTTGTCGAATACAGCCATGGAAACAATCCATGAGACGACAAGGGTGATCAGAGCAATCAAGGTCATTTTGTTGATGATCGCCGCGTGTGCACGTAGGAAGAAACAGGCGACAGCCACGATCAGTACGGTAATGATGTATTTGAGCCAACCACCGCGGTTAAAGATGACCGGAATCAGCAACGCCGCCCAGATGATGCCGAGCAGCAGACATTTTAAAATCAGAATGAGAATAGACTCCATAAGAAACGAAAAACCTCTTTCCAGCATATTTTCATAAGGAAATGATACCACAAATCCGCCTGCGATTTCAATACGAGATTTTATATTTGCTTTTCTGGCAGTTTTCCAGTAAAATAGAAAAAGAGCATACCTGCCGCCGCAGGGCTTCGGTATCGGAGGACGTTCGGTGCGCGTTGTCGGCGGCGGTGATGAGGGAGGAAAATCAATGGCACAGCTATATTACAGATACAGCACGATGAATGCGGGCAAGTCGATCGAACTGATCAAGGTGGCATATAACTACGAGGAGCGCGGCAAACAGGTTTTGACGCTGATTCCGGCGACGGATGATCGGTACGGAACGGGGCTGATCACCTCTCGCATCGGCATTCAGCGGGAGGCGATGATCGTAGGCGATGACACCAATATTTTGGAACTGTATATGCGGGAAAGCGAGAAGCGCGAGATTGCCTGCGTGCTGATCGATGAGTGTCAATTCCTGAAAAAGCATCATGTGCAGGAGTTGGTAGAGATCGTGGATAGCTTCGATGTGCCGGTGCTGGCTTACGGGCTCAAAAATGACTTTCGCAATGAGCTGTTTGAGGGCTCATACTACATGCTGATTTACGCCGATAAGATCGAAGAGATCAAGACCATCTGCTGGTGTGGTCGCAAGGCGACGATGGTGGCGCGTATTGTCGACGGGCAGTTTGTCAAGCAGGGCGAACAGATTGTAGTCGGCGGCAATGATATGTACGTATCGCTTTGCCGCAAGCATTACAACGACGGCAGATTGGGACCGGACAAATAAACGATGCGAGGCGCATCAAGGAAGCGCTTTTGCAGACCGCAAACAGACGCGAACAGAAAACGGCGGAGTGCGCGTAGGACAAAGAAAAAACAGATATAAATACGAAAAAACGTATAGGAAAATCATAAATAGCGAAAAGACAAAGATAGGAAAGATACGGAGGAAGAGATTTGATTGCAGGGAGTATGGAACGGAGAAAGCTTTTTTGGGGATTGGCATTGTTTGCAGTCGTTTGCTGCATTTTTTTCGCAAGCGCGCAGCTTGCTTTTGCGGCGACACAGACCGGTACGGTCGCGACAACAGCACTGAATATCCGCAGCGGTCCGGGGACAAATTATCGCTCGATGGGCTTGCTGTCCATCAATAAGGAAATCAATATTTTGGATACGGTAGCAGGAAGCGATGGAAAAACGTGGTATTACATAGCGTATAACGGAATCAACGGCTATGTATCGGCAGAATTCATCGTGCTGAACAACCAACCGGGCTACGAAACCGATGCGGATTTTGAAGCTTATCTGAACGCACAGGGCTTCCCGGAAAGCTACAAGCCATATCTGCGGTCACTGCACGCGCAGTATCCGAACTGGAAGTTCCGGGCAGCAAAAACCGGACTTTCCTGGAGCAGCGTGCTGGAAGGCGAGAGCAAGCTCGGCAAGTCGCTGGTGCCGTCATCTTCGATTTCTTCCTGGAAATCCAAGGTGGCAGGCGCTTATGACCCGCAGACGGGCAAGTACACCAATTTTGACAGCGGCGGCTGGGTCATGGCTTCGGACGAAATCATCGCTTATTACCTCGATCCGCGTAATTTTATCAACGGCGTGGGAATTTTCCAGTTCTTGACGCATGCTTATGACGCGGGTACGCAGACCGACGCGGGTCTGGCAGCGGTCGTTTCCGGCACCTTTTTGGATGCAGCGTTCCCGGAGGAAGGTTTTGCGACTTATGCCGACGTGCTGATGGAGGTGGGACGGACGACAGAAGTCAATCCCTATGTGCTTGCATCAATGATTTTAGTCGAGCAGGGCTCTTCCGGCACAGGCAAGTGTATTTCCGGTACGGTCAGCGGCTATGAAGGCTATTACAATTTTTACAATATCGGCGCGTACAAGACTTCCTCTATGAGTGCGATCACCCGCGGTCTGTGGTACGCATCGCAAAGCGGGACCTATCATCGGCCATGGGACAGTCGTTACGACGCGTTGCTGGGCGGGGCGCTGTTCTACAGTGAGAACTATGTGAAGCGGAACAAAAACACGCTCTATTTCAAGAAATGGAATGTGATGAACGGTCTGGCGAATGTCGGCGAAGGGCAGTATATGACCAATGTGCAGGGGGCTGAGAGCGAGGCAGCTGCGCTGCGCAAGGGTTATCTCGCTCTTCTGGACAGTCCGATGACCTTTGAGATTCCGATTTACAGCGGCATGCCTGCATCGGCCTGCACGAAGCCGACGAGCAATACCGTCGTACAGCCGGAGCCGGAGGCACCAAAGCCAGCAGAACCGCAGGTAAAAAAAGAGCAGACGGTGACAACAAATTATACAAGATACACGCGTAAAGTCACAGACAAGGGATTTCATTTAAACGCCAAGACGAATGGTGACGGTGTTTTGACCTATGCTTCCTCGGATGACACGATTGCCTCTGTAGACGCAAGTGGACAGGTGCGGGTGAACGGCGTGGAGGGCGTCGTGACCTTTACAGTGACGGCATCTGAGACAGCGCAGTACAAGGCGGGCAGCAAGGTCGTGACCTTGACGGTGAAAAAGAGCGAGGAACAGCAGGCGGCAGAGCGGCATGCCGCGCTGACGGCGCTCAAAACCGGAATCCGTATCAAAGCCTCGTCCGCGAAAACTGCCGCCGGAAGCACGAAAGTGACGCTGACGATCAAGCAGGGCGATATTGCAGCGATCGAGGCGCTCGGCTATACAGTCAAGTATAAGTTCTATCGTTCTGAGAAGAAGAATGCGGACTATCGTTCTAAGGCGGAGAAAGAGACTTTGACCTCTTACGTCAATACGACAGGAACGAAAGGTACACGCTACTACTACAAGGCGCGCGTGATGATTTACGATACGGACGGCAGTCTGGCGGCTTATACGAGACTGGAGCAGTGCACCTATGCGTGCAGGGTCTGGACGAAGGGCTGAGCAGAAAGAAACTGAGAAAGCGTATGCATGATTTTTTGGATTTTTTTACAGGAATGACGACGGCGGCGGTGGCCGCCAAGCTGGTGCTGGCGACGGTGCTGGGCAGCTTCGTCGGCATGGAACGGGCCAATAAGCGTTATGCGGCGGGTATCCGTACCTTTGCGCTGGTGAGCCTTGGTTCTGCGCTGGCGACGATCACCGGACTTTACTTTGCACAGATGTCCGGCGATACGGCGGATGTCGGGCGTGTTCCGGCGCAGATTTTGGCAGGGATTGGCTTTTTGGGCGCAGGCACGATCATCGTGACCGATCGCAGACAGATTCGCGGTCTGACGACAGCAGCGGGTCTTTGGGTCACTGCAGCCATGGGGATCGCGATCGGTGCAGGGCTGTTTTGGCCTGCGGTGATCTGCTTCTGTCTGATTTTGATTACGAATTATTATCTGCATTACATGACGCAGTATGTGGAAAATCATACCAGAATTGTTGAGTTATATGTAGAATTGGAAAAAACACAGATCAAAACACTCATCGACTTTATCAAGGGAGAAGGGTATAAGCTGATCTCCATCGAGCGGCGGCCGGAGGAACCGCTGGTCGATGGGGATGCGGTGCTGCGGCTCAATATCGACCAAGGTCGGAAGTTCAATCATCGCGTGATCGTACAGGATGTGATGGATATGGAAGGCGTGCACTATGTAGAAGAGCTCGGCTGATGATGCAGCGGCTTACTCGCAGTGTTTGCCCTGCCAGCTGTCCAATAGGTGCAGACGGTCATGGATGCCGTTGAGGATCGTGCGTTTGTTGAAGCTCCACGGCGGGCTGATCAGGATGCTGCGCGGTGCGTCCCCGGTTAGGCGGTGTATGGTCACTTCCGGCGGGATCCGTTCCAGACAATCGCAGACAAGGCGCACATAGGCATCGATAGAATCGAAAGGCTGGTAGTCGGGATAGAGATATTCCATCTGCGAGCCTTTTACAATGTTCAAAAGGTGCAGCTTCATGCCGAAAAGCTCCGGTTTGGAAGAGACATAGCGGACCGAATCGAGCATCATTTCTCTGCTTTCACCCGGCAGACCCAGAATCAGATGCACGACTGCCTTGATGCCGCGTTCCCGCAGCGCCTCCATCGCGCGGTCAAACACCGGGAGGTCATAGCAGCGATGGATAGCGCGCGCGGTTTCCTCATGGATGGTCTGCAGGCCGAGCTCCAGCCACAAAAAATGCTTGCGGTTGATTTCACTGAGCAGCTCCAGCACATCCTCCGGGAGACAATCCGGACGCGTGCCGATCACCAGCCCCTCGATTTTGGGATTCGCGAGGACCGCTTCATATTTTTTACGCAGCTCGGCGACCGGCGCATAGGTATTCGTATGGTTTTGAAAATATGCCAGATAGCGTGCGTGCGGCCATTTGTCCGACAGCAGGCGAATCTGATCCTCGATATTCGAAGCAAATTCGCCGGAGCCGTTGTCGGAGCAGAAAGTACAGCCGCCGACACCCTTTGTGCCGTCGCGATTCGGACAGGTGAAACCACCGTCGATGGCAAGCTTGATTGTTTTTTTTCCGCATTTCCGTTTGAGCCAGGTATTGATCGCGTGATAACGCTGGCCGTCAAAGTAGGGTGGAGGTGCGAAGCGGTGCGCGCCTTGCTGTGTTGCTTCTGCGCTTGCGAACGGACTTGTGAGACATCTGTGATTTTTATCTGAAAATGGTGGATTCATATGAATTCCTCTTTCGTTTTTGCGTATTTCATGCTATAATATTTTGTTAACTGAAGGTCATAGGCTTCCTTAGCGATGATACCTTCAATGTAAAGGAAAAAACGAAACTTGTCAAGAGAGGAAGGATGTCGATGCAAAAGAAAACAGCGCCGACAGGCACCTGTGCAAGCTGCGGCAGAATTTATGACGCAGCGCTTTATCCGCTGCAGCCGGAGACGAAAACAGATAAAAATCATGTGCTGCTGCATTCCTGCTGCGGGCCTTGCAGTACAGCCTGTATCGAAAGACTGCTGCCGGATTATCGCATCACGATCTTTTTTTATAATCCCAATGTGACCGACCCTGCAGAGTACGCGCGCCGCAAGGAGGCGCAGATCCAGTTTCTTGCAGCCTATAACGAGCGTCTGCCGGAAGAGGAACGGGTGCAATTCATCGAGGGAGAATACTTGCCGGAGGATTTCTTTGCAGTCTGCAGCGCACTGGCAGATGAGCCGGAGGGCGGCAAACGCTGCACGGAATGCTTTCGCCTGCGGATGGATCGCACCGCGCAGGTCGCCTTAAAAACCGGGCATACGCTGTTCGGGACGACTTTGACGGTGAGCCCGCATAAAAATTATCCACTGATTTCGGCGATTGGTACGGAACTCGCGAGAGTTTACGGACTGGAATTTCTGGATCTGGATTTTAAGAAAAAAGCCGGATTCCAGCGCAGCATCGAGCTATCAAAGGAGTACGGACTGTACCGTCAGAACTACTGCGGCTGTGCGTATTCTATGAGACATATGACAAAGCAAGAGGAGGACAAAAATATGTTACCACTGATTTTACCAGAAAACTACGAAAGTCCGATCGACTTGATGGAGAGCCAGAGAGCGATCAAAAAAATCAAAGACTATTTCCAGCAGGAATTGGCATATGGTCTGAACCTACGCCGCGTATCCGCGCCGCTGTTCGTGGACCCAAAAACCGGCCTCAATGATAATCTGAATGGCGTGGAACGCCGCGTGTCTTTCACTTTGAAGGATATCAACGAGTTGGAAGTGGAAGTCGTACAGTCTCTGGCAAAGTGGAAGAGAATGGCGCTCGGTAAGTACGGCATCGAGCCGGGGCATGGCATCTACACCGATATGAACGCGATCCGCCGCGATGAGGATCTGGACAATCTGCACTCGGTCTATGTCGACCAGTGGGACTGGGAAAAGGTCATCACCAAAGAGCAGAGAACGGAGACTTATCTGCGGGAAACCGTTACGACCATTTACAACGCGATAAAGAATCTCGGCGACTATGTGAACAGATTATACAGAAACATTCAGACGGAGATTCCGAACGAAATTTTCTTCATTACCACACAGGAATTGGAGGATATGTATCCGGACAAGACACCGAAGGAGAGAGAGGATGCCATTACCAAGGAGCATGGCGCCGTTTTCATTATGAAGATCGGCGGACAGCTGGCTTCCGGGCAGAAGCATGACGGACGTTCTCCGGACTACGATGACTGGGAACTGAACGGCGATATCATTCTCTGGAACGAAGTGCTCGACAGAGCCTTTGAGATTTCGTCCATGGGTATTCGTGTTGATGCAGATGCGATGAAGAGACAGCTCGCGCAGGCAGGCTGCCCGGAGAGAGCGGAGCTGCCGTTCCAGAAGGCCATCTTAAATGACGAACTGCCGTACACCATCGGCGGTGGTATCGGACAGAGCAGACTCTGCATGTATTTCCTGCGCAAGGCACACATCGGTGAAGTACAGGCGTCGGTATGGCCGCAGGAAATGATCGACAAGTGTGCAGCGCATCATATTTATTTACTGTAACAGATTTTGGCTGTATCAAACATGGAGGCATACGGGCAGACGCACATGAGATATCTGGATGTAGTGGTAGAAAACAAAGGCAGACATACGGACAGCTTTTTCACTTATCGTGCGCCGGATGAAACAGAGCTTCGGATCGGTGACAAGGTCTGGGTACCGTTCGGCAAGGGCAATAGGACAAAAGCAGGTTTTGTCTATGCGTTTCCGGAACATACAAGCTGCCCGGAAGATAAATTAAAAACGATCGAGGGAGTCGATACCGACAGCTCCCTCAATCAGGAAATCATGAAAACAGCCGCGTGGATGAAACAGCGGTACGCCATCACGTATTCGGATGCCATTGGCTGTTTCTGCGTCAAAGGCAAGCCGCCCAAGGAGGGCAAGGCAAAGGAGCCTTACAAGGAGCTGCCCGGCAGAGAAGAACGCCCGGCGGCGCTGACTGACGAGCAGACCGCCGCCGTCACGCGCATCAATCGCGCCATTGAAGCCGCGCAGCATGAGATCTTTTTGCTGCACGGTGTGACCGCCAGCGGCAAGACGGAGGTCTATCTGGAAGCGGTCGCCAAATGTCTGCAGCTTGGCAAGACTGCCATTATGCTGGTGCCGGAGATCGCACTCACCAATCAGGTCATTGAGCGATTCATCGGCCGTTTCGGCAAGGACTGTATCGCAGTCATGCACAGCAAATTGACGCCGCGAGAGCGATATGACGAATGGCACCGCATTCGCGGCGGACGCGCGCGCATCGTGATCGGCGCGCGCATGGGCGTATTCGCACCGGCAGACGATATCGGCCTCATCATCATGGATGAGGAGCACGAGGCGACCTATAAGTCGGATATGACGCCTAAATATGATACCGTGGAGGTCGCTGCCAAACGGCTGCAGACGACCGGTGGGGTACTGCTGCTCGGCAGCGCAACACCGTCTGTTGTCTCCTACGAGCGTGCAAGGGAGGGCATTTATGAACTGATCACCCTGAAGCAGCGTTACAATCAAAACCCGCTGCCGGCTGTCGAGATCGTCGACATGCGGGCAGAGCTGCGGGAGGGCAATACGAATATCTTTAGCCGCAGGCTTTATAACGCGATCGCCGAGACCTTGCAGAAGGGCCAGCAGGTGATCCTGTTCCAGAATCGGCGGGGTTATTCCAACTTCGTTTCCTGCCGCGCCTGCGGGGCGGTCATGAAATGCCCGGAATGCGAGCTTTCGCTGGTCTATCATAAAAAGGAGCAGGCGATGGTCTGCCACTACTGCGGCAAACAGTTCCCGCTGCCGGAAACCTGTCCGGTCTGCGGCAGCCGTTATCTGAAACATTTCGGTATCGGTACTGAGCAGGTCGAGGAGGCTGCTGCGGCATTATTTCCGGAGGCCGTACTGGACCGACTGGACCTGGATGCAGTCAAGCACCGCAAAGATCTGGATGCGATTCTGCGCAGATTTTCCAAAGGTGAGACGAATATCCTTGTCGGTACGCAGCTGGTCGCCAAAGGATTGGACTTTCACAATGTGGGGCTGGTCGGTGTGATCGCGGCAGATGTCAGCCTGAATATCCCGGATTACCGCTCAACCGAGCGGACTTTCCAGCTCATCACGCAGGTGGCGGGTCGAGCCGGGCGCGGCACGGAGCGCGGTTTAGTGGTCGTGCAGACCTACGACCCGGATAATTACGTCTTTCGCCATGCAATGCAGCATGACTACGAAGGCTTTTTCGCGGATGAGCGCACATTGCGGTCACTGATGGAATATCCGCCGTTCGGCGACATCATCATGGTCAACTTTACGGCAGAGGACGCGCAGCTGGCGTTGGATACCGCCCTGCGCTGCAAGCACTATATGGAGCGAGTGCTTGGAAGCGGCGAGACCCGGCGCATTCTTTCGCCAAAGGTGTCCGCAAGCTTTAAGGGCAAGGACAGCTCTCGGCAATATCTCATCATACGCTGTCCGCGGGGCAAGCGCAACGAGTATGTGTATGATCTGGATCACTTTGGACAAATTTTGCTGCAGGACAAGACAGACTGCAGTATGCATATAGATGTCAATCCGTACAGTATTTTTTAGGAAAGAAGAGAACAGCCCGCAGCGGGCTGCATGGAGGAAATTATGGCAATCAGAAAAATCGTAACAGAGGGTGACGATATTTTAAGAAAACACTGCAGAGAAGTCAGTGAGGTGACAGACCGTATCCGCGAGACCATGCAGGATATGCTGGAGACGATGAGAAGTGAACAGGGTGTCGGCATTGCTGCACCGCAGGTCGGCATCATGCGCCGCATGTTTGTCGCAGAACCAGAGCCGGAGCGCGTTTATTTCATGATCAATCCGGTGATGCTGGAGCAGAGCGGCAGCCAGAGCGGAGATGAGGGATGTCTGAGCGTGCCGGGCCTCATCGGCAGTGTGGAACGCCCATCCCATATCAAAATCGAAGCACTGGACCTTGACGGCAATAAACAGGTCTATGAATTTGATGATTTCGACGCGCGCGTCATGTGCCACGAATATGACCATTTAGACGGTGTACTGTATATTGATAAGGCAGAGCATATCCGTCCGGCAGAGAGCGAAGCAGTTGATGAGGAAGCAGAATAGACCAGCGTTGACAAATCACGAAAAAGGAGTAAAGCATATGAAAATTGTTTTTATGGGAACGCCGGATTTTGCAGCGGTGATTTTACAGGCACTCCTGGATTCGGAGCATGAAATCTGCGGCGTCGCCACCCAGCCGGATAAGGCAAAAGACCGCGGCAAAAAGATACAGCTTACCCCTGTCAAGGAATTGGCGATTTCTCATGGGATTCCGGTGCTGCAGCCGGATCGCGTGCGCGGCAATGCAGATTTTTTACAGACGCTTGCGGACTGGCAGCCGGATCTCTGCGTTGTAGCAGCCTACGGACAAATTTTGCCAAAAGAGGTCCTAGAGCTGCCGAAGCTCGGTTGTATCAATGTTCATGCCTCGCTGCTGCCGAAACTGCGCGGCGCTTCGCCGATCCAACAAGCCATTGTAAGCGGAGAAACTGAAACAGGCGTGACGATTATGCAGATGGCAGAGGGGCTGGACACCGGAGATATGCTGGCGAAGGTCAGCCTGCCGATTGGCAGCATGAACGGCGGCGAGCTGCACGATGCGCTGGCAGAGGCGGGTGCAAAGCTTTTGGTCGCAACCCTGCCGCGTCTTGCAGCAGGCGACATCACACCGGAGCCGCAGGACGACAGTCAGGCCAGCTACGCGGGCATGATCCGCAAGCAGGACGGGCATATCGATTTTACCAAAACACCGGAAGAAATTGAGCGCTTGATCCGCGGCTTTTCTCCATGGCCGGGTGCATTCTGCGAGGAAAGCGGCAAGGTCATCAAATTTTGGGCGGCAGAGCCGCTGGATGAAAAGACGGATGCTGCGCCGGGTACGGTGCTGGAGGCGGACGACGCGGGTCTTCGCCTCAGCTGCGGCGGGCGCGTGCTTTTGGTAACAGAGCTGCAGGTGCCGGGGAAGAAGCGGACACGCGTCAGCGATTATTTGAGAGGAAACAGAATGGAAAAGGGGACCGTTCTGGCTTAAAGATTGATCCGGCAGGATCGATGATAAACAGATATGGAGGGATATCACATGTGGGATTATTACGCAAGCTACTGGATACTGATTCCTGCGATTTTGTTCACATTCTACGCGCAGGCAAAGGTCAGTTCCAATTTTAAAAGGTACTCTAAGGTCAGAAATGACCGCAATCTAACCGGCGCACAGGCGGCGCGCATGGTGCTGGATGCCAACGGGCTCAGAGATGTGCAGATCGAAGCGATCCACGGCAGTCTGACCGACCATTACGACCCGCGCAGCCGGGTACTGCGCTTATCGGAGACGGTTTGCAATGTCAATTCTGTGGCTGCGGTCAGCGTTGCCTGTCACGAAGCAGGGCACGCCCTGCAGCACGCGCAGAACTACGCGCCGCTCAAGATGCGAAACTCCATCGTGCCGGTCGTCAACCTGGCATCGAATTTATGCTGGCCGCTTGCCATTCTCGGCATTGTTCTGCTCTACAACGGCAGCTATATCGGAGACACCCTATTCAATATCGCAGTGGTTGCGATGCTGGCAGTCATCCTCTTTCACGCAGTTACTTTGCCTGTGGAATTCAACGCCAGCAGCCGCGCACTGAAACAGATGGAAGCGCTCAGGATTGTTGATGATGCAGAGCTGCCGGGTGCTAAGAAGGTACTGCGCGCCGCAGCGATGACCTATGTGGCGGCGCTTGCCGCAGCGATTGCGAATCTGCTGCGTTTGCTTGCCATAAGAGGGAACCGGGACTGATGGATATGGATAGAAACACCGCCTTTGCGGTACTTTTGGACATCGAAAAAAGCGAAGCATTTTCCAATCTCGCGCTGAATCGGCGCATCGCAGAGAATCAGCCGCAGAATCAGGCCTTTGTCAGAGAACTGGTATACGGTGTCCTGAAATACAAGCTGCTGCTGGACTATCAGCTTGACAGGCTGGTCAAAACCGGCGTCAGGAAGCTAAAAAAACAGGATTTGACACTGCTGCGCATGGGCATGTATCAGCTTATCTTTATGGATAGCGTGCCGGAATACGCGGCGGTCAGCGAAACGGTACAGATGGCCAAAAAATATGCGCGCGGCAGGGAAAGCTTTATCAACGCTGTCCTGCGGAGTTTTATCCGCAGCGGCAGGAAGCTGCAGCTGCCGGACCGCGCGCAGGATACGGTCGGTTACCTGTCTGTCGCCTATTCCGCTGCGCCTTGGATCGTTCGCCTGTGGATGGACGCTTACGGCGAACAGGAGACGGAAGCCCTGCTTGCGGCATCGAATCAGACACCGGAGCTGTGTGTGCGTGTCAACCCCTTGCGAACGACCGCTGCGCAGCTCGCAGAGGAGCTGCGCGGCGCGGGCTTTCTCGTCAAGCCCGCGCCGCATACCGCGCACGCCCTGCTGGTGCGCGGCAGCGGTCTTCTGGCGACCGAGGCTTATCTGCGTGGCTGCTTTTCGGTGCAGGACGAGGCTTCCATTCTGGTGGCCGATGCAGTCGGCGCACAGCCGGGAGAGACTGTGCTCGATGTCTGCGCGGCACCCGGCGGCAAGACCTTGGCGATGGCAGAGCAGATGGAAAATCGCGGGGCACTGCTCGCGATGGACTTGTATGGGCACAAGCTGTCGCTGATCGAGAAACATGCGCAGAGCGCGGGCATCACCATCGTACAGACACGCTGCCATGACAGCCGGGGATGCCTGGAAGCTTATACTTCACGTGCCGATCGCGTACTGGCGGATGTACCATGCTCGGGATTCGGTGTTCTGCGCCGCAAGCCGGAGATCAAATACAAAGAAACCAGCGAGCTGACAGAGCTTGTCAAGATACAAAAACAGATCCTCGCGGCAGCTGCCGCCTATGTCAAACCGGGCGGCACGCTTGTGTACAGCACCTGCACGATCAACCCCGCTGAGAACGATCGGCAAACGGCGGCGTTTCTTGCAGCGCATGAGGAATTCCACAAAACAGAGGAGCAGCAGTTTTTGCCGCAGATGGGCATGGACGGGCTGTATTACTGCAAAATGAAAAGAGCAGAGTAGGGACAGGGTTCCCGGAAAGGAGCGCAGATGCAGGTCGGATTCAAGTCCGATAAGGGGCTGATGAGGAGCAATAACGAGGACGCGTGCTTCGTGCTGCTGCCTGACAAGGTCTATGTCGTGGCCGACGGCGTCGGAGGCGGCAATGCGGGCGAGATCGCCAGCAGGACCGCAGTCAGTGAGATTGCAAACTATATCGTTTCGCATCCGCTGGCAGAAAAGGACAACAAATATGCGATCGTCAATTATCTGCAGGATTGTCTGGACAAGGCAAATCGAAAGATCTACGAGCTTTCGCATACATATGAAGAAAACAGCGGCATGGCGACGACGGTCGTCATTGTCTATGCCGCCGCAGGCAAGGCCTACATCACCAACGTCGGTGACAGCCGCGCCTATCTGTACCGCAGCGGTCAGCTGGCCCAGCTGACGGAGGATCATACCTATGTCAACACGTTGGTCAAGGCAGGGATTCTCTCGCCGGAGCAGGCTGAACTGGACGAACGCAAGAATGTGATCACGAAAGCACTCGGCGCGGACAAAAGCGTGGAGCCGGATTTTTTCCAGGTAGAGATCCAGAAGGACGACCGCTTTCTCATCTGTACGGACGGACTTTATGACGAGGTCGGAGACCGGGAGATGATCGAGGTACTGGAGCAGTACGCCTCCATGTCGGAGGTGTGCGCGGAGCTCATTCAAAGGGCAAATCGCAACGGTGGACATGATAATATCACCGTCATCAGTCTGAAGGTAACAGAGGAGGATATCTATGAGCACTAGATTATTGGCCGGCAGATACGAATTGATCGAGAAGATCGGCGAGGGCGGCATGGCGATCGTTTATAAAGCGCGCTGCAGGCTGCTCAACCGTTATGTAGCCATTAAAATCTTACGTCCGGAGTTTACCAAGGACGAGCAGTTTATCGAAAATTTCAAGCGAGAGTCGCAGGCAGCGGCAGCCTTGACGCACCCGAACATTGTGAGCGTCTATGACGTCGGCAAAGAGGGCAATATCCACTTCATCGTCATGGAGCTGGTAGAGGGCAAGACGCTCAGTCAATATATTGAAGAAAAAGGGCGGCTGGACTATAAGGAGGCCATCAGCATTACGCGGCAGGTCGCTTCAGCGCTCAGTCTGGCACACAAAAATCAGATCGTACACAGGGACATCAAGCCGCATAATATTCTGATCACCAATACGGGCGTGGCGAAGCTGGCAGATTTTGGTATTGCGAAAGCAGTCAGTGCGTCCACGATCATCGGCGGCAATCATAAGGTCATGGGCTCTGTACACTATTTTTCGCCGGAACAGGCGCGCGGCGCTTATGTAGACGAACGTTCGGACATCTATTCTCTGGGCATCGTTCTCTACGAAATGCTGACCGGTAAGGTACCGTTTGACGGAGATAACCCAATTACCATCGCGCTGATGCACATCAATGAGCCGATGCCATCGGTGACGGCACAGGTGCCGGGCATCCCGCCGCAGCTGGAAAAGATCATCATGAAAGCGACCGAGAAGTATCAGTCCAATCGTTACCGCACTGCAGATGAAATGATCGAGGATTTGGATAATATCGAGTTTATCACCAAGGTGATGGGACAGAAAGCGTTTGTGACAGATCTGAATGATGCGGAATCCGAGACTGCAGCGGCGCAGGCAGCCCGCAGAGAAAAGCAGACAAAGCGCAATACCGCAGGCTACGAAAGCAGACAGACGGAACGGCAGGAGTATGCAGAGCCTGCGCCGCAGATACAGGCAGAGCCGCAGGTCGAGACGCATAAATCAAGACTGACAGAAGAAAAGACGAAGAAAGCAACGACTGCTTTCATCATCGGCGGCGGTGCAGTGATTCTTGTCGCGGCGATCGTGGTGCTGGGCATCGTCCTCGGCTGGTTCGGCGGCGGTGCGAAACCGATCGAGGTGCCTGGTTTTGCGGGCAAAACTCTGGAGGAAGCGCAGCAGGAGGCCGAGGCGCTGGGTCTGAAGGTCGAGAAGGGTGAAGAGTTTTACAGTGCGGATCAGGAGGCCGGGTTGATCACGACACAGGAACCGACGGCAGGTTCTGAAGTCAGTGAAGGTAAGACGATCATCGTCAACATCAGTAAGGGTAAAAAAGACGGCGTGATGCCGAAGGTCGTCGGCAAGGATCTGGAGGAAGGCAGAGCAGAATTAGAAGCCTTAGGCTTTGGTATTTCGCTGGTCAGAGAGGTGACTGACAGTAAGCCGAAAAATACGATCATCCGTCAGTCAATCGATGCTGGACAGTCTGCGCCGGATGGCACGATGATCGAGGTCGAGGTCAGCAACGGCAAGGGCAAGGAAATGGTCAAGATGCCGAATATCATCGGCAAGACGCCGGACGAAGCCAATGCGCTGCTTGCAAATGAGGGTCTTGCGGCAGCGGTACCGGTCTTTGAAGAGACTACGGAGATCGCACAGAATCTGGTCTTCTGGCAGCAGTATCCGGAGGGCACCGAGTTGGAAAAGGGTACGGAAGTCCAGTACAAGGTCAGCAAGGGCGAGCAGCCTGCCGGCAGCGGCAACGGAACCGATGTGATCGACGGCGATGAGGAAGATCCGGCAACGGACGAGGAATAAAAGGAAAACGGGATTTTATGACGGGATTGATCATGAAAGGGATCGGCGGCTTCTATTATGTACAGACGGAGGCCGGGTTGATCGAGGCAAAGGGCAGAGGTATCTTCCGTAAAGACGGTATGACGTTGGCTGTCGGAGATTTTGTGGATATGGATATCATCGATGAAACCGAAAAGAAAGGCGTTATCAATGAGATCCTGCCGCGAAAAAATCAGTTTATCCGCCCGCCGATTGTTAACGTGGATATTTTCTTGATTATCTGCGCGGCGACACGACCGAAACCGAATTTCGCGCTGATCGATAAGTTTTTAGTGATGGCGGAGATGCACAATGTGGAGGCGGTGCTCTGCATCAACAAATGCGATGAAGCCGATGAGGAAGAAATTGCTGCCCTCAAGGAAGCCTATGCGGCTGTCTATCCGGTCCTTTGCGTGAGCGGCAGGACAGGAGAAGGCATGGAACAGCTGGAGGCGATCATCGCGGGGAAAACTGCCGCGCTGGCGGGTCCTTCCGGTGTCGGAAAATCGACGATGCTCAACGCGATGATTCCGCATGCCAATATGCAGACCGGCGCCATCAGTGAAAAGACCAAACGCGGCAGGCATACGACCCGCCATGTGGAACTGTTCGAGGTCGAGGGCGGCGGCAAGGTGTTCGATACGCCGGGCTTTACTTCGTTTGAGATTATGGAAGCGGGAGAGGACGATTTACGGCTGTATTATCCGGAGCTGGAACGCTATGAGGGTCAGTGCCGTTATGATAACTGCCGTCACATAACAGAGCCGGACTGCGCGGTGCGGGAAGCGGTAAAAAACGGCGAAATCCCGAAACAGCGCTATGAATCCTACGCCGCGAACATCGAGGAAATCCGCGGAAAGAAAAAATACTAGCAGTTTCGATACGTTCGATGCGGTAGAAATCCATAACAGCAGAAAAATTACAAAAATAAAAAGCATGAAAGCAATGAGGTGAACACAAATGCTGAAACTGGCACCATCGATTTTATCGGCAGACTTTGCCTGTCTGCTGGAAGATATTCAAAAGATTGCGCGGGGCGGCGCAGATTATATCCATGTAGACGTCATGGACGGACATTTTGTACCGAATATCAGCTTCGGCGCGCCGGTCATGAATGCCCTGAACGGGAAGACTTCCCTGCCTTACGATGTACATCTGATGATCGAAGCTCCGGATCAGTATATCGACAGCTTTGTGACCCCGCAGACTGCCTATATTACGGTGCATCAGGAAGCCTGTGTGCATTTGCACCGCACGATCCAGAATATCCATGCCAAGGGCGTCAAGGCAGGCGTGGCGATCAATCCGGCGACGCCGGTCAGCACGCTGTCCTGTATCCTGGAGGATGTGGATCTGGTGCTGGTGATGTCGGTCAATCCGGGCTTCGGCGGACAAAAATTTATTCCGTCGGCCTTGGAGAAGGTCAAAACACTTGCGGAAATCAAGCGCGCGAAAGGGCTTTCGTTTGCCATTGAGATCGACGGAGGTATTACCTTGGATAATGCGAAAGCGGTGATGGAAGCCGGTGTGGAGATCGCAGTTGCAGGCTCTGCCGTTTTTGGGGCGGCGGACGTATCGCAGCGCGTTTCTGATTTCAAGGCGATCCGATAGAAAGCGCAGATGGCGCGGTGAAATCGATGACAGCCGTTTTGACAGCATGGCGAACACAAAGTATACAGAATTCTTGTGGAAAAACACAAGCGTTCTGTATTTTTGCATTGAAATTTGTACAAAAACCAGGTATAATATTACACTAGAGTGAGGAAGAAAAGGAGCATGTATGGCTGGTAATTTTGAAAAAAAGGAGCACGCTTTTCGTGTGTTCAGTCGTGACTTGAAGCAAGACGATTTCCCGCCGATTCTTTTCTTTTACGGCACAGAGGATTTTTTGATCCACTGGGCGGCGGATTCTCTCAAAAAGAAATATGTCATGCCGGGTGCAGAAACCGTTGATTATGTGAAACTCAGCGAGGATACGCAAACCGTCGATCAGATTCTGGAGGCATGCAACACCTTCTCTATGTTTTCACCGAGGCGTGTGATCTGGGTCAAGGACTATGCGCCGCTTTGCGGTAGCAATGTTAAAGGCTTTGGGGCCTCGGAGCTTGCAAAGCTCAGCGACTACATCGACAGCCCGAACGACGGCGCGATCTTGATTTTTTCTTCCGAAGAGATAGATGAAAAAAGCGCGCTGGTCAAAAAGCTCAAAAAAGAGGCAAAGGTCTACGACTTCTGCAAATTAGATCGTACCCAGCTGCTCGGCTTTACGGAAAAACGCTTCAAGGCTGCGGGCGTGCAGATTTCGCGGGAGCTGCTGCAATATCTGCTGGATGAGACCGGATATTTCCATAAGGAGACGGAATATCGCATTTCGACGCTAGCCAATGATATTCAGAAGGTGATCGCGCACAGCAGGGGCGGGATCGTGACCGAGGCGGATATCGCCCAGTCTGTCAATGGGGATCTTGACACTTTTGTGTTCAATTTTTTAGATTATATCAGTATGGGCAGGAAGGACATGGCGTTCAGCCTGCTGCACAATATTTTGACGGCGGGTTCCGATGTGTACGCAGTGACGGGGCTTTTGGTCAACCACTTCGAGCTGATGCTGGAGATCAAGGAACTCAAAAACGCAGGTATGCACGCCGGGGAGATCGCCAAAACCTTGAAAGTACACGAGTTTCGTGTCAAAAAGGCAATGGGATTCTGTGAAAAATTTACAATAGAGAAATTAAAAAGCATCCTAATCCAACTTTATGAGATCGACCGCAATATCAAAACAGGTGCTTTAGAGCCGGAGCTTGCGCTCGAACTTTTGGTAGGGAGGATATAGGACGTGAATTTGAATAGACAAACCCAGGCCGATTTGATGCTGGTGCTGGTAACGCTTTGCTGGGGCGTGTCGTATTATCTGATGGATCTTTGTCTGGCGGATATGGATCCGTTTACGCTGAATGCCCATCGGTTTTTGGGCGCTTTTGTAATCGCAGCGCTGCTTTCCTGGAAGAAAATTCGGACGGTGAATCGCACCACGCTCCGTTACAGTATTTTGGTGGGAATCGCCCTGGTATTTGTATACATGGGCGCGACCTTTGGCGTCAAGTATACCTCACTATCCAATTCCGGATTTTTGTGTGGTATGACGGTCGTGTTCACACCGCTGCTCGGTTGGATTTTTTTGAAACAGAAGCAGAGCAAGAAGCTGGTGCTGGTCGTCCTGATGTGTCTTGCGGGAATCGCGCTTTTGACCTTAAAGGATGATTTTTCCATCAACACCGCGCATCTCAAGGGTGATCTGCTTTGCCTGATGTGTGCGGTCGCCTATGCGATCGACCTGCTGCTGACCGAAAAGGCGGTCGCGCATGAGGAAGTGGACGCGTATCAGCTCGGTGTGTTCCAGCTTGGCGTGACAGGTGTCTGTAATCTGCTGCTGGCGTTTCTGACGGAACAGCCGCATCTGCCGACCACATCGACCGTCTGGGGTTCAGTACTGTTCCTTTCTATTTTCTGTACGGGTGTGGCGTTTGTCCTGCAGCCACTGGCGCAGCGGTATACGACTGCATCGCATACCGGCGTCATCTTCGCATTGGAGCCTGTATTTGCGGCATTTGTAGCAGCGATCTTTGCGAATGAGGTGTTGAGCGCAAAGTCTTATCTGGGCGCGGCTTTGATGGTCGCAAGCCTGTTTATCATGGAAATCGATTTCAGTTCTTTTGGAAAAAACCAGAAATGAAATAAATAATCAAAAAAGATGTATGGTACAAGGAGGGCAATATGAACCGGTTATATATTAAATCGCGGGACACTGCTCAGAAGACGGTAGAGGGTCTTTATAAAGATCTGGAGAGAAGAATTGCTGCCAGTCCGCCGGGGCAATGTCCGGTCGATTTGGCTTCGTCGTTCTTGAAATTATGTCATTCGCAGAGCTGCGGAAAATGTACGCCTTGTCGGGTCGGTCTGGGGCAGCTGCAGATGATGATTGACGACATCCTGGAAATGAACACAGAGCCAGGCTTAGAAACGCTGGAGCTGCTCGAAAAAACAGCAGAAGCCATCAGCGTCTCTGCGGACTGCGCGATTGGCTTTGAAGCAGCCAACATGGTACTCAGAGGGCTGAAGGGCTATCGGGATGATTTTGAATCCCATATCAAACACCATGCCTGTGCAGATAACATCAAAAATCAGGCGCAGCCGGTACCTTGCGTGGCGATGTGTCCGGCAGGCGTCGATGTTCCGGGCTATATTTCGCTGCTCAAGCATGAGCGGTATGCAGATGCAGTCAGACTGATCAGAAAGGATAATCCGTTCCCGACCGTCTGCGCATTGATCTGCGAGCATCCATGTGAACAGCGCTGCAGAAGAACGCTGGTCGACGCGCCGGTGAACATCAGAGGTCTCAAACGTTTTGCAGTCGACAACTGCGGCGACGTGCCGGTACCGCAGAAGATGGACGATACCGGCAAGAAGATCGCAGTCATCGGCGGCGGTCCTTCCGGTCTGTCTGCGGCTTATTTCTTGTCGATCATGGGTCACCATGTGACGGTATTTGAAAAACGTGCACAGCTTGGCGGCATGCTGCGTTACGGTATTCCGAACTACAGACTGCCGAGAGAAAGACTGCAGTGGGATATCGATGCGATCCTTTCCACAGGGGTAGAAGCAAAATGTGATTTTGATATTTCCTCGCCGGAGGGTATGGACGAGATCCGCAATCACTACGATGCGACCTATATCTCGATCGGTTCCCATAATGCCAAACCGATCGGCATTCCGGGAGAATATGCGAAAGGCGTCATTCCGGCTGTCGAAATGCTGCGCGGGATCGGTGATGACGCGATGCCGGATTTCAACGGCAAGGTTGTCGTGGTCATCGGCGGCGGCAATGTTGCGATGGACGTAGCCAGAACGGCAAAACGTCTGGGTGCGACCGAGGTGAGCATCGTTTACAGAAGAAGAAAGGACGATATGACGGCACTGCCGGATGAGATCGGCGGCGCGATCGCCGAAGGCTGCGCACTCGTACAGCTCAAGGCGCCTTCCAGAATCGCGACCAACAAACGCGGGGAAGTGCAGGCGCTTTGGGTGAAACCGCAGATCGCGGGACAGGCCGATAAGAGCGGCAGACCGCGTCCGGTGGATTCCTCCGAGCCGGAGGAAAAGATTCCTTGCGATATCATCATTTCTGCCATCGGACAGGCTACGGATATCCACTTCTTTGAAGAGTTTGGGATTCCGGTATTCCGCGGCAATATTCAAGCCAAGAAAAACAGCGTCGTAGACAATGTCCTCGGTACCTACGCGGGCGGAGACTGCGTAACAGGACCGTCGACCGTTATCAATGCGGTTGCGGCTGGTAAGGTCGCGGCAGCCAATATCGACGCGTATCTGGGCTTTAATCATGAGATTACGGTCGATGTGGATATTCCGGCACCGACGCCGGATGACCACCTGCCTTGCGGCAGAGTGGAGCTGAAGGAACGTTTCGCAAAGCAAAGAGGAAACGACTTCGACGAAGTGGAGCAGGGCATGAGTCTGGAGGAAGCGATGCAGGAAGCTTCCAGATGCCTGCGCTGTGACTATCACGGCTTCGGATCTTTCAGAGGAGGGAGGGATACCAAATGGTAAAACTGACGATCAATGGACAGCAGGTATCAGTACCGGAGGGCATGACCATCATGGAGGCTGCCGAAAAGGTTGGCGTACATATCCCTCATTTATGTTACCTAAAGGATATCAACGAGATCGGCGCCTGTCGTGTCTGTCTCGTAGAATTAAAAGGGATGGAAAAACTTGTGACTGCGTGCAATACCATCTGCGAAGAGGGCATGGAGATACTGACAAACAGCCCGCGTGTCAGAAGAACCAGAAGAATCAATGTGGAGCTGATCCTTTCAGACCATAATACAAATTGTGCGAGCTGCATCAAGAGCGGCAACTGCACGCTGCAGACGATCGCCAACGATGTCGGCATCATTGTTTCAGACTATCAGAATACGGCAGAAATGGGCCGTTGGGATCGCAATCTGCCGCTGGTGCGCGATGCTTCCAAATGTGTGAAGTGCATGCGTTGCATCCAGGTCTGTGAAAAAGTGCAGGGCATGGGTGTCTGGACGCTGATCGGTTCCGGGTACAGAACGACGATCGGTCTCAAAGATAATCAGCCATTCTCTGAAAGCGACTGTGCGCTCTGTGGTCAGTGCATCACGCATTGTCCGGTCGGTGCACTGCGTGAAAGGGATGACAGACTGGATCTCAACGACGCGCTCGCAGACCCTGAGATCGTCACGATCGTACAGGTTGCGCCTGCAGTCCGTACGGCCTGGGGCGAGCAGATCGGCCTCAAAGATAAGGACGCGACCATGGGCAAGCTGGTCTGCGCACTCAAAAAAATCGGTATCGACTATGTATTCGACACCAATTACAGCGCGGATCTGACGATCATGGAGGAGGGCAGTGAGTTCCTTGAAAGACTCGCCAACAGAAATCGCCATAAATGGCCGATGTTTACTTCCTGCTGCCCGGGCTGGCTGCGTTTTGTCAGAACGCAGTATCCGGATATGGTCGAGGATCTGTCTACCGCAAAATCGCCGCAGCAGATGTTCGGTGCAATCTCTAAAACTTATATTGCGCAGAAACTCGGCTTGGATCCGGCGAAGATTTTCTCCGTTTCTATCATGCCTTGCGTGGCGAAAAAGTTTGAATGTGATGTCGAGCAGGTCAATGATGCCGGTCGTGGCAAGGATGTCGATCTGGTGCTGACAACGCGGGAACTCGATCGTCTGATCCGTTGTGACAGCATCAAGCCGCAGGATCTGATGGATGTGCCGTTTGATGATATCTTTGGCGAGGGCTCCGGTGCAGCTGTGATCTTCGGCACCACCGGCGGCGTTATGGAAGCCGCGCTCAGAAGCGCCTATTATCTGGTCACCGGAAGCAATCCGGATCCGGATGCGTTCAAAGAAGTACGCGGTATGAACGGCTGGAAGGAAGCCAAATTCGACTTGGCAGGAACCACGTTGAAAGTCGCTGTTGCCAGTGGACTCGGCAATGCGAGGAAGCTGATCGATGCGGTCAATCGCGGTGAAGTGGAATACGATTTCGTGGAGATCATGGCTTGTCCGGGCGGTTGTGTCGGCGGCGGCGGTCAGCCGTTTGTCGACGGGGAGGAGTTCGCGCCGAAACGCGCACTCAAGCTGTATGGTCTGGATAAGGTGAATCATCTCAGATTTTCACACGAAAATCAGGCAGTACAGCAGACCTATCAGGAATATCTGGGCAAACCACTGTCCAAAGAATCCCATCATCTGCTGCATACCCACCTCGCGGACTGGGATCTGGAGATGAAGCCGCTGAACGGCTCAAAATAAATGCTGTGATGCAATAGCTAATCATATCGCAACTAGCATAGTATCGCAAAGAAAAACCTCGCGGATGTGTTTGTCTGCGAGGTTTTGTTGTGGCATCCTTGCAGCTGCAGCGGCAAGAAAAAACATATATCAGCGGCGTCCTGCTTCAAGAATTTGCAATCAGTTCTCGTGCGCTCTGCAGCGTGGTTTCAGTGATGGTACTGCCGCCAAGCAGGCGCGCGATTTCGCGCACTTTCGCGTCCTCGTCAAGGGCTTCGACGGTCGTAAAGGTCGCTTCCTTGTCGCTATGCTTAAAAATGCGGTAGCTATGTGCGCCGCAGGCCGCAATCTGCGGCAGATGCGTGATACAGATAATTTGATGCGCCTGTGCGATCTCCTTGAGCTTTTGTCCGACGATGCTGGCAGTGATGCCGCTGATGCCGTTGTCGATCTCATCAAAAATCAGCGTAGGTATGCGGTCATAGGAACTGATGATGTTTTTGAGCGCCAGCATGATACGGGACATTTCACCGCCGGAGGCGATTTTTGCAAGCGGTTTGAGCGGCTGACCCTTGTTTGTGGAGACCAGAATTTCGACGCGATCCGCGCCGTTCTCACCTGGCGCCGGCAGAGGCTCTACCGCAATGGTAAGCTTGGCATCTGCAAAGTTCAGACCCACGAGCTCTGCCTCCATTTTTTCGGCAAGCGCTGCGGCTGTTTGGCAGCGGAGGTCGGTCAATGCACGGCACGCTGCGTCCAGCTGCTGTTTTGCCTGCAAAAGTTCCTGCTCAAGTTTTTTCTTTTGTTCATCAAAATTCTCAATCAGATGGAGTTCTGACGCGATTCGATCCCGATATGAGAGGACATCTTCTAAAGTATCACCGTATTTCTTTTTGAGTTTGTCCAGCGTGTCCATGCGCGCGATCGCCGCGTCCAGCTCCGCCGGGGAGAATACCGTTTGCTCCCGCATGCTGCCGAGGCTGTGCCCCAGATCCTGCAGGCGATAATAGAGGTCCGAAAAGTCCTGCGAAACCGTTTCCAGCTCCTTGGAATAGGCAGCGATGCCTTCCAGCGCATGCAGTCCGGCGCCCAAACCGTCCATGACGGATGGATTTTCTTCAAACAGCATGGTATAGGTTCGTTCGATGCCTTCATATATTTTCTCGCTGTTCTGCAGTACCGAGATCTTATCGGCAAGCGTTTCGTCTTCGCCCGGGGTGGGGTCAGCCTTATCGATCTCGTCGATCTCGAAACGATAAAAATCTCTTTTGCGCGCGTTTTCTTTCTCCAGGGCGAGCAGGGAAGACAGAGCTCGTTTTTTCTCTGCGAAAAGGTGGAAGAGGCGGGTGGTCTCTTCTCTGGCAGGTGTGGTGAGCTCGCTGCGGTAGGCGTCGAGCAGCGTGATATGGCAGTCCGGGTCCAGCAGAGACTGGTTGTCGTATTGTCCATGGATATCTGCGAGCCGCTTGCAGACCTGATTGAGCTGCGCCAGCGTGACCAGCTCACCGTTCAATCTGCATAGATTCTTACCGGAGGCAGAGACCTCCCTTGTAATGAGAATCTCTTCGCCATCGAGCTCGCCGAGCAGCTGTACGACCGCTTTGTCACAGCCTGTCCGGATACAGGAAGAATCCGCGCGGCTTCCGAGTGCGAGGCTGACGGCTTCAATTAGGATAGACTTGCCGCTTCCGGTTTCTCCGGTTACGATGTTGAGACCATCGTGAAAATCGACCTCCGCATGCTCTATAATCGCAAAATTTTTAATACTGATATGATGAATCATCTTTGCCTCTCGCAAGGAGCATTTCATTGAATGCGTCCATAATTTCACTGACATTAGCAGGATCATCCGCAACCAAAAGGAAGGTATTGTCACCTGCGATAGAACCGATAATATGCGGGAACCTTGAGGTATCAACCGCCTCTGCCGCAGCCGGCGCGCAGCCGGAAAGGGTTTTGACCACAATCAAATTGCCGGAACTGGCGACCGAAGTGATGGTTTCTCTAAAAATCTTGATGAAACGGTCGGAGACAGGCAGATCGACGGATTTATGCACCGCGTATTTATATTTACCGCTTGGGGAAAGCGTCTTGACCAGCTGCAGCTCTTTGATATCTCTGGAAATTGTGGCCTGCGTCACTTCATACCCGCAGTCTTTTAAAAGCGCAGCCAACTTCTCCTGTGTGTCGATTTCGTTGTTTTCAATCAACTCAATAATCTTGTTCTGTCTGGAATATCGCATAAGGACCTCCTGTACGATGCTGTGTGCATACTTGCGCATAATTATAAATTCTATTCAGATTTTAGCACAGAAAATGCTTTGTTTCAAGCTATTTTCC
>UQMQ01000006.1 GCA_900542245.1 uncultured Eubacteriales bacterium
CAGTTTCAGTGCCGCGCCTCTGCGTCGCGGGTATGGGCGCTTGAGAAGCCGAAGATCGCATGCGTTCGGTTCTCGGAAAGGTTTTTTATGGTACGAAATGGACAGAAATTTTACTAAAAGCGAAGCTGACATGGGCAACGCTTCGCTGCCGCCGGACTTTTTGCCGTTTACAAACGATTTTATTTTTTCTCTGGTCATGCGGGATCCGGAGATCTGTCTCGGCATTTTGAAGCTCGCGATCCCGGACGAGGAATTCTCCGAAATTCGAATTATGAAATCTCCGAATCCTCTGATTGATGAGCAGACAGACGCGGAAGCTTTGCATGCTTCAGCGAACGGGGAAAAAGGCTGCGCGCGGCAGGAGACGCACGGCGCCGGCTTCCCTTCGGCTGCGGGGGTTTCTCACGCGGCGCCTGTGGCAGAACGGGACTCGCGTGCAGATGCCTCCGGTTTATACGCCGAAACACAAAAAACTCTAAAATTCACCAAGGACATGCACGGCGTGCGCTTTGACGCGTATATCAAGTCTGAAAATCTATGGGCCGAAATCGAGATGCAGACCGCTTCCGGTTTCGCGCTCGGCAAACGCAGCCGCTACTATCAGGCAAACATGGATTTGGACTGCCTGAAGGAAGGAGAGGATTACGCGAAGCTGAAAAAGTGCTATGTGATCTTTCTCTGCACCTTCGACTACTTCAAAAAAGACGAGCCCGTCTATTTCTTTCGCTCGTGGGATGTGCAAAAAGGCTTGCCTCTGGATGATTTTTCGTATAAAATAGTTTTGAACACAGCATGCACGCCGGCGAAAGTGCCGGAGGCTCTGAAGCCGCTCTATGCCTATTTGAACGATCCGAAGGCGAGTCAGGCTTCATCGCTGACGCGTAGGATTGACGCGCGCGTCAGGAAGTTCAATACTGACGATTGGAGGCGGAAGTATATGACATTCGAATATATGCTGAACGAACGCGAGCGCAAAGGACTGGAATTGGGGTTGGAGCAGGGTCGTGCCGAAGGCGAAGCGCAAAAGCAGCGCGAGATCGCGAAGAATTTTAAAGACTCCGGTGTTCCGCTTGACTTGATCGCGAAAAACACCGGACTCTCAGTCGAAGAAATTGAAAACCTCTAGCGATTCACAAATCATGATTCACACAGCTTTCCTGTTTTTTGTGTGTCTGATTGCGGCAGGGCGGTTCCTCTGAGAGCTGCCCTGTTTTTTCTGTTTCCGCGCGGAAATAGGAAGGAAGAAAGAAAAGAGAGCGATTGCGCACTCTCATCCTTTCCAGTAATATCGATCGTTGTCGATCATATACAGCAGCGCGTTGACGATGCAGGCTGCGATATTGCTGCCGCCCTTGCGACCACGGGCAACGATATACGGTACGTCGCTGCTCATAATCAGCTCCTTGGATTGCACCACATTGACAAAGCCGACCGGCACGCCGATGATGAGCTCCGGCTTCACCTGCCCCTCCTGCATCAAGTCGTACAAGGTCACCAGCGCGGTCGGCGCGTTGCCGATGGCATAGAGAAAAGGCTCTCCCATCGCAGCCGCTTTTTTCATGCTTTCGCTGGCGCGCGTGGTGCCGTGCAGTCTGGCTGCTTCTGCCACGTCCGCGTCTGCCATGAAGCAGTGAACGCTGCCGCCGTATTTGCCGAGAGAAACCTTATTGATCCCTGCTTTGGCCATATTCGTATCGGTCACGACGGATACGCCGCGTTGAATGGCTTTCATCGCCTTGACTGCCGCGTCCTGCGAAAAGCACAGGTTGTCCGCGTAATCAAAGTCTGCCGAGGTATGAATACAGCGTTTGACGATCAGCTCCGTATGCGGTGCAAACGTTCTTGCCCCCAGCTCTTCGCTGATGATCGCAAAGCTTCGTTCTTCAATCTCTCTCGGTTTCACTTTTTCTATTTGTTCTCTAAAATTCATCGTCGGTTCCTTTCCCCTCTATCTTTCGATGCATCCATGTAGGATTGCCTTAATTCGCGCTTATTCGTCAATGCCTTCCTCTAAGATTCGATAGATTTGATCCATGTCTAAGGCTTCGCGCAGTCCCGCCGCCAAAAGGTCGTACTGCGTTTCTTTATATTCAGCGTAGGTCATGCTGCCCATCTCTCCCATCGCGACGCCCTTCTTATCCGCCAGCGCCTGAATGACAGCCTGCCCGATGCCTGCGCCGTCAAAAATGCCATGGACGTAAGAGCCGAATACATTTCCTTTGTATGCGCCATCCTGCTTGACCGTTCCGCTTACCGCGTCCGTCAGCGTCAGCAGCGGTCTCGCGCCAGCTTTACGCGTGGACTGTCCCATGTGGATCTCATAACCCTCCGCCGCGAGCTTTTGTGTTTGCAGCCCTGCAAGCAAGGTTCCCTCTGTAAGGAAAGTCCCGGTGACGCGGGTTCTCGTTTTTTCCTCCATAAAAACCGTATCGATCGGCAGCAGTCCCATGCCGCGGACCGTACCGGAGGTCTCCAGCCCGAGCGGATCGGAAAGCGTTTCTCCGAGCATCTGATAGCCGCCGCAAATGCCGAACACGACCTTCCCGCTGCCTGCCTGTTTCAGGATTGCCGCCTCCAGTCCGTTCTGCCGCATCCACAGCAAATCCGAAATGGTATTTTTCGATCCCGGCAGCACGATCATATCCGGATCTTTGAGCTCCTGCACGTTTTTGACATAGCGCACGCTGACGCCGGGAATGGTTTCCATCACGTTCAGGTCAGTAAAGTTAGAGATACGAGGCAGGCGGATCACTGCAATATCGATCAGGGTCGCTGCCTCTCCGTTTCCGCGAAACTCCAACCGTTCGCTGAGGCTGTCCTCATCCTCCACATCGATATGCAGATACGGCGCGACACCAACCACATCGATGCCGGACTTTGCTTCCAAAATCGCAATCCCCGGGTCGAGAATCGTCTTATCCCCGCGGAATTTGTTGATGATCAGACCCTTGACCATCTGCCGCTCCTCTGCTTCCAGCAAATCGACAGTGCCGATCAGCTGCGCGAACACGCCGCCCCGGTCGATGTCGCCGACCAGAAGCACCGGAGCCTTCGCCATTTTCGCCATGCCCATGTTGACGATATCTTCATCTTTCAGATTCACCTCCGCAGGACTGCCCGCACCTTCAATGACGATAATATCATTTTCGGCGCTGAGTGCGTGGAAGGCTTTCATCACATCCGGCACCAGCTTATGCTTAAAAGCAAAATAATCGCGGGCGCTCATGGTTCCCAGCACTTCCCCGTTGACGATGACCTGGCTGCCGACATCGTTGGTCGGTTTGAGGAGGATCGGGTTCATGCGTACATCCGGTGCGATGCCAGCCGCTTCCGCCTGCATGACCTGTGCGCGTCCCATCTCCATGCCATCGGCGGTAATAAAGGAGTTGAGTGCCATATTCTGTGACTTGAACGGCGCGACCCTGTAGCCGTCCTGCTGAAAGATTCTGCATAAGCCTGCGGTAATCAGACTTTTTCCTACATTCGACATGGTTCCCTGCACCATGATTGCTTTTGCCATGTTTTTTCCTCCGGTTTTTTAATCTAAAATGTGCGCCAACGCCTGCACCAGCTTCACATTGTCCTCATGCAGCCGTACCGCGACACGATAATAGCCCTTGCCAAGACCCGCGTAATTGCTGCAGTCCCGCACCAAAAATCCAGCCGCACGCAGTTTTTCGCCGAGGGTTGTCTCTCCGCGAAAAAAAATATAGTTTGCCTGCGAAGCATAGGTGCGGCAGCCCAGCTTCTCCAGCGCTTGTAAAAGATATGCCCGCTCCGCGCGCAGCGTCGTGAGGCTTTCTCTTACATAAGCGTCCTCTGCGAGTGCCGCGAGACCTGCCGCCTGCGCGAGCGAAGAAACATTCCATGGCTGTACGCTGCGTTCCAGCTTTTCGATGATCGCCGGATTGCTTGAGATGCCGTACCCCAGCCGCACCCCTGCCATCGCATACAGCTTGGTAAACGCCTTGAGCAGAATCACATGTGGATACGCCGCCAGCTCCCCCAGCATCGAAAATTCCTCCGGCTTTTCCACAAAGTCTAAAAAACATTCGTCTAACACGACGGTGCAGCCAAGCGCCCCGGCGCGTCGAATCACCCGTTCGGTTTCCTCTCGCGAAAGCAGGTTTCCGGTCGGATTATTCGGATTGCAGAGAAAAACCATGTCGATATCTTCCGTTATCTGCTCTGCAAAGTCCATGGGCAGCGCGAAGCCGTCCGCTTCCGCGGTTTGCACATATTGGATCTCACACCCCACAGTTTCCAATGCCTGTGCGTACTCCGCAAAGGTCGGTGCCGGAAGCAGCGCTTTTTTGGGTTTCAAGGCTGTCACCGCAGCGAAGATCACCTCTGCTGCACCGTTTCCAAAGAAAATCCATGCGCCCGGAACATGCAGCTTTGCAGACAACGCATCGCGCAACAGGCTGCACTGTATATCCGGGTAGTGTCCGATCTGACCTGCTGCCCGGCAGATCGCGTCCTGCACGCGCTGCGGCGGTCCAAATGGATTGCAATTCGAAGAAAAATCTATCATATCCGGATGGCGGTAAATATCGCCGCCATGAATCATTTTTTTCATAAAGCGCCCCCTCCGTAAAGAAAAAAGCTGATGCCGCCGAGAAGCAGCGCCGATAAGAACGCGCCCAGATACATCAGGCGGTTTACGCGCCGGATGTCATCCGGTCTGACCGCCTGCAGCGGATCACCGATAAATGGCTTTTCATAAAGCTTCCCGAAGTAGTAAGCATTGCCTGCCAGCTGTATATCCAGCGCACCTGCCGCCGCAGCCTCGGTATGGGCTGAATTCGGACTGGCATGCTTACGGCGATCCCGAAAAAAGATCCTCGCAGCGTTTTTTCCGTCAAAGGGTCCGAGATACGCGCTGAGAACCAAAGTCAGCCCCGCCAGTCTTGCCGGAATGAAATTCGCGATATCATCCAGCTTTGCCGCGCATCGTCCAAAATACAGAAACCGTTCATTTTTATATCCAAGCATGGAATCCATCGTATTGATGGCTTTGTAAAGGTACATGCACACCGGACCGCCCAGCGCCATATAAAGCATCGGCGCAAAAACGCCGTCACCGAAATTCTCAGCTACCGTCTCCACTGCGGCCTTCGTCACGCCTGTTTCATCCAGGTTGTCCGTATCCCGACCGACAATTCTGGAAACAGCCGCTCTGCCGTCTGCAAGACTTTCCGGCTTGCCGGAGGTCAGTGCATCGTACACCAGCATACTTTCGTCTCTCAGAGAACGAACCGCAAGCATCTGATAACACAGAAAGCTCTCCACCGCGATACCGATGCCGGTATGCAGCTGGTATGCCAGATACAGAAGTCCAAAGCTTACCATACCGGTCACCGCCAACGTACCGATAACCAGCATAGCGCCGCCTGCCAGCTCGCCTCGCGGTGTTTTCGGCAAAATTTTTCTAAAGATTTTTTCAAGCAGGTCAATCACCTTACCGATCAGTCTGACCGGATGATAGAGCCAGCGCGGATCGCCGATGGCAAGGTCCAAAAGGAATCCTGCCATCAAAGCGATACCTGTATTGTTGAGCATGGAAGTCTCCGTTCTTACAGCCCTCTGAAACGGCTGCATTTGTCTAAAAAGATCTGCGCGAATTTTGGATTCGCGTAGTAGTAAATATGTGGGAATCCTGCCAGGAGGTTCGCTCTGCTGATGATGCAGTCCCAGTTTCGCTTGCCTGCCGGTTTCTGCGCGTGAAAGGCTGTTCCGTTGGCGGTGGTATCATAATAGTGGAACTCGTGCGCCTTGAGCACGCCGATCTTCCCGTATCCGTCAAAATATCCCGCAGCTCCGGTTTCCGCCTCGTGCTGCGCGCTTCCGCCCGCTGCAGGCGGTTCCGCGCTGTTTTCCGTCAAGTCGATATAGCCGAAGCGTCCCAAACGGTCTGTCCGATAACCGTCTCCCTCTGTCAGACCGACCATCGGCCAAGCGTTCCCTTGCAGATCCTGCAGGGATTTGCCTAAATACAGGAAACCGCCGCATTCCGCCAATATCGGCATGCCCTCCGCGTAAGCGCCGCGGATGCTCTCCTGCATCGTTTGGTTTACCGAAAGCTGCTCTGCGTAAATCTCCGGATAACCGCCGTAAAAAATCATGCCATCGAGCATCGGCGGAAGCTTATAATCTGAAATCGGCGAAAATGGCACAATTTCAGCCCCTAACCGCTCCAAAAGCTTGAGGTTGTCCTCATAGAAAAAACAAAATGCCGCATCACGCGCCACCCCGATACGCAGCTTCGGTGCGTCTCCTGTGCGATGCCACGCCCCGAAAAGCGGCGCTTCCTCCGCGCCTGCCGCAAGCGGATCGATCCCACTGACGGCGGGTGCGGTCTGCGCGATGCCAAGGAGTTTGTCGAGGTCGACGGTGTTTGCGACAACCTCCGCGAGCTGCTGCAGCTTTTCGCGCAGATCCGCTACTTCATCTGGCATGACCAGCCCCAGGTGACGACTTTCCAACTGGATATCCGTAAGCTCCGGCAGCCAGCCGATGACGGGAATCCCACAGGTTTCCTCGATATAGTCCTTGAGCAGACGGTACATCGGCTCTTTGACATGATTGAGGATCACACCGGCAATGCCGCTGTCCGCTTTGAAGTTTTGAAAGCCTTGAATCTGTGCCGCCAGTGACGCGCTGACCCCTTTGCCGTTGACGATCAGAATGGCCGGTGTCTGCGTTGCTCTAGCTACGTCATAGGTGCTTGCCTTCTGACTGATACCGCCCAGTCCGTCATAATAGCCCATGACGCCTTCGATGATCGCGATATCGCAGTCCCTGGCGCGCTCCGTAAACAGCCAGCGCAGACTTTCGTCATCCAAAAAGAAAGTGTCTAAATTACCGGATACCGTCCCCAGCACTTTTTTGTGAAACATGGGGTCGATATAGTCCGGTCCGCACTTAAAGGAAGCGGGTTTGATGCCGCGATTGATCAGCGCCTGCAGGATTCCGCAGGTCAGTAAGGTCTTGCCGCTGCCGCTCGCGCCGGCGCACAGCAAAATTCTTGGCATTTTCATAAGCATGCCTCCGTTTATAGTATCTTTATCGTCTTTTTTTCCCTTGTTATTTACCGGTTCCTCGTTTTTCTGCATCGAAGCAGAGGATGGTGATCGGGTTTTCACTTTTCATCATGGTGTAGCTGCCGACTGCATGCCCTCTGGCAACCGAAATCTGCGTTACCTCAGGCGCTCCGCATCCGTATTTTTTCGCGCAGGCAAGCGCCTGTGCGGTCGATTCCAGCGCGATGCAGTTGATCACGAAGCGGACCTGTGCAGGCTTGTGATTCCCGCAGTCAGTAAGGTCGAAAGCATCCTTTTCGCTTGCAGCTTCCTTGTTCTCCGGAAGTTTTGTCAATGCCGCTTCAACGATTGCCTCCATATTGCCTGCCGAACCACCGATGAAAACGTGCGTTGCAGGCGGAAGCTCCCGCATCGCCTCCGGCGCAAGTCCTTCGATAATATGCAGATTATCTGTTTTGAATTTCCGTCGATTGTCCTGCAGCAGCCGGATCGCTTCCGGATTTCGTTCTACCGCATAGACCCTGCCTTTGGAGGCGCGCAGCGCCATTTCCACCGATACAGAGCCGGTTCCCGCGCCGATATCATAGCAAACGGCATCTTCGGTCAGATGCAGGCGATCCACAGATAACACGCGGATTTCCTCCTTGGTCATCGGTACCTTACCGCGCAGGAATTCTTCATCCTTGCGGCAGTGCAGTGGATTGATCTTCGTTTCCGCCGCGCATGGATTTTCCAACAAGAGCACGCTCAGCGGATCGTGCCGGAAGCTGCATAGGTCTTTTGCTGCGCCGATCGTAATTTTTTCGTCCGCATAAGAAAGCCGCTCGCCTACCGACAGCTTCACCTCCGGCATCTCAAAATCCACCAGTTTTTGCGCTAATTCAGCCGCATCGGCAGGCTTCCCGAGAATGGAGAAAACCTTTGCGTGGTCGCGGATTAACGGAACCAGCGACTGTGTCCTGCCATGGTTGGAGACGATGATTGCGTCGTCCCAAGCGGTCCCAAGCCTTGCCGCCAGCGCAGATACGGAGGAAACCCCCGGGATCACATGAAGCTCGACACTTTCTCCAAGCATAACCAGCCTTTCATAAAGCTTTTTTGCCCCGCTGTAAAATCCGGTGTCTCCGGAAAGCAGCACCGCGAAACGTTCATACGCGCGGTGTGTGTCGATATAGTGCGCGATGACCGCACTGCGATATTCGTCCAAAATCGGTTTTTTCCCCCGCGCAAGGTCAAGCATCCTGCCGGAGCCGATCACATAATCCGCATCCGCGAGCGCTGCCGCTGCCTCCTCTGTCATGCTGCCTTGTCCACCGGGACCGATGCCGATGAGCGAAACCTTTACCCGCGGCTTCAGCGCAAACCGTTCTGCCAAAAGCGCTTTACAAGCCATGACCGAAATACCGGTCTCCTTGCGCGGTCTGCCGATGACGACAGCCGTACAGCCGACGGCTTCACAGGCAAGCAGCTTTTCGGCAAAGCCGCCGGCTTGTCCGGTATCCTTGGTTACCAGATAGGAAATGTCATAGGTGCGGAGCAGCGCTTCGTTCAGCTCCGTTGGAAACGGTCCCTGCATGGCGATCAGATGTTTTCCCTCAAAGCCGATGGACGCGCAATGCTGTACGGACTCCGCCGTAGAAAGCACCCGCGCGAAGACCCTTTCCTGCCAGTCATCGATCGCTGTATAGGCTTGCAGCTCCTTGCTGCCTGTGGTCGCTAGGATCCTGCCCGATCGGCTGTTTAACCAGTCGATGGTGGTTTCCATGCTGTCCAAATAGACGACACCGCCCATCGCGCCGTCATCTTCCGACAGCAAATGCTGTTCTGCTTGCGCTCCTTTGTCCGCAGACGCCCGCAATACGCGCAGATATTCGACATTGGTACGCTGCGCCGCCTGCAGAATATTCTCGGTCACCGCAGCCGCATAAGGATGCGTGGCATCGATGACCAGCTCCGGCTGCTCTGTGCGCATCAAAGCTTCCATCTCCGCGGCGGTCAGCCGCTCCGTCAGCACCCGCACCGCGTCAGAGGAGGACGCAAGCTTGCAACCATATGTAGTTGCAACGCAGACAAGCGCCGATATGTTATTTTTGACGAGAAACTCTGAAAGCTCTCTGCCCTCGGTCGTTCCGCCGAACAAAAGGATCTTACACATCTCGATAACCTCTCGGCGTCACCATTTTGCCGTTCAAGACCTTGGTCTGGGTATTGCCGATAAATACAGTCGTAAACATATCCACCTTCGTATCGCGCAGTGCTTCGAGACTCAGTACCCGCATCTGCTCGCCTTCTCTGCCGATGTTGCCGACGATGCCGCAGACGGTTTCCTTCGGTTTATGCTCCATCAGAAGATCGCAGGCTTTGGCAAGATAATCGGCGCGTTTGACGCTGGACGGATTATACAGGCAGACAACGAAGTCCCCTTTTGCCGCACTGCGCAGACGTTCTTCGATCAGCTCCCACGGCGTCAGGAGGTCACTGAGGCTGATGAGACAAAAGTCGTGGATCAAAGGCGCACCCAGGCACGCCGCGCCGCTGATGGCAGCGGTCACGCCCGGTATGACCGCGATTTCAATTTGCGGATACGCGCTGCCAACCTCATACATCAGTCCCGCCATCCCGTAAACGCCGGCATCACCGGAGCAAATCATGGCTACCGTCTGTCCTTTTGCTGCTTCTTCAAATGCCATCACGCAGCGTTCTTTTTCTTTGCGCATCGGTGTCGTGAGGAAAGTTTTCCCCGGGAAATGTTCCTTGACTAAATCCACATAGACCGTATAGCCGATGATGACATCACAGTTTTTTAGGGTTTCACAGGCCTCGATGGTCATTTTTTCGTAAGCGCCCGGCCCGATGCCGACAACATAAATCTTATTCAAATCGTATGCTTCCTTTCTTCATCGCCAAGGCGGCAGTCACGCCGTCCATGGCTGTTTTTGGCTGCAGCAGCAGCGCGCTGCCGTTGTTTTGCGGCGTTCCGGCTTCGGCATCCACAGAGGCCAGCAGCAAAGCGCCGCGTTCGCAAACATTATCTGTCCCGGTGATCTGCTTGACAAAAGCCGATCCCGTAAAACTTCCTTCCACTTGGTTCAGCTCCGCCGCGGTAAAGAACTGCAGTGGCAGATGCCTCTCTGCGGCAAACCGCAAGAGTCCCGCTTCCTCGCGTTTGATGTCGATGGAGGCTGCGCCTGCCAAGGCTGCCGGATCTACGCCCGCTTGCGCAAGACAAGCCTCCACAGCCTGCGCTACGGCTTCTTCCGGCTTTCCGGCTTTCAATCCGATGCCTAAATACACCGTCTGCGGCACCAGCCACAAAACCTCCGGCTTATCGATAAGCTCCGGCTTTCGCGGTGAAATCAGCATCGCGCCGCCGCCATGATAGTCCGCGAAGGCTTCCAGTCCTGCCAGACGCACTTCGTCCGGCACTGCGCCTTCTACGGCGGCATCTGTATAAATCGTGATGGTTTCGCCCCGCACCAGCGCTGCTGCGACCAGCTTCGCTGCCGTAAAGTCCATGATCTTGAGTCCGTTCCTTTGTGCGAAAACATCCGGCGCCAGTTTCCGGTGCACGTCAGTGGCTGTCGTCAGCACCGCTTCGGCGCCTGTCATCGCCGCAAGCCGACAGGCGATTGCATTTGCCCCGCCCAGATGTCCGGACAGGATGGGAATCACATATTGCAGACGATCATCGACAACGAGGACGGCGGGGTCGGTCTTTTTGCTGACTGCCAGCGGTCCGATGGTGCGCACCGCAATACCCGCGGACCCGACGAAGATCAGACAGTCATCCTGCGCGAAATGCTGCTTGCCCCAGTCAGCCAGCGACGCCGTAAGCGGTATCACATCCGCGTGCTCGGTCGCTGTTTCCGCAGCCGCAAGCCCTTCCGGACGCGCATCCGGTTCCGATTCCGCGGCGAATCGCCCTTTGGCAAAAACCTTGACATTCCAATCCGGATATGCGCTTTTTAAGTACTCCCTCAGCCTTCGTGCCGTTTCCTTTCCCGGCGGACTGAAGCAAAGAATTGATGCTTGTTTCATACCGCGCCTTTCATACATACTTGCTTTCTTATTTGCTCGCTTCTCGAAATTCGGTGGTAAAGCCCGGATCGTACAGCTTGGAACGGTCATAATGACTGCAGCTTACCACGTCTCCGATAATCATCAGCGCGGTTTTGGTAATGCCGTTCTTTTTCGCGGTTTCTGCGAGCGTTCCCACAGTGCAGACGAAGGACTTTTCGTCCTCCCAGGTTGCCTTGTAGACGATGGCTGCCGGTGTGTCCGCGCTGTAACCGCCGGCAATGAGTCTTGCAGATAGTTCCTCCAAAAGTCCGGTACTCAAAAACACCACCATAGTCGCGTGATGTGCAGCGAAGGACTCAATGCTCTCTTTCTCCGGTACCGGCGTCCTGCCTGCCATACGGGTGATGATGACGCTTTGGGAAATATTCGGTAAAGTATATTCCAGATTCAGCGCCGAGGCAGCCCCGCAGAAAGAGCTGACGCCCGGACAGTAATCATAAGGTATGTTCTCTTCATCCAGCACATCCATCTGCTCCCGGATTGCGCCGTACAGGCAAGGATCTCCGGTATGCAGACGCACCACCTGTTTCTCTGCCTTTACATCTTGCCGCATCACCTCCAGCACTTCTTCCAAGGTCATATGCGCGCTGTTATAGATGCTGCAGCCCGCTTTCGCGTAGTCCAGCAGCTGCGGATTGACGAGCGAGCCCGCATAGATAATGGTATCGGCTTCTTCTAAGTATTGCTTTCCTCTCAGGGTGATCAGGTCAGCAGCGCCGCTGCCTGCCCCTACAAAATGAATGGTTTTCATGCTTGTTCCTCCTGCTTTTCTTTGACAATGATGACGGAATAGTAAGACGCATCGTCCGGGATCTCCGCCGGATTCGCATAAATTTTTTCTCCCTCCATCCCACAGTTCTCTACCATGACGGCATCCTGCCCGCTCGCGAGAATCGCCGCGCGCACCGCTTTCATTTCTTTTCCCGTCTTCATCAGGATCTTCGTTCCCGGCAGCGCCAAAAGCTCCGACACGCTGTCCCTTCGATAGCTGGCAGGGATCACATGCAGCGGCTGGTCTTTTTCGACCAGATCGGTATTGAGCCTTGCCGCGGCTGCTGTAAAGGAAGTGATGCCATTGATGATCTCCGTTTCATAGCCGTCTGCCGCGACCAGCTTGTGCACATACATATAGGTCGCGTACACCGTAACGTCTCCTAAAGTTAAAAAGCTGACCGTCAGCCCATCCTCCAGCAGCGCTTCGATTTGCTCTGCCGCTGCGCGGTGTCCTGCTTCCAATACCGCCTCATCCTTCACCATCGGCATTTCTACCGCTATCAGCTGTTTCTCTGTAAGATTCTCACAGATACCTGCCGCGATGCGATAAGCGACGGAATCCTCCGCCTGTTTGCCCGGCACGACAATGACATCGCTTTGATTTATGATTCGAACGGCTTTGATGGTCATCAGCTCCGGATCTCCCGGACCAACGCCGATGCCGTATAATTTTCCTCTTTGTTTCATCGCTTGATCCCTTCGCAGCGAACTTTTGCCGCGATTCGCGTAAAAATTCGTTTCGCTTTCCTTTTAGATTTTTGTTGCTTTGGCTTCTGCTTCTATTTTGGCAAGCATATCGCGAAAGCCCGCGGTTTCTCCCAGCGCACCCTTTTCGTTGGAAAAGATCAAGGCCTCGGTTTCAATCGCGCCGTAGCATCGATGCTGCAGATAGAACGCGATTTTGTCGGTCAGAATCCGCATGGTTTCTTCCAGCAATCCGGCTTCTTCCACGATTTCAACCGCTTCTGCTGTCGTAACCGTATCCAAAATCCGCATCGCGCCGTCCCGGTCGATACCTGCTCTGAGTGCCGCCGCCGCCATGATCTCACTTCTGGCATCCGCGTTCTGTGAATGCGTGTTCATAATGCCGCCTGCAACCTTGACAAACTTGCCGATATGCGCGATAAACAGCAGGCCCTTCGCGCCAAGGTTCACAGCCATATCGATGACCTCACCGATATAATTGCTGCACTTGATTGTATCCCGTATCGGCATATAGTCCAGCTCGTCCAGATAATGCTTCCCGTAGTTTCCAAGCGTGACGACCAGATAGCTTCGCCCCAGGGCAAGCTGCTGCTTCATTTCGACGCGGAGACTGTTTAAGAGCGCGGTCTCGCTCATCGGCTCTACGATGCCGGAGGTCCCTAAGATAGAGATCCCGCCTTCGATACCCAGCAGCGGATTGAACGTCTTTTGGGCGCGTTCCGCGCCCTCCGGCACAGAAATCGTTGCACACAGACCGCCCTGCCAGCCGTATGCCGCCGCGGTTTCCTGCAGTGCCTCGGTGATCATCTGCCGCGGCACGCGGTTGATCGCGGCCTCCCCGACCGCCTGCTCCAGCCCCGGCCGCGTCACCCTGCCGACGCCTGCGCCCCCGGCAAGATGAAAGCCTGTTTCCGCTCGCTCCACCCGGGCGTAAATCCGTATGCCATCTGTTACGTCAGGGTCATCACCCGCGTCCTTGACAATCGCGCAGGACACAAACGTCTGTGCCATGACGCAATCGACCACTTCCAGATTGAGCGTAATGCCCTTAGGCGTCGTCAGCACCACGAAATCAGTTTTTTCACCGCTCAGCAGCATCTGCGCGGCTGCTTTGGCTGCGGCAGCCGCGCAGGTTCCGGTGGTATAGCCGAAACGCATTTTTTGATTATTTTTGATGATATAATAGGCTTCAATTCCGGTCTGATGTTTCATAGCAAATCAGTTTTCCTGCTTTCTCCGCTTCTTCCTTGAGCCGGAAAACGGCTCGATTCATATCGCCTGCCGCGGTGTCGGCAAAGATGACCCGCTCACAGGCGTTCATGCACGTGAGCGCCCGCCGGTACGTTTCCTCCGACATGGCGCAAAAAGGCTTTTCGGTGATGACTTCCGCGGCGAGCAATCTTGCCAGCTGATAGTCGATATCGTTCGGGTACAGAATCCCCGCGGCAAACGGAATGTTTTCCTTCTGCAGTTTCCGATAGACCTCAATCCCGCTGCCTCCTGCCGAAATCACAAAGACGCGCGGCTCTCCCTCCGGCCGCGGCAGCTCGATGCTGCCGAACACCGGGTCGAAATACCCGTTGTCAATGTGATAGAGGCTGCGGATCGTTTCTTCCCGAAAAATCTGCTCCGGCGCGCCATAGGCAAAAATCGTTTCTCCGCTGACGCAGATAATCTTATCGGAAATCTTTTCCGCAAGGTCGATTTCATGCAGAGACATGATAACGGTAATATTTTTCTCCTTTGCCATACGGCGCAGGATGGACAAAAGCTCCAGCTTATATTTCACATCCAAAAAGGAAGTCGGCTCGTCCAAAATCATCACATCCGGCTCCTGACAAATCGCTCTGGCAAGCAGCACCCGCTGCCGCTGTCCATCGCTGATATTCGCGAAATCCCGCATACCGAGTTCCCCGGCATGCACCATAGCCAACGCCTCCTCCACCTTCTGCTCATCATCAGAGGTCAGAATCCCGAGTTTGCCGGTATACGGATAGCGTCCGCTTGCCACGATATCGTGACAAGTCATCAGCTCCGCCTTGATGCGGTCGGTCAAAACGACAGCCATGCGTGAGGCCAGTGCCTTATAGGACATCGCCTGAATGTCCGTACCGTCTAAAATCACGCCGCCGCTGATACGCTCCAGCTGGCGGGTGATACTTTTGAGAATCGTGGACTTTCCGGCGCCGTTCGGTCCGATCAGCGTGACGATTTCTCCTTTTTGGATATCAAAACAGATATCCCGAATCAGCGGCTTTCCCTGATATCCGACGGAAAGCCGATCGAAGGTAAAATACTTGTTCATCAAATTCTGCTGCGCTTTCTTATCATCATATAAATTACAATCGGCGCACCGAAAATCGATGTCACCGTACTGATGTTCAGTTCCACCGGCGCGAACACCGTTCGGGCGATCAAATCGCAGAGCATGCAAAAGACCGAACCGCACAGGAAGCAGCCCGGGATGACCACGAGCGGTTTCGAGGTTCCCAAAGATGCCTTGGCGATAAACGGTACCGCGATGCCCACGAAGGAAATCGGTCCCGCGAAGGCTGTCACGCAAGCCGAAAGCAGGCTGGAAAGCAGGATCAGCAGGGCGCGGAATACCTTGATATTCACACCCATGCTCTGCGCGTAGGATTCTCCCAGCTGAAACGCACCGATCGGCTTAGACATGCAGACGGTCGCGGCGAAAGCGATGCCGACCACTGTCGCGCCGACGGAAACCTTACTCCAGGTCATGCCCGAAAAGCTCCCCAGCGACCAGTTATGTAGGTTGACGATATCTGAGTCGCTGGCAAAGGTTACGACAAAATCCGTCACCGCCGAGCAGATATAGCCGATCATGATGCCCGCGACCAAAAGCGCCGCCATATTGCGGATCTTTCTGGAAACCAGAAGAATGAAGCCCGTCGCGATCAGTGAGCCGATAAAGGCCGCGAAAATCAGCGCGTAGGACGAAAGAGAGATGGCTTGCCGCATATAAAAGATCATGACCAGCGCGACCACCATCTTGGCGCCCGACGAAATGCCGAGCACAAAGGGCCCAGCGATCGGATTTTCAAAGAAAGTCTGGAGCATGAAGCCGGAAAGGGACAGTGCCCCGCCTAAAATGGCAGCCATCAAAATCCGCGGCAGGCGGATGCGCCAGATAATATCCATCTGGGTCTTACTGCCTTCCTTGCTGAAGATGACCTTCGCGATTTCTCCGGCGGACAGATGCACGCTTCCCGTATTGATGTTCAAAATCGTAATCAAAACGAACGCTGCCGCCAAGATTACAAAAACCATCGTCCAGCGCAAACGGCGTCTGGCGAGCTCCCTGTGAAAGCTCTCCGGCGCACGCGCGCGCTCCCCTTTACTGTTTACGAAATCTGTCATATTCCTACTCCGATTCCTTCATTTTTTCCAGGAATTCCAGCTGATCGGTATCCTGTCCGGTGAAGACCTTATGAAAATCCAAAATCATGTTGGCAATCACATCCGTTCTCTGGTACATCGAGCTTCCGGTCGTATAACACGCGCCGTTTTTAACTGCCTTGAACTCTTTCAAAACTTCGTCTTTTTTGATGAGGTCCTCGATGGTTTTTACCGAACTGTCAATGCTGGCGTTGTAAATGATATAATCCGCATCCCGCGCTTTCTCATAAAAGCTTTCCATGGTCATGGATACGGAGGTTTTGCCGTCCTCGTCCACCACGCCGTCAAAGGCGTACACGCCGCCTGCCATCTTGATCATCGACGGTACATAGTCCGTAGAGCTTCTCACTACCACTTTACCGTCCGTAGTCAAATAGAAGAACGCGGCGACTTTGCCGGTGCTGCTGTAATTTTCGAGCTCTGCCACGCTTTCCTTCTGTTTCTCAAAGAATGCGTTCGCTGCCTCTTCTTTTCCGGTCAGTACACCGTAAAGCTTGATCCATTCGGTTCTCCCCAGCGGGTTGGACTCGTAGCTGGAACGGTCGACCAGAACAGGTACGCCCAATTCTTCCAGCATTTCCTTGACATCCGGCGTATGATAAATCATGGTGGACTCGATGGCAAGCTCACAGCCCTGCGCCAATATCAATTCATAATCGGGTGTGTTGTATTTGCCGGCATAGACGAGTTTTCCCTCCCGCATCCGTTTCGCGGCGTTTTCAACGGTCCAGCCCGACTCCTTCAGCGCGGTCATGGAGACATGATCCAGAGCGTCGATCGCGTCAAACAGGGACATGACCGCCGTCGCGCCCAGATAAATATGCTGCAGCGGCAGCTGAATGATCTGTATGCTGTCATCCAGCTCCTTCGGCACGCTGCCGCCTTCCGGCACGACCAGATATTTCGCGTCGTCAAAAACATCGACCAGACTGTAACCGCCCTCGTACTGATCAATTGCCAGACAACGCGCGTAGTCAAAAGTTACGGATTTTTCGTAGGTCAGTCCGTCAATCTGCAGGATCCGGTCATTGGTATCGCCGTTGTTCCCGTCCTGTCCCGCCTGTCCGCCGTCGCTGCCGCACCCGGTCAGGATGGCAGCCAGCAGGCACAGAATCAGAAGAAATACGAAACCGTCTCTGCGTTTCCATTTTTGTCTCATATGCTACCCCTTCTTTGTTTTGTTCTTTTCTATTTTGTTTTTCTCTATCTTGTTCTTCTTTATCATGATTCCTGCAGTCGCTGCCAAAAGCACGATGACGACAGCAATCGCTGCATATAAAAACGCATTTGCGTTATTTTCTTCGTTATGATTTTTCGTTTCTGTGGAGGCTTCCGACGCCGGATCCGCTTTGACTCCGGTATCTTCATCTGCAAGGCTGTCCCAGAAGGCTTCCTCCTGCATGGCTGTCAACGCCGCTTCTTCTCGATTCTCCGCGCCGTAAAGGGCTGCGTAAACCTTGACCCACTCTGCTTTTCCCTGCAGGGTCGTTTCGTCTGCCGAACGATCTAAAATGACGGGAATCTGCAGTGTCGCGAAACGTTTCTCTAATGTTTCCAGCTGCGACTGTTTCTGCGCGGCAGTCTGCCCTGTATCGGTGTCTTCAAACAGAGATAACGGTACGATTGCCAGATTGTTTTCTTCCTGTACAATAGATTTGAAATCCGGTTTGGTCGGATTTTCAGCTTTGCTTGCATCGGTGGTCAGCATTGCTTCACAGCCCAATGCCTGCATAAACTGATTTGCTGGCTTGGATATAGACCAGGTCTTGTCCGCCGGAACGGAGACCACGATCATTTCCTTATCCAGTCCTGCCGGAACCTCTATGCCCTCCGGCACCAGAAGATAACGGACGGTACTGTTTTGATACAGTGCTTGCGTAATCTCGCTCTGCAGCTTGGCGATGGGCTTGCCGTCCTCATCGTATGCCACTTCCGTCTGCGCTTCCATGGATTTTTTCTCATAACTAAGCCCACTTGCCGTAGTCAAATCGATCTGCAATAGCTTGATACCGTTTGCATAGCGATAGAGCTTACAATACGCGGCATATTCCATCGGAACTTCCTCTGCCTCGCCCAAGCCGATGATTGCGGAGACCGCTTTCTTATCCTTGCTGTCTTTATCCTTTGTGTCTTTTCCTTGCGGTTTCTGCCCGGTTGTTTGCTTGACTCCGCCGCTTCCTTTACCAACTTCTTCTAGGTACGGATAGATCGTATAGTCGACCCAATGCGGCGCGGACATCGCGACCGTTCGTGCAGAAATATGGTTGTTGGCGTTGAGGGTCACCGGAATCGTGAACGTAGACTCTGCGCTGCCCGTATTGCGATAGGTACCGCCGCCCGCCTGCACCTTATCGTAAGAGGCGCTACTGAAGCGAATCGTCGCGTAGGACTTGCCTTTTTTGACGGTAATCTTGTCACAGGCAATATAAGCCAGTCTGCCGGAGCCGCCCGACCAGCTGAACTGATCCGGCGTATAAGTGCCGTCAGAAAGAGCGGGCTGTGACTTGGTATGCTCTTTCGTGTTATTTTTGTTTCCTGCGTTTTCGCTATCTTTTTCGTCTGTGTTTTTGTCTGTGTTTTTATTTGTGTTCTCGTCGGTGTTCTGATCCGTATCCGAATCCGGTTTTGGTTTCTGGTTCTGCTCCGAATCCTGCTTCTGTTCGTTTTCGATTCTTTCTTTTGCTTCTTTGCTGCTGTAAAAAATGATGGTATGCTGGAACCATTTTCCCGACTTGACTGCGTGCATCGCAATATCCAACGGTTGATCCAATGCCGAAACCGCTACCGTATAGGTGTAATGCCCGTTTTCAGTTGTATAGCCGCTGCGCTGCGCCGCATCTGCCTCCGCAGCATCCTCGGCGCTGCCCATATATGCCATGTCATAGCCGGTTCCGGTCAAAGAAAAGGCTGCAGTCATTTGCCCGTCTTTGACCGTCAAGGTCGCAGTTCTGCCATTGGTCTCATCGGACACGATATAGAACATCCGCTGATCGGTATCTGCCGGTACGGTATAGGTACCGTCCGCGAAAGCGATGGCATCGGTCTGCGCGGCAGTCTCTGCAAAAGCACATACCACCTGTGAAATTGTCAATGTCAGAGCCAGCAGTACAGCAAAGACTGCAGGAATTTTCTTCTTCATACGGTTCCTCCCGGAATGTTATATTGTTTTATTATGTAAGCAACATCGCATAGCGATATTGCCGGAATAACGACAAAAGCACCTTGTAACGTGCCTGCCATACATGGCAGGCATGTGTGCAAAGGAATCTACGATTCCGTTTTGCACACTTTTGTCCCTTTGTTTTATTTCACCTTGACCGTCTTCGCTGCGGACCAGGCGGCATAGCTTTTGCCGTCCGCGACAGTCTTGTAAGTACGGATTCTGAAATAATACTTCTTTCCGGATTTCAAATCGCTCACTTTTTTGGATGCGGCGCTTTTGTATGCCTTGACGGTTTTGGTCTTGGATGCGGTAAACTTGCCGGTGGTACTGTACTGAATCTCATAGCCGCTGATTCCGGTTTTCTTTTCCCATTTGAGACTGGCTGCTTTTTTAGCGGCTGTCACAGAGGTCAGCTTCACCTTGCTGCGTGCGGTCGTCTTGCAGATTACCGTATTACTCCATGCCGAGTAGACCTTGCTGTCGTTGACGGTCTTGATGCTTCTGACACGCAGATAATAGGTGTTTCCTTTCTCCAAATAGAATTTTTGAGAAGTCTTGGCTGCGCCCTGCACAGTTACCTGTTCTTTGCCTGCAAAATCTTCGCTCAAAGCATATTCTGCTTCATAGCCGTAAATATCAGCTTCCGCAGACTTGTTCCATTTGAGGGTGACGGTACCGGAAACGGACGCAAAGGATGCCTTTGGTGCTGCCGGAACCTCTCTATAGAAAACAATGTTATGGTCATGCCATGCCTTCCCCTTGGTGCCGTATGCCGCCAGCTCCATGACAGTATCGAACTTTTCAAGCGGAACACGGAAGGTATACAGACCGTCTGCATCCTTCTCGTAAACGATATAGGAGGATTCTGCCGCCTTGACCGCATCTGCCGCAGTGCCGAGATAAAGCTTGTCATAGCCTTGCCCGTTCAGGCGGACAATCGCGGTCATCTTGCCGTCCTTGACCTCCAGCTTGCAGGTATCATTATCTGCCTGTGCGATATGAAACATTCTTCCTGCCCCAGTGCTGTCGGTCACTGCACCGATGGTATAGCTGCCGTCTGTAAGTGCTGCGGTATCTTCTGTGCGCTCCGTATCCGCAAACGCACATACGCTGCCTGCCGCAATCAGTGTCACACACAGGAGGACGCTAATCCATTTTTTTGCTGTTTTCTTCATTTTTGTTCTCCATACAAGCAGAGGGGCAGACTCAGCCCACCCCTCCGATTTTTACGCTAGTTTATTTTACTTTGACCTTCTTAGCGGTGCTCCATGCGGAGTAAACCTTCTTGCCGGTTGCAGTTTTCTTAAATGTTCTGACCTGCACATAATAGGTCTTTTGGGATTTCAGCTTCTTTACGGTTACCTTCTTGGAAGTCGTTGTCTTGATAGATGCCTTCGCAAGACCGCTCTTGGTTGTCGCATATCTGTACTGATAGCCGGACATACCGCTCTTCGCTGTGATCGCAACGGTCATCTTCTTGCTGCCTGCGGTCAGCTTGCAAGTCGTGTTCTTTGCCACTGCAGCTTTTTTCACTGCAGCCTTTGCGTGTGCAACTACGATGTCCTGTACTTCCTTCAGTTCGCCCAGACCGATGATCTGAGAAGATACGGTGAAGCCTGCGGTTTTGAAAGCAGCAGCCCAAGAGTCTTCTTCGCCTGCCATATCGTTATTCGCGTGGTCACCTGCAACGACCATCATCGGACGCAGAACGACCTTCTTGTAGCCTGCTTTTTTCACAGCCGCTACTACAGCTTCCAGAGAAGTGGATTCCGGATTACCTTCAACGGTACCGATGAAAGCATTGGTATATCCGAGCGCAGTCATCTTTTCCTGCAGCTTGGTGTAAAGCTCTTTTGCGGAGTGGGAAGTGCCGTGACCCATGAATACGAATGCTGTATCCTTGGAAGCTTTTGCAGCGTCAACGGTTTCAAATCCTGCTTTTGCGGCAGCATCCTTGTAAACTGCATCGGAGACGGTAGTTCTGTCTGCATCGGTGTCGCAGATTGGTGCCGCGAAGATCACCTGTTTGAACTTGCTTTCGTATTTCTGCACGGTTTCCTTGAGTTCATCAAATTCCGCACCGCTCATCAGCGTGGTCGGCTGTACGACCAGAACCTGTACCTTGTTTTTGATAGCTCTCTCAACAGCCTGTTCTACGTTATCGATCTTTTCGTTATCTCTAGCCTGAATGTGGTTGATGATGATCTGTGCAGTGAAGCCTCTTCTGACGGAGAAGTTCGGGATTGCTTTTGCGACTGCCTTTTCGATCGCGCCGATGGTTGCGACACGGTTGTCGTTGTAGCTGGTGCCGAAGCTGCCTACCAGAATTTCGTAGCTGCCGATCTTATCCTGATTCAGCGGATCATCCTTGGAAGCGTCGCCGGTATCCTCCGCGAAATATTCATAGCCGCCCTTTTCTTCACCTTCTTCCAGATAGTAAGCAAAACCGGTGACTTTCTTCTGCTCTGCATCGGTCAAGGTATTCCAGCCTCTTCCTGCTGCTTCGCAGAGTACATCCGTACCTGCAGTTCTTTCCTGATAGTAAATCGCACCGGTCAGGTTGGTCACGAGCTCCGGAGTGAATTTAACAGTCAGATAGTGCTGTTTTTCAAAGCTGTACCATCCGTCAACCTTTTCGCCGGAGGACTTGGTGAATACTTGATACAGACTGATCGGTAATGTTTTTCCAAGGTCTGCAGCGGAGATCTCAACGGTGAAGGTGCTGACATACTTCTCTGCACCATCAGCAGTGACCTTTGTTACAGTCGCAGCAACAGCGTCTTTCTCTTTGGTCTTATCGTCCTTGGACTGTTCGATCAGCGCAAGCTTGGTGTACTGTCTTGCCATCGGTGTTGTGCTGAAGGTGACCTTGACCTTTCCGGTCATCTTGTCGATTTCAACCTTGGTCGTACCCTTTGCCGGTGAGAACATACCCAGATCTGTCACGATATCAGCAGCTTTTTCGCTGGAAACAGTGGCAGCTGCAGTCGTTGCTGCTGTCGTTGCGGCAGTGGTCGCGGCTGTCGTGTCAGCAAACGCAAAGGAGGTCGTTCCCATGGTCGCTGTCAGTGCAACAGTCAGCGCGAGTGATAAAAATTTCTTCTTGTTCATCAGTTTTTCATCCTCTCTTTCTTAACGATATCTGATGTATTTAATCTAAGCAGCTTCAAAGAGGGACAAGCGTATGCATAACGAAATCAGAGATTTCTATGCGCACATGCCGCTCACTCATGAGCGTCGCTTCGCAAGGTGCTTTTGTCGTGATTCCGGAAATATCGCACAGCGATATTTCCTACATACATAAAAAACTCTTGCTCCATATGTGTGAAACAAGAGTCTGATAGCTGCGATAAAGGTTTGCATCTGAAAAAAACGCAAACACAGGTTTACACGCAATGCTTTTTGCCTGACGGATTCTTTCGACAGAAGCTCCTATCAAACTCTTGACCAGCAGGTTTCCTGACTCCGGCATCACTTCCACACTGCGCCTTCTAAAGCGTAGCTGCTCGATGGCATCCTACAGGTGAATCCTCCGTTACAGTGGCTGGGACCGTCCGGGACTTGCACCCGGTTTCCTATTACCTTCCGAAGAAGCACTGGTTAGATTAAATTTGTAATGACGAATACATTATAATGCCGGATCCTGTCGAAGTCAAGGGGATCAGGCTATCTCGTCCGAAAAATTACGTTTCAGGCTATCCCCCCGCTATGACTCTAAAGAAGCCTTGATCTCCTCCAAAATCGCAAACGCCTTGGACGGCGTAATTTCCATCAAATTCAGCGCGCGCAGTTTTTCAATCACCGGGTTCGGCGCAAAGGAAAACATCGAAAGCTGGCTTTCCTCTGCGCAGACGTCCGTATGCTTTATTTTTGCAGCCGCTTCCGTTTGTATCGGCAAAGACGTGTATGTTTGCACGTCTGCAGAAGCAGCCATCCTGGCTGCCCCACTGCTCTCCAGCTCTGCCAGCTTCTCCTGTGCCCGTTCCAAAAGCACCTGCGGGATTCCTGCAAGCTTAGCGACATGAATACCGTAGCTGCGGCTCGCCGAGCCCTCCACGATCTTGTGCAGGAATACGATATTCCCGCCGACTTCTGTGACATCGACATTCAGATTGCGTACGCCCGCGAGCTGCCCCTCGAGCACTGTCAGCTCATGATAATGCGTTGCAAACAAAGTCCGGATATGGGTGTGCGCATTGCAGAGATACTCACAAGCCGCCCACGCGATGGATAACCCGTCATAGGTACTGGTGCCGCGTCCGATTTCGTCTAAAATGATTAGACTGCGCGCCTTGGCGTTGTTGAGGATATAGGATAACTCGCTCATTTCGACAAAGAAGGTCGACTGACCCTGCGCCAGATTGTCCGAAGCGCCGATACGGGTAAAAATACGGTCGCACACCCCGATATGCGCCTGCGCGCACGGCACAAAGCAGCCCGCCTGTGCCATCAGTACGATGAGCGCAGTCTGCCGCATATAGGTGGACTTGCCTGCCATATTCGGTCCGGTGATCAAAAGCAGGCTCGCATCGCGGTCATTCAAATAGGTGTCGTTCGACACAAACAGACCGTCGCTGACCATCTGCTCGATGACCGGGTGTCTGCCCTTGATGACCTCCAACTCCATCGAAGTATCCACGATTGGTTTCACATAGCCCAGCTTTTCACTGACCTGTGCAAAGGCGGTCAGGACGTCGAGCTCGGCGATCGCTGCAGAGGTTTTTTGGATTGCTTCAATATATTGCTGTACGTGATCTCTGACACTGAGGAAGAGTTCATATTCCAGTTGATTGATCTTGGTCTGCGCGTTCAGCACCAGATTTTCCATCTCTTTGAGCTCCGGCGTGATGAAGCGCTCCGCATTTGCCAGCGTTTGTTTGCGGATGTAGTTTTCGGGAATCAAATCAAAATAGGATTTGGTTACTTCCAAATAATAGCCGAACACGCGATTATAGCCGACCTTTAGGTTCTTGATGCCGGTCCGCTCCCGTTCGGTGCTTTCCAGATTTGAGATCCATGCTTTGCCGTCCTTGATGGAAAAGTTCAGCTGATCCAGCTCCTCCGAAAATCCGGCTTTGATGAGACCGCCCTCTTTCACTGAAAACGGCGGTTCCTCGCAGATCGCGCGGTCGATCACGTCATAGACCGCCGTCAGACAGTCGATCGCAGCATTGAGCTTCTGCAGCGCCGCGCTCTGCATCGCACCGAGGTCGGATTTGATCTCCGGCAGCATGGCGATTGAATTGCGCAGCGCGATGAAATCTCTGCCGTTGGCATTGCCGCAGGCAACCCGACCGGTCAGACGTTCAAAATCATAGATCCGTTTCAGATTTTCTTTGATGTTATTGCGCGTCAGCAGATCGTTGTAGAGCTCCTCCACGCCGTCCAGACGCTCGTTGATCTCTGCCGCGTCGTTGAGCGGCTCCCGCAGCCACTGCCGCATCTTGCGGCTGCCCATGGCAGTATGGGTCTTATCCAGCACGCCCAAAAGCGACCCTTGCACTTTTTTTTCGTACAGGGTCTCCGTAATCTCGAGATTGCGCACCGTTGCCTTGTCCAGCGCCATATGGGAGCCAATCTCATAATGATTGATGCGCGTCAGATGTCTGAGGTTCTGTTTTTGTGTTTCTAAAAGATAGTTCAGAAGTGCGCCGAGTGCGCGTACCGCCTGCGGGCGGAAATCAAGGCCGAGTCCGGTCAGAGAAACGGTCCCGAACTGTGCTTTGATCGCCTCGGTGCACGATTTTTCGGAATAATAGGTCTCCGAAAGAATATTGATGTAAGCCTCTGTGATCTGCTTGACCTCCTCAACGGGATAATGCAGCGGGAAAGCTTCAGGGAGGATCACTTCTTTGGCTTTGATTTTGACCAGCTCGTTCAGCAATGTCTGATAGAGATCTGCACCATGATACTCCGTCAGATACAGTTCTCCGGTCGATATATCGCAATAAGCTGCCGCCATCGCCTGTTCGTCGGCATAGACCGCAGCTAAATAATTATTTTCTTTTTCATGCAGCATGGATTGTGATGTCAGCGTCCCCGGTGTGACGACTTGGATCACTTCACGCCTGACAATGCCCTTCGCCTGTGCCGGATCTTCGAGCTGTTCGCAGATCGCGACCTTGTAGCCCTTTTCCACAAGCTTGGCAATATAGCCGTCGGCTGCGTGGAAAGGGACGCCGCACATCGGCGCCCTCTCCTCTTGTCCGCAAGCCTTTCCGGTCAATGTTAATTCTAATTCTTTGGACGCCAGCTTCGCGTCCTCGAAGAACATTTCATAGAAGTCACCCAGCCGAAAAAACAGAATACAATCCTGATATTGTTCTTTGATCTCCATATATTGCTGCATCATCGGTGATAATTTCATATGATATGTTTCTCCTGTTTGTCCGTAATCTCAGTTATGTAAATATGTAAAAATGTAATGTAAAACTATCTCGCGTTGTACGCTTTGATACCTTCTTTGATGATATTGATGCCGGCCTTCATGTCCTCTGCCTTCAGCACGTATGCGATACGCATGTCAGACTTGCCTGCTTCCGGATTGGTGAAGAATCCGCCTGCCGGTGCGAACATGCAGGTTTCGCCGTTCACGTCGAATTCAGTGAGCAGGAACATCAGGAACTTCTCCGCATCGTCTACCGGAAGTTTGCAGGTGATGTAGAATGCGCCCTCCGGAACACCGTACTGGATGCCTTCGATCTCGTTCAACGCTTCTACGGCAACATTTCTTCTGTGCTCGTATTCCGCTTTGATCTCGTTGAAATACGAAGGATCCATGTTGTAGAGTGCTGCTGCACCGATCTGATCCAGCGTTGCGCTGCAAAGTCTTGCCTGGCAGAGCTTCATCAGGTTGCCCATCAATGCTTCGTTCTTGGAAGCGATGGAGCCCATTCTCGCGCCGCAGGCGGAGAATCTCTTGGAGATGGAGTCTACGATAACGACATGCTGTGCTGCTTCCGGGAAAGCACCGAACGTATCCATCGTCTTGCCGTCATAAACGAATTCTCTGTAAACCTCGTCTGCGATGATGAAAAGGTCATGTGCAATCGCGATATCGACGATCAGCTTCATTTCGTCATGGGTCAGCACCTTTCCGGTCGGATTGCCCGGGTTGATGATGCAGATCGCTTTGGTCTTCGGTGTGATGACTGCTTCGATCTTTTCCTTGACTGCATACTGATAGCCCTCTTCTGCGGTAGTCGGAATACCGACTAACTTGCCGCCTGCTGCGCGGATAAAGGTCTTGTAGTTGGTGTAGAACGGTTCTGCCATGATGACTTCATCATCGTCGTCCAGCAATGCGGTCATCAGCATGGAAATCGCTTCGGAGCCGCCTGTCGTGACCAGCAGGTCTTTCTTTTCAAAGCTCAGACCCAGTCTCTTGTAGTAGCCGACCAATGCTTCCAGCAGCTCCGGAATACCTTGAGAATTGGCATAAGCTAATACGTCCTGATCGAAATTCTTCACTGCATCGAAGAACGCACGCGGTGTCTTAATGTCCGGCTGACCGATGTTCAGTCCGTAAACCTTCTTGCCTGCGGCTCTGGCAGCATCAGCGTAAGGAACAAACTTTCTGATCGGAGAGAGCTCCATTGCTTGAATCTTTTTTGATAGTTCCATTTTGTTTTCTCCTTTTTACATAAAAACTAACATTTATTCTAACTCCTCATGTGAGGTGTTAACGACGTTAAGAATGTCGGCATCGGTGATGGCTGCGCCGGTGTCCGACAATGCTTTGGATAAATACAGCAGATATTCGATATTGCCCTTCGCGCCGGTGACGGGGCTATAGGTCAATCCTTGTGTATGCAGCCCATTCTCCTCGGCATACTGCATCACGTTTCGAATGACTGCTTCGTGCACGCTTCGATCGCGCACGATGCCTTTTTTGCCGACCTGCTCTCTGCCCGCCTCAAACTGCGGCTTGACCAGACAGACCAGACTGCCTCCGGTTTGTTCCAGAAGCTTTGCGGCTACCGGGAAAACCAGCTTCAGCGAAATAAACGACACATCGATGCTGATAAAATCGATCGGATCTTCGATCAAAGCAAAGTCCAGATAACGGATATTGCATTTTTCCATATTCACCACGCGCGGGTCGATCCGCAGCTTGTAATCCAGCTGTCCGTAACCGACATCGACGGCGTAAACCTTGCGTGCGCCGTTTTGCAGCATACAATCCGTAAACCCCCCGGTGGAGGCGCCGATATCCATGCAGACCGTATCCGCAAGCCGGATCGGCCAGAGCTGCATGGATTTTTCCAGCTTCAGTCCGCCGCGGCTGACGTAGGGACAGAGGTTTTCCTTTACGAAGATCTCCGCGTTTTCGTCTACCTGATTTCCCGGCTTATCGCTTTTTTGACCGTCAACGTACACGATTCCTGCCATAATGGAAGCTTTCGCGCGTTCCCGCGACTGGTAGAACCCCCTCTGGACCAACAGCACATCAAGTCTTTCTTTCAAGCTCTTCACAAATCCTTTCTGTGATCTTCTCGGCAGACAATCCATATTTGTCTGTCAGCTCTGCAAACGTCCCCTGCTCGATGAACCGATCCGGCCAGCCGAAGCGCAGAACCTTTTGCCCGGTCTGCAGTGCGCATTGCAGGCTTTCTCCAAAGCCGCCGGTCACGATATTGTCCTCGATGGTCACGATCAGGCTGCCGCGCAGCGTATTCATCGCTTCGATCGTAGTCTTGATCGGTTTGACAATGTTGACATCCTGGTAGCGTGCCTGTATGCCTTTTTCGAGCAGCCGGACAAAGACTTCCCGACCGATGCCTGCCATCTTGCCGACGCCGAGGATCTCCACGCGGTCTGCAAGTGGCGCACTGCCGTATTCCATCGTCCGGTTATAGTACAGCAGGCTTGGGAGCCTGCTCTCTTCCTCCGTCATAATCTCCCCGCGCGGATAACGGATCGCACAAGGTCCGCCCTGCTCCATCGCGTAGTTCATGCTCTCGCGCAGCGTTTCATCGGAAGTCGGTGCGAGCACCGACAAATGCGGCATCGTAGCAAGATAGCTGAGGTCGAAGATGCCATGGTGTGTTTCGCCGTCCGCACCGACAATGCCCGCGCGGTCGATCATAAAGGTCACCGGCAGCTCCTGCATGCAGACATCTTCTAAAATCTGGTCATAGGCACGCTGTAAAAACGAAGAGTAAATACAGACAAACGGCCGCATGCCCGCCTTGGCAAGCCCCGCGGCAAATGTCACCGCATGCTGCTCGGCAATCCCGACATCGAAGAATCGCTCCGGATACTTCTCGGCAAAGCCGCCGAGTCCGGTTGCATCTCCCATCGCCGCCGTAATCGCCACGATGCGGGAATCCTTTTCGGCAAGCTCTGTCAGATAGTCACCCATGACCTTAGAATAAGTCGGCTTATCTGAGCTCGCGAGCACCTTACCTGTTTCCGGGTCAAATTTGCCGATGCCGTGGAACTTGCCCGGATCCTTTTCTGCATTGCGATAGCCTTTTCCTTTTTTGGTGATCACATGGATGAGCACCGGCTCATCCAAATTCTTGGCACGCGTCAGTACCTCCAAAAGCTCCGGCAGACTGTGTCCGTCTACCGGTCCGAAATAAGTAAAGCCGAGCTCTTCAAAAAGCACACCGCCGCGCTCGAGCATCGTATATTTGATGTCATTTTTTAAGTCAGCCAAGCCCTGCGCCAGACCTTTGCCGATGCTTGGGATCGTACTGATCTTATTTTTAATAAAATTTTTCGCGCTCAAATATCCCTTGGAGGTCCGCAAAGATCCCAGATGTCTGGAAATCCCGCCGATATTCGGCGAGATCGACATGCCGTTATCGTTGAGAATCACGATCACCTTGGATTTGGAAGCGCCGATATTGTTTAATGCCTCATAAGCCATCCCTCCGGTCAAGGAGCCGTCTCCGATGACTGCAATGACTTCATAATCCTTGCCTTGTATATCCCGCGCTGCCGCATATCCCGCCGCCGCCGAGATCGAGGTACTGCTGTGTCCGGTGTCAAAAGCGTCATGCACGCTCTCCTTGCCCTTCGGGAAGCCGCTTAAGCCTCCAAACTGCCGCAGCGTGTCGAAGTCCTCCGCGCGTCCGGTCAAAATCTTATGTACATAAGATTGATGCCCGACGTCCCAGATGATCTTATCCTCCGGACTGTCAAACAGCTTGTGCAGCGCCAGCGTCAGCTCTACCACGCCCAGATTGGAGGCAAGATGTCCACCGGTTTTCGCCACATGCTCGATCAGAAACTCCCGGATCGCATAGGATAATAATTCCATTTCCTCACAGGACATGGTTTTCAGGTCCTCAGGAAAGTGGTATTGTGTCAACTCTTTTTTCATGCTCTTGTATCAGTTCCTTCTCGTTTTGAGCTGCAACGCCAGATCGCGGAAAAATTCCGCGTTATCATAATACGGTGCGATCGCTTCCAGTGCGTCATCCGTCAGATGCTCCAGTCTGGCAAAGGCTGCCTCCAGCCCGTTCAGCGAGGTATAGGTGTTCTTGTGCTGCTTCTTATCGGAGCCGATCGCCTTGCCGAGCTCCTTCGGATCACCAATCTCGTCCAGAATGTCATCCGCGATCTGATAAGCCAGTCCGAGATTTTCGGAATAAATATCCAGGTTGCTGAGCATATCTTTCGTCGGATTGCCTAGGTACAGCCCTGCTTTGATGGCAGAGATGATCAGCGCACCGGTTTTATTGATATGGATATATTCCAGCATTTCGTTGGAATACTCGTTGTTTTCTCCCTCAATATCGGACACCTGTCCGGCAACCATGCCGCGGCATCCGGCGCCCTTGGCAATCGCGTTGATCGCGCGGATACGCTTCGCCATCTGGTTTGCATCGTCCAAATAGAGCATCAGATCCTTATTCATCGCCTCAAACGCGCTCGTCAAAAGTCCGTCTCCAGCAAGGATCGCCAGCGCCTCCCCGTAAACCTTGTGATTGGTCGGCACGCCGCGGCGCAAATCATCGTTATCCATCGCCGGTAAGTCATCGTGAATCATGGAATAGGTATGAATATACTCCATCGCACAGGCATAAGGCAGCGCCTCGCGCACATCGCCGCCCGCGAAATCACAAGCTGCCAGCAGCAGCACCGGGCGGATCCGCTTGCCGCCTGCTGTCAGACTGTATTTCATCGATTCATAGAGTGAAATGCTCTTATTATCAATATTCGGCAGAAAATCCAGCAGGTGTTCATCAATCATTTTTTTGTAATCATCATAGCATCTTTCCATGAGGAAACCTCCTTTTCTGTTCCGGAAATTTATTTTTCGTACACTTCTATTTTCTGTTCTGTCTTTTTCAGCAGATCCTTGCATAGGTTATAGCATTGCATGCCTTCTTCGTAACACTTGACTGCCTCATCCACGCTCGTCTCTTCATCGCGGATCATCTCCGACATATCTTCCAGCTTCTGCAAAGCTTCTTCAAAGGTCATCGTTTCTATCCTCCTTGGTCACAGCAAGCTCCGTCATGCGGAATACCGCACTGCCGTCTTTGAGTTTCAGTTTGTAAATTTGCCCGTCACGCAGGTCACCCGCTGAGGAAAGGTTCTGACCGGCCGCATCTTCCAGCACTGCATAGCCCTTGCGCAGAATCCGGTACGGATGATTTTCCTCCAGGATCAGCCTGCAGCGCTCCAGTTCATGCCGATAAGCAAGGAGACGTCTTTGCAGGACATGCTGCAGCTCTGCAAACAGTTTGTCCGCCTGCAGTCCCGCATAGCTGATTTTTTGCTGCAAATCCGCACGCAAGCTGTTCCGGCAGCGTTCGAGCTTCTGCATCAGCTCGGTCATATTCGGTACTGCCATCTCCGCCGCGGCTGTCGGTGTCTCCGCACGCCTGTCCGCGACAAAGTCCGCAATCGTAAAATCGATCTCATGACCGACCGCCGAGATAATCGGGATCCGGCTGCGATAAATCGCTCTGGCGACAATTTCCTCATTGAAAGCCCAAAGATCCTCCATGGAGCCGCCGCCGCGGCCGACAATCAACGTGTCAATGTCATCAAAATCCCGATTGATCATATCAATCGTACCAGCAATGTCTGCCGCCGCTTCACTTCCCTGCACCAATACCGGGAACACGATCATATCGGTCAGACTTGTCCGGCTCTCGATAATTTTAATAATGTCTCGTACCGCCGCACCGGTATTCGATGTCACGATCCCGATCCTGCGTGGGAATTGCGGGATTGGCTTTTTATGCGCAGGATCGAACAGCCCTTCTGCCTCCAGTTTTTCCTTGAGCAGCTGGAAAGCTGCCGCCAGCCCGCCTGCACCGGCGATCTCTATGCTACGTACAAAAAGCGTATAGGTACCGCCCTTTTTATATACATTCAAATAACCATGAATGACGACTTCCAGACCGTCCCCAAGCGCATAATGCAGTCCGCGCACATACTGTGCCGGAAAGAAGCAGTTGACCTTGCTGTTCTGATCGGTGATCGAAAAATATAGATGTCCGCTGCTGTGATATTTCAGATTGGAGATCTCCCCGGTAACGGTCAGATTGCCGAGCAGCGGGTCTGTCATCAGCACGCGGCTGATATAGTCATTCAGTTGTGATACCGTAATCGGCTTCAGCGCCATATGTTTTGTCCTCCCAAAAGCGCGACGCCAATGGCGTTATCCGCGGACATTTCCGGTTTACCAAAGACGATGTTCAAGTCTTTATACATATGCTCAACCAAAAAGTTGCGCATATATTGACTGCAGGACACGCCGCCCGCATAGATAAAATTCGTAATCTCGTATTCATAAGAAAGCTGCATGGTCATTTCCAAAATCGAACGTGACAGCTTTTCAAACAAATCCTCGATCAGCTCCATCTGCGGATGCTGTTCCAGCGCCTTGCTGCACTGCGTTTCAATACCGGAAAGGTTGACATAGCCCTCCCTCGTCTTGATCGGCGTCAGAATATCGCGGTGACCGATGGCGCGCATCGCCATCTGATCCAACGCTTCCCCGCAAGGAAAATCCAGCCCCAGTGAAACACCGACACGATCGAGCACCTGTCCGTAAGCGATATCTTTAGAGCCGCCCACGATCTCGAAAATACCCTTGTCATCATCCACCAGCAGCGCCTCGGTCGTACCGCCGCTGAAGTGGAAACAGATCAGCGGATTGACGTGCTTGAGACTCGAATAAAAACGAATCGCCTCGATATGTCCCTCCTGATGCGAATATTCGTAATACGGTACGCCCATCGCTGCCGCAATCGCCTTGCCGTATCCGGTGCCTGCCGTAAAAACAGGCATATACGAGCCTTCTATCGGACGCGGACGTGTCGAAAAAGAAACCGCGCCGATATTTTCGCGGATCGCAAAGTCACTGAGCGCTTTTTGGATCGCATCCGGCAGCTTCTGCACATGCTGAAAGAAGGCTTCGGATTGTCTGAGCCCCCGTTCTCCTTTTTTGACCTCCAAATATTCCTGATGATTGAACAAGACCTTGCCGCTGCAGTCTACCACCGCGACTGATGTCTTGTAATTGCTGGTATCGATCCCCAGCGATAAGAGTTCACTCTGCATGATTAAACCTCTTCTTCAATCGACCGATTGATTTTGGAAAGCACCGCGTTGATAAATTTCGGTGATTGCGCTTCTCCGTATTTCTTCGCAAGGTTCACTGCCTCATTGATGGCGACACCGTTCGGCACATTGTCCATATAAAGCATTTCACCGACCGCCAGACGCAGCACCGCAAGGTCCGTTTTTGCCATTCTGGCAGCGACCCAGCCGCGGCTCTGCGCGTCGAGCATCGCGTCAATGTCCGCATGCTTGGCACAGACTGCTGTCACCAGTTTCTTTGCATAGTCTTCCTGATCTCCGAAGGTGATATCTTTTGTATATTTTGTAAAATCCGGATTCTCCCAATCGTTCTGTGCGTCGATTTGAAAAAGGATCTGCATTGTTTTTTCTCTTGCATCTTTTCTGGTCATTGATGATTACTACCCTTTCTGGGGCTCCTGTACGCCCTGTATATGGATGTTGACTTCCTGCACCCGGTCGTGGGTCAGCGCCTCGACCGCTTCTTTGACTGCACTCTGGATATCCCACGCCAACTGCGGGATCTTCACGCCGAACAGCACGATCACATACAGGTCGATTGTCAGCGCCGTTTTATCGCCGGATACCTTCACCCCGATCAGATCGTTGTCCTTCGCGCCGATGATCCGCGTCAGATTGCCGGTCAGCGTATCGCAAAGCCCGTAAACGCCGGGCACGCTAAGCGCCGCCTTCATGGCGGCCAGACAGACGACCTCCCCCGAGATCTTGTCGATATTCACTTTGCCGGGCTTATCGCCGCCGGTCTGTGGCATGAGTCCCCTCCGTTTGTATAGTCAGAATTTTATTCATATTCATTATAACAAAAGACCCTCGCATTTTCAATCTTATTTCATGAATAATCGAGGGTCTTTGCGGTATTGAATTTTGTACAAGGCAGCATCAGTACTTGCTCTGTACCACGATTTTGTCGGCGGTCTTGCCGGTTTCGCGCATCACGATGTCACAGATCTTGGCGACGGTATTGCTGTCAAGCTCCTGCTTATCGACTGTCACCGTCACGCTGCTGTCGGTCATAATAACGAAGGATTCCGGCAGGCCTTTGGACTTGATCATGCTTTCGACAGAGAGCTCCTTCTCCATGGTGTCCATAATGCGGGTCTTTTCGGCGGAGGCGTTCTTCTTCTCATTCTCGTTTTCGCTGTTGTTGATGGTCGAATCCAGATTCGCCAGCAGCTTGCCGCGGTCGAGGTCAAGGCTCGCGCGCATTTCCGCAAATGTCCCCTCCTGCGGCAGCTTTTGCTCTGTCGCCGCCCGGCTGTCCACCAGCACGTCACCGTCATGTACCGGGATCTCGTCGTGCATGCCTGCCGTCACCATCAGCCCGGTGCCGAATACAACGATCAGCGCCAGTGCCGTCAGTCGTTTGCTCTTGTATAGAATATCCTTATAGCTGAACTTCTTTTTCAAAGTCACCCCTCCTGTTCTTTTTCAAAAACGATTACGCTCGAAACCGGGATCCGGTACAGCGTCGCCACGCCCTTGGTCAGATCATTGGCTACGACCGGGTTCGCGCCGCCCTCCGCGGTCAGAATCACGCCGGTCACCTTGTTGTTTTCATCGTATTCGATGATCGCATCGACCGCGCCGACCCCTTTCATGCCGGACAAGACGCTGCAAAGCTGTTCCTCGCTGCTGCCGTCCCGATCGATGATCTGCCTGCGCGTATCCTTGGAATCCGTCAGAATATTCAGCGCCAGGATCGCCACCGAGGCGATCAGCAGCACCGTCACGAGGCGCATCAAGGCCCCCTTGCCTGCCAGTTTTTCAAACATCATCTTTACTCCTCACCACTATATGATTTTTAATCTGAAATATACCTGATTACAGGATCTAAGATCATCAAAAGAATAATCAGCGAAAAGATCAGCTTCAGATATTTTTCCATTTCCGAATCCGGCACCAGGATCTCAAAGAAGGTCAGGGACAGAATCATCAGGAAAATATCTTTGATCCAGTTCATCACTTGTTCCATCATCCACCTCCGATCCCGACGATGATGCTGATAAAAATGATGAACAGCAGCGCGGTAAAAAACACGATGGCTGTCATCGAGATCAGACAGTTTCCCATATCGCTGAGCCCCGCCGGAATCTTGGAGTCCGTCACCGGCTCCGTCACTGCCGCCGTCAGCTTATAGATCAGTGCGCATGCCAGCATCTTGAGCAGCGGCACAAGTGTCAGCAGGACCAGCATCAAAATGCCGAACACCCCGACGATGCCCTTGATCGAGCGCATGCAGCGCAGAAACAGGTCTACGGTATCCGCGGTAAATCCGCCGACGATCGGAATGAACGTGCTGAGCGAATAGCGCGCCGCATTGATCAGCAGCCCGTCGGAAGTATCCGTCAGCAGTCCCTGCACGCTGAAAATGCCTGATAGGATTGCAAGAATCAATCCTGTCACAATCAACGCCGCATTGCGGATCAACTTGGAAAGCTGATTGACATAGTTTTTTTCGGTCAGACAGTTGATCAGACTGAGCATGGTCGAGGCGAACAGCGCCGGCAGAATGATCGTCTTGATCAGAACCCCGAAGCCTGTCACCACACCCAGCATCATCGGATGCAGGATCGTTCCCGAGGCGATTGATCCGGTCGCGATCAAAATCCCCAGCAGCACCGGCATGACCAGCGCCATCGTATTGACCATCGTCGAAACGGTGTCCAGACTCAAGGTATAGATCAGGCGAAAGCTGCTGACTGCGATGCCGATGATCACCATCGTGCAGACGAGCTGTCCGATGCTGGACAGAGATTTTTTTCCGAACGAGGTTCCCAGGCTCTGCAGCAGTCCGATGGCAATACAGACCGTCAGAATCTGCACGCCGAGCAGCAGCGCACTACGGACCTCATAGAGAAACAGCGACTTAAGATTTTCTATGAGCTCCTGACTGTCAAACAGTGCCTCACCGTTCAAAGCGGACTCTACAATGCTGTCCAGAGTGAAATCCTCTGCCATGCCGCCGGAATACTCCGCGACCTGTTTTGTCAGCGCGTCGAACGCATCGGCATCCAGCGTTTCCTTCATTTGTTCTTTCAGAATTTGTTGATAGTCCATCTTCGGTTCCTTTTTGCACATTTTATGCGCGCTATATTCTTTATGCTGAAAGCAGGCTTTGCCGCGTCGAAACAGTTATACCAGCGAATCCAGCAGCTTCATCAGTGAAGTAAAGATTGGAATCGCCGCGAAAAAAATCGCGATCTTGCCTGCCAGCTGCACCTTGGTGCCGATGGACTTTTCTCCGGCGTCCTCACAAAGCGCTGCCGTAAATTCCGTCGCATAGGCAATTGCCAGCACCTTGAGAATGATCGGAAAATATTCCTGTCCATAGGTCAGGCGGCTGTATAGGTTCTGCATGTATACGAAACCATAGCGCAGGCTGTCCAGCGCGTAATACAGCAAGATGATCGTAACGCATAAGACCGCCTCTACGGTAAATTCCGGCTTGTAGCTGCGGATCAAGGCGATCAAAACCAGCCCCACAACCGCAATCGCGCAGATTTTGAGCATCATCAGCATGGTACACCTCTAAAATGTCAGGAAGACTTTGACTGTATCAAAAAACTCGCTGATCATTTTGATGATGATCGCCAGCACGATGATCACGCCTGCCAGCGTCGTCATCATGGCCTCCTCTTCTCTGCCCGCCTTGGTCAGGATTTGATTCAGCAGCGCGATCGCGATCCCGATGGCAGCAATTTTGAACAAAACATCTACATCAAATGACATTTTTTCTCCTTTCACAGCGCCTCACAGCAGCACGACTGCCAGCAGCGCTCCGGCAAAAAAACCGATCCTGCGCTGCAGCGGTCCCTTCGTGCGGTAAACTTCTTCCGCCTCCTGCAGCTGTACCTGCAGACGAGTTTCCAGATATTGAAACTGCCGCGCCTGATTCTCACAGTCGGTTTGTCCCAAAAACGTTCCCGGATAACAGACGAGCTGCAGATCCTGCGCCGTCAGCGGTGTTCCCTTGTAGACCGTTTCCGCGCTTTGTTTCCAAACAGTCTGCAGATCCCCCTGCTTTGCATCCAATGCCTGCTGCACCGCAGGAAGCAGCTGCATAGCCTTGGACTCCGCGTTTCCCGGTCTTTGCCGCAATACGCTTTGCAGCGGCTCCTGCAAGTAGTTGATCTCGCTTTTGAGCTGCAGCATCATCTGCCAGAAATCCTGCAGCAGCGCGATGCGCTGTTTCAACTCCTGACTTTTGAGGATGCCGAGCATGCCGAGCGAAAGGACGATTCCCAAAAGTCCTGCTGCCTTAAGCATCCAGCACCTCTTTCACCGTACCGGGCCCGCCTGTATGACTCAGAATGACCACATAGCGAAACGCTTTCTCATCGAGCAGCCTGCCGATTTTGGACGCTGCCGCGTCTTCCCGGCAGTTTCCATGCATCGAAGTGATCAGGCTGATACCCGCGTTGAGGCAGTCCTCGATGGCTGCCGCGTCCTGCTCCCTGCCGATCTCGTCGGTAAAGATGACCTGCGGCGACATCGAACGGATCAGCATCTGGATTCCCGCTGTCTTTTCGCAGCGGTCGAGCACATCACAGAACGGCCCCAGGTCAAAGCTCGGATGGCTCTGATACATGCCGGCAAGCTCCGACCGTTCATCACAGATGCCGACTTTGATATGATGCCAGCTGAAATTGCGCGCCAGATCGCGCAGCAGTGTCGTTTTGCCGCAGCCCGGCGGTGAGATGATCAGTGTGTTTGCAGGCTGCACCTGTCCGTCTTTTTGATATAAACGGTGAAAAACCGCGTCGCTGCAGCCTTTGATCTCTTTGGCGAAGCGGATATTCAGCGAGCTGATCTCCTTGATCAGCGCCGCTTCGCCGTTCTTTTGTACGACCTTGCCGCAGACGCCGACGCGATGCCCGCCCTCGATGGTTACGAAGCCCTTGGCTAAATCATTTTCGTAGGCATAATATGAAAACCGCATCAGGCGATTGAGCGTTTCCTGCAGCTCCTCCGCGGTAACGATGTGCGGAATCCGCTGCGTACCCTTGCCGGTCTCAAGACGCACCTGCTGCCCGCAGCGCAGGCGAATTTCCTCTAAGCTGCAGAGCACGCTCCCCGGCAGCCCTTCGAGCTCCTGCCCAATGGACGGCGGCAGCCTGTTCAAAATTTGTCTAAAGTGTTCCATGCCCTTATCCTCTTTTCTCTGTTTTTTTAAGTTTGTACAGTCTATGCGTCGGACAAGGTTTTATGACAAAAAAAGACCACCGGTAAATCCGGTAGTCCTATACGACTAAAAGTCTTTTTTATTCTTCAAAAAATTCGTAATCTAAAGAGTCCAAAGCAGTACCTCTACTTCTCGTGATGATGATATGGATCGTGGCAATGCTCCGCGTCACATCGTGCTTCCTCTACTTTGAAAATATCCCAGTCGTGGTTGACATACAGAGAATCGTTAATGAAGCGCTCCTGCTCTTCCCACCATGCATCACTGCCCCATTTGTTGGGATCGTTGTGAGAATCGGAGCCAGACTTGCCCGCGCCCGTCTTATTTCCGTTTGCGGATGTCCCATTGCCGCGTGCGGCACCTCCCGCTTGCGCAAGGTCAAGCATGCAGCTGCACAGCCGCACCTGCTGCGTATCCGTACCGTTCAGATTCATCTCTGCCGCGCCCTTGTCGTAGTTTTGTCTGCAAAACTCGTCCAGCGTGCCACACGGCTCGCACAGCTTTCTCTGCAAAGAAGCTTTGACTTCTTTGAGCGTGTACCTAGATGCCTGTCCGTTGGAAAAGGCGAGAACCTCATACTGTCTGAGGCATAGCACCTCTTGACGCGTCTTGAGCAGATAAAAATGCGCGCCGCCATGCGCAAAATCCAACAAAATCGGCAGATACTCCTCCAGCCCTCTGGTATGCCTTGACGATACCCTGTGCAGAACCTCCTGACCCTCCGCAGACTCCATTTCTTTCTCATATTGTATGCTGACCCGATAGGTCTGCTTCCCTGTCCCCTTGGAGCTCATACCATTGAGCGTCTTCGCCATATCACCGATGTCTTGAAAAATCGAAGAAACACCCTGCAGCATCGAATTCAGTACCGCAAAGACAATGCAAACAACAAACAGCACCAAGAGCATGTAGAACATAAACGACAACATGACATACCCACCTTTCAAACAGCAGCGCTTGCCTGCTATGATTCTATCACAATCCTCTGGCAGGAACAAGCGTTCCCGTCATATTCGCAAAAGATTTTGCTTTCGCTTTTGCGCGGGCTTTTGCTTACCCTACTCCACGCCAAGCGCCTTAAACACAGCCTCCTACGGGCTGCTGGGACAAAAGTGCGCATCACGAAATCAGAGATTTCTATGCACACATGGCGCTCACCCATGAGCGACGTTCCGCAAGGTGCCTTTGTCGTCATCCCCTACCTTTGATTTTACTCAGCAAGCAGCCAGTCAATCAGATTCAGTGACTTTATGCCCTCGTAGGAATTGATGAAGCTTCGATCCATAGACAGGATGATTTTTTCGTAGTTATCTCCGATCATGCGCAATGGACGAAGCTCTCGTTCACGGGTCTCCGGAGACTGCATACTCTCCGTTACTTGAATATATACCTTATCATTCGGTTTTTCCGCAACAAAGTCAACCTCCGTCTCTCCGACCTTTCCGATATATACCCGATAGTCACGGCGCAGCAGCTCTAAAAATACGATGTTCTCAAGGATATGACCGCGGTCTGCATCCCGGTAGCCCAATAGCAGATTACGAAAACCCATGTCGATGATAAAGTTCTTCCCAAGTGTTTTGAGCAGCTGTTTTCCTTTTACATCATACCGACCGACAGAGAAGAACACAAATGCATTGCGAAGCATGGAAATATACTTCTCTACTGTTTTTCCTGCGATGTTCTTTTGCTTTCCGGTTTGCATATCACCCTCATTTGCAATCTATTTGCTGACATGATCGTAAAAAGAAAGGTAATCGGTCAGGTCACGGTAACGCAGAGATTCCATATTCATGTGAATGATCCGGGAATCCAAAATAATCAACAGTTTCGGGAATAGAAGTCTGAAACTTAT
>UQMQ01000007.1 GCA_900542245.1 uncultured Eubacteriales bacterium
GGCAGGGCATCCGAATATGGAAGGTATCTTTTTAGTTTCTCTTTATCGCTCCTGTCTATCTGCGGCAATTCCTCCAGCAGGTGCTGAAAGTATTCGAACGGTTTCAGCCCGCTTTCCTTTGCCGTGGTCAAATGAATAATTAAATGCAACAAAAGCGTGCAATTTAGATTACAAAAAATCGTGAAGAAAAAGATGCATCTACAACTTCACGATTTTTTTGTATAATGAATTTACATCCTGCCGAGAAAGGATACGAAAATGAAACATCTCACCTATGACGAAAGACTTCAAATTCAAAAAGCATTCACTCTGAATACTTCTTTCGCTGCGATTGCGCAAACACTTGGGAAAAATCGTACAACCATTGCCAGTTTTGCGAGGTCAAAATCAGCAAAAGAAAAACCCTTGGAATCATTGAAATTCCAAGGGTATATTGGTGCGCCATGAGGGACTCGAACCCCCAACCTTCGCATTCGTAGTGCGCGACTCTATCCAATTGAGCTAATGGCGCATACAGAAATCGCTCGATTTCGTACTCTATTATTATATACAAGTCCGAGCGATTTGTAAAGACAAAATTCAAGATATTTGAAAATTTTTTGCATCCTTTTTCGAGATTCTCGATTTTCACAGCTTGTAGGCGGACAGGGGACTACACCATCTCTGCCAGCTCGTGAATCAAGCGCTCTGTCTTATCCCAGCCGAGACACGGGTCGGTAATGGACTGTCCGTAAACGGTGCCGTTGACCGGCTGGCTGCCGTCCTCGAGATAGCTCTCGATCATCAGACCCTTGACCATATCGTGCACGTCCTCACTGAATGTACGAGACTGCAGCACCTCCTTGGAAATGCGGATCTGCTCGAGGAACTTCTTGCCGGAGTTCGCATGATTGACGTCCACGATGATCGCCGGATTTTGAAGCTCTGCCTTGTGGTACATGTCGCAGACCAGCTTGAGATCCTCATAGTGATAGTTCGGCAGCGACTGCCCCTTCTTGTTCATATAGCCCCTGAGGATCGCGTGCGCATACGGATTGCCCTTGCTGACGACCTCCCAGTTACGATAGATGAACATATGCGAGCTCTGTGCCGCCGTAATCGAATTCATCATGACAGAAAAATCGCCGCTGGTCGGGTTTTTCATGCCCACCGCGACATCCAGCCCGCTGGCCGTCAGACGATGTCCCTGATTCTCGACCGAACGTGCGCCGATCGCCACATAGAGCAGCAAATCCGAGAGATACCGGTGATTTTCCGGATACAGCAGCTCGTCCGCACAGAAAAATCCGGTTTCCTCCATCGCGCGGATATAGGTCTCGCGGATCGCGATGATGCCCTTCAGCATATCCTCATTGCCCTCCGGATCCGGCTGGTGCAGCATGCCCTTGTAGCCGATGCCCGTCGTACGCGGCTTGCTGGTGTATACACGCGGCACGATCAGGATACGCTCTGCCACCTCGTCCGCCGTCTTGCGCAGACGCGTCAGATAGTCCAGCACCGCAGTCTCATTGTCCGCGGAGCAAGGTCCCACCAGAAGCAGCAGACGGTCGTCCTGTCCGCTCAGAATATCCTTGACTTCCTTATCTTTTTGCTCTCTGAGACGCGCAAACGCCTCGTTGATCGGATACATCTCCTTGATCTCCTTCGGGATCGGCAGCTTGCGCCTGAATTCCATATTCATATCGTTTCCTCCAAACTTCTTCCTTTACTTCTGCACCTTTTCCGCATCGGCAGTCTGTGCTTCCTCGGTATGCGGCGCTTCCGCTGCGTCCGATGCTTCCCCTGCGGACTCCGGCTTTTCCTTATCGAACAGCTTTCTTCTTGCCGTCGACTTGCGCATCATCTCACGAATACCCTCCGCGTCGCCCTCCATGAGCATACGCTCCAGCTTCGCGACCTCGATCGTAAACAGCTTCATCTGATGCAGCAGCGCGTCCTTGTTAAGCAGGAACAGCTCACTCCACATACGATCGTCGATACGCGCGATACGCGTCAGATCGCGGAACGAGTCACCGGTGTAATCCTCCAGCTTTTCGTTGTGATTGCAAGTCATCAGGCACATCGCGATGCAGTGCGTCAGCTGCGAAACGAAACCGATCAGCTCGTCGTGCTCCTCCGGTGATACCTCGGAAATCCTAGAAAAGCCGAGCAAGTCGCCGATCTGTCTGCACAGCTCCTTGGCGTTTTCGGTGTTCTTTTCGGTCGGCACCATGACGTAGTTCGCCTGATAAAAAATCGTCTCGTCACTATGCGCAATGCCCAGACGCTCACAGCCCGCCATCGGGTGCGCGGCGATGAACTCGCAGTCCTCACGCAGGAAATCCTGGATTTGGCGCACGATGCAGCTTTTCACGCCTGTCACGTCGGTGATGATCGCACCGCTTTTAAAAAACCACTGTTTTTCACGCATCCACTGCAGGAACGTCGATGGATACAGACCGGAGATGATCACGTCTGCCGCGCCGATCATCTTAGAATCCGCAGTCGTACTGCCCTGATTGATGATATGATGCTCGTTCGCATAGCGAATGGTGTCCTCGTCGATATCGATCGCATTGGCGAGAATGCCCTGCTTGGCAAGACCCTTGGCGTAGCTGCCGCCGATCATGCCGAGTCCCACGATCAATACGTTGGTATCTTTATCAATTTTCAATGTTCTTTACCTCAATTCCTAAAGCTTGTAATTTATCAAAAAAGTCCGGAAAGCTCTTGCTCACTGCCTCCGCGCCCTCGATGACGCCGCCGGTCAGCGTCAGCAGCACTGCCGCCGACATGACGATGCGGTGGTCATTGTGTCCGCTGAGCGGCACAGTCGGCGCTTGAAGTCCGGATGCCGATGGTTCTACCAGAATCTCGTCCTCCCCGACGGTCACAGAAACGCCGCATTTGCGCAATTCCGCTGCCATCGCCGCACCGCGGTCACTTTCCTTGATTTTGAGTCGTTTGGTACCGACAAACCTGCCGCCATGCTTGGCTGCCGCCGCAGCAAACAGGATCGGTCCAAGATCCGGGCAGTCCGTCAGGTCGATACAAGGCGCTGGCGTATCGAGCCGCGCCAGCAGCGCCGGATAGACGCGATCCGCCTGCAGACTGTCCGCGGCAGGCGGCAAGCCGTCGATCTGCACCTGGTTTTCGGGTCGGATTGCATCCAGAATGCCGAAAAAAGCCGCATTGGAAAAATCCCCCTCCACTTGTGCATCACAGGCATGATACTGCTGTCCGCCCGGAATATACAGCGTCTGCGCATCCTGCCACGCGGCGCGCACGCCGAACGTTTTGAGTGCCGCCAGCGTCATATCGATATAAGGGCGGCTTTCGATCGGCGGCAGGATCGTCACCGTACTGTCCCCCTCGCATAGCGGCAGTGCAAAGAGCAGACCGCTGATGAACTGGCTGGAAATATCGCCGCGCAGCCGGTAGCTTCCGGCAGGCAGCGGACCCTGTACGGTCAAAGCCTGCCCCTCCTGTGCAAAAAGCAGACCGCGCTCCCTGCAAAGCTGCGCGTAAACCTGCAGCGGCCGCTCCATGAGCCGCGGTGCACCGACCATCTGGGTGCGCCGCCCGGTCTGCAGGCAGATCGGGATAAAGAAGCGCAGCGTACTGCCGCTCTCGCGGCAGCGCAAAGCCGGTTCCCCGGTCTGCGTGCCTGCAGCCCCCGCATCATCATGCACAGCCGCCCCCACTGCGCTGCCCATGCAAATATCGTCACATGCTGATGCATTGTCCGCTGTCCGCGCACTGCCGATCCCGGTGATCGTCACCGTCTCGCCGTCCTTCTGCCACTGCGCGCCAAGCGCTGCCAGGCAGTCCAGCGTCGCCTGCATGTCCTGCGAATCCGAGATTCCCTGCAGGACGGACGTACCAGCCGCAAGCCCCGCACAGATCATCATGCGGTGCGCCATACTCTTGGACGGCGGCGCGGTGACTCTGCCGCGCGCCGTCCCCGGATTGATCTGTATCTTCATGCCTTGCCTCCGTTTTGCGCCAGATAGTCAATCGCCTCCAGATAACCGTCGGTGCCATGTCCCATGACGGTGAAACAGCAGGCCTGCCGGATATAGCTGACCTGACGGAAATCCTCGCGCTCCTTCACATTGGAGATATGCACCTCTGCCGTCGGAATCTGCACCGCCTTGACCGCATCGAGGATCGCAATGCTGGTGTGCGTATAAGCGCCCGGATTGATGACGATCCCATCCATCCCCTCAAAATAAGCCTCCTGTATGCGGTCGACCAGCGCGCCCTCATGATTGGACTGATAACAGGTGACCTCGATCTGCTTCTTCTCGCAGTGCGCATGAAGCTTTTCGACAAGCTGCGCGTAATTTTCCGTCCCGTAATGCGTAGGCTCCCGCAGTCCCAAAAGATTCAAATTCGGTCCGTTGATGACTAAAATCTTCATAACGCCTCGCCTGCTTTCCCGCTATGTTCCCGGCTTGCGCTGTCTCCTGCCGCTGCATGCGCACCGCCGTCCGCTGCCCGCAGGTAATCCGTACCGAAACGCGCCGTCAAAAGATCCGCCAGCACGATGGCTGTCACAGCGTCCACCACAGGCCTTGCCCGGTGAAAAATCGCCGGGTCGTGGCGACCCTGCAGCTCGAAGGTCGTGTTTTCCATGCGCAGCAGATCGATCGTCTCCTGCTTTTTGAAGATCGAAGCGGTCGGCTTGACCACCGTCTCAAAGACGATCGGCATACCGTTAGAAATACCGCCCTGGATACCGCCGCTGTAGTTTGTTCTGGTCTTCACGCCCTCTGCGTCCATATAAAAGGCATCGTTGGCCTGTGAGCCGCGCAGATCTGCCAGCGCGAAGCCGCCGCCGAACTGGATTCCCTTGACTGCCGGGATTGCAAAGACCGCATGCGCAAGCATGCCCTCCAGCGTATCAAACCAAGGCTCCCCGACCCCTGCCGGAAGCCCGGTCACCGCCGTTTCCAAAATGCCGCCGATGCTGTCGCCGTCTGCCGCTGCCTTGAGGATTTCTCCGCGGATCAGTGCGCCGGCTTCCGCGTCCAGCACCGGAAACTCTGCGCTGTCCAGATAAGTAAATTCCTTCGCATAGTCCGCAAATCTGCGGTCGTCCACGCCTGCCGCGCGCAGAATATGCGTGCCGATATAAATGCCGCGTCCCTCCAGGGCTTGTGCCAGAATCGCACCCGCTGCCACCAGCGGCGCGGTGATACGCCCCGAAAAATGACCGCCGCCGCGATAGTCCTCATAGCCCTCGTACTTGCAGAAGCCCGTATAATCCGCGTGCGACGGGCGTGCCGGACGGCTCTTGCGCCCGTCGCCGTAATCCGCGCTGTGTGCCTTTTCATTGCGGATCAGGAGACAGAGCGGCGTACCGGTCGTGCGTCCCTCAAAGACGCCGCTGACAAATTCCACGCGATCCTCCTCCTGACGCGCCGTCGAGATCTTGCCCTGCGCCCGCCGCTGCCGCAATTTATTGCCGATATATTTTTCATCGATCACCAGCCCCGGCGGCAGGCCATCCAGCACCGCGCCGATCGCCGGTCCGTGGCTCTCCCCAAATAAGGTGAGGCTAATCGTATTGCCAAAGGTATTTTTCATCCGAAAACCTCCTCGTAATCCTGTTTTAATCTCGCTTCGTCAGCAGGCTCTGTATAGAACGACCCGATGCGGCGCACCCGAATCGTCGTCACTGCGCCGCCGTCCGCCTTCTTATCGTGCATGGCGGCCCTGCAGACAGCAGCGGCATCCTCCCTGCAGGCGGTCGGTAAACCTTCCCGCTGCAGCACCTGCCGCAGTCTGTCCCGCAGTGCGGGTTCCGTCATCGGCAGCATGCCCAGCGCCACGCACTCCCCATGCAGCAGATTGCCGGAGACGCTTTCCATGCCATGTCCGAGCGTGTGCCCGAAATTCAGCGCCTTGCGCAGACCCTGCTCCTTTTCGTCCGCCTCTACCACATGCGCCTTGATGCGCAGTGCATTTGCGATGATCTCTTCGAGCTGCGCCTCGGACCCGCGGATCCCGCTTGCCTCGATACGCGCAAAAAATGCTTCGTCAAAGGTCGCCGCCATTTTGATGATCTCCGCCGCGCCGCAGGCAAACTGCCGCGCATCCAGCGTTTTTAGCACCTCCGGATCGATCAGCACCGCCCGCGGCTGGTGAAACGCCCCGACGATATTCTTGATGCCGCCGAGATCGACCGCCGTCTTGCCGCCGACCGACGAATCCACCTGCGAAAGCAGCGTCGTCGGTATATTATAGAAGTCGATGCCCCGCATATAGCAGGCTGCCGCAAACCCCGCCAGATCACCGACGACCCCGCCGCCGACCGCCGCCACGCAGTCCTTGCGCGTAAACCCGTTCTCCAGCATCACGCGGCAGAGCATCTCAAAATTGGCAAGTGTCTTACTCGCCTCGCCCTGCGGCAGGGTAACAAGCACGCCGACACCGTGTGCGGCTTCGCAGGCGTCCAGCACCTGCCGGGCGTACTGCGTCGGCACGCCGTCATCGGTCACCACCAGCACTCGGCGCGCCAGCGCCAAATGCTGACCTGCCTCCGCGAGCATGCCCCGCGCAATCAGAATCGGATAGCTGTCACGCCCCAGCTTCACGTCGAGCTTCATAGCCTTGCCTCCTGTCTTTTTGTCTCCTGTTCCTTTGCCGCATCCGCATTGTCCGCACCCGCAGCTTCCGAAGCCGCAGCCATCCCTGCCGCTTCCGCAGCTTCATCCGTAGGCTCCGGCGCCGCCTGCGCACGCAGCGCATTATATGCACCGACGATCTTAATCTTGTCGCAGCAGCTTTTCATCTCTTCCACACAGGCTTGTCCGTTCGGGCTGTAAATATCTCCGGCAGCCTCCACATAGAAATAATACTGCCACAAAAGATCTTTCATCGGGCGCGAACGCAGCGTCCGCATGTTGAACCCATGCCGTCCGATGATATGCAGTGCCTCCGCCAGTGCCCCGGCCTCGTTGCGTGCCGTAAACACCAGTGAAAAGAACGTATTGCCATTATTGCCGGAGGTCCGGCTGTCCGCTGCCGAAAAGACCGCAAACCGCGTCGTATTCGAACGATCATCGTTGATGCCTGCCGCCAGTACCGACAGCCCTGCCATTTTCGCGGACTCTGCGCTGCCGATCGCCGCGATGCTCTTATCATTCTGCTCGCGGACATAAGCCGCAGCCAGCGCCGTATTGGAGTATTCCACCTCTGCAAAATCGTGTTCGCGGATAAACTTCGCACACTGCGACAAAGCCTGCGGGTGACTGACGACCGTCCGGATATCGTCGAGCGTCGCGCCCGGCACCGTCAAGAGGTCATGCGTCACAGCCAGATCATACATGCCGTTGATATGCAGCGGCCCTGTAAACATCAAATCGTTAACCTGGTCCACATCGCCTGCAAAGCTGTTCTCGACCGGCAGCACCGCACAGTCGCACGCGCCGCTGACCACCGCCTCATAAGCCTTCGGGAATCCGCTGTAAGCGATCTTCTGCCCCATCGGGAAGATGTGGCTTGCCGCAATATGTGCAAACGCGCCCTCGGTCCCGCAGTACGCGACCCGCAGCCCCTCCAGAAGTCGCGCCTGATACCGCCGCGATACCGCCATCATATCCTGCAGAAACTGCCCGTAATACGGCTTGATCTCCGGGTTCTCGACCCGCGCCTCTCCCTTAGCGATGACCTCGGCCTCGCGCTTGGGATCGTAGATCGGCAGCCCGTTCTGCCGCTTATATTCCGCAACCTTGGCGACCTGCTGCATCCGCGCTTCGAACAGCCCTGCCATCCGGTTGTCAATGTCTGTGATCTTTTCTCGGATCTTTTTCAAATCTTCCATTTCTATATTCTCCTACTGCTGCAGACTCGCTGCGCCTTTATTTGCTCTGCTTGCTGTGCGATTGCTGCTCCGGCAAAATCCCATAATCCGCAGCCAGCGCCCGAAATGCCGGCAGCGAGCGCAAGACCTCCTCGGTGCTGATGCAGTACGAAAGCCGCACATAGCCCGGCATGCCGAAGCTGTCCGAGGGCGTCAGCAGCAGCTCATATTTTTTTGCCGCCTCCGAAAACGCATTTCCGTCTCCGTCCGGTGCCGCAAGGAACAGGTAAAAAGCACCCTCCGGCGGAATGAACGAATAGCCGAACGCTTGCAGATTCGCAAGCAGCAGACTGCGGTTTTCCTTGTAAACGTCAAAATTCGCACACACGCCCTGATTCTCCGCCACCACGCGCTGCAAAAGACTCGGTGCGCAGACATAGCCGAGACTCCGTCCTGCCCCGCAGATCGCCGCAAACAGATCTGCACGACTGCCCGCCCGCGGCGAAACGAGAATGTAGCCGATCCGCTCGCCCGGCAGCGACAGCGACTTGCTGTAGGAATAGCAGATGATCGTATCGTCGTAATAGTCCGCCGGAAACGCCGCCCTGCATCCATCGTAGACGATCTCACGATAAGGCTCGTCCGAGATCAGATAAATTTCTTTGCCGTAAAGTGCTTCCTTTCCCCGCAGAAAATCTCCCAGGGCCGCCAGTGTCTCTGCGCTGAGGATCGCGCCCGTCGGATTGTTCGGGGAGTTTACGATCAGCGCCGCCGTCTTTTCGGAGAAAGCCGCCTCCAGCGCCGCAAAATCGATTTGAAAATCATCTGCACGCACCGGCACCTCGCGTACCGCCGCGCCGCCATTCTCAATGAACACCTTGTATTCCGGGAAGTACGGCGTAAACACGATCACCTCTTCCCCCGCGGCGCTCACCGCCCGCAGGGTAATCGTCAGTGATGCCGCGGCTCCGGCGGTCATATACACATCCCCCGCCTCCGCCGCAAGCCCATAGGTGCGGTTCACATACCCCGCGACTGCCGCCCGCGCTTCCATGCTGCCCGCAGAAGCCGTATACGCATGCAGCGCGGCTGGCGTCTCCTCCCCCACCAGGCGGAGCATGCAGTCCGTAATCACCTGCGGGCATGGTACATTGGGATTGCCGAGACTGTAGTCACACACCCGCTCCGCGCCGATCTCCTGCTTGCGCCTCGCGCCGTACGCTGCCAGCGCGCGGATCGCGGAGCTGCTCTTACCTAATGCTGTCATATTTGGATTGATCATATCTGTCACCTCTGTGTTTCGTCTGTTTTCGCGCACCGTACTTTGCTGACGTTTTTTTCCAACCCATGCAAAACGTCCAAAGCAAAATACCCCCGGGCAGTCCGATGCCTCACATTTGCACAGACTCCCGAAGGTATTGCAGCGCCCGCATGCGCTGCCGCGCACGCGAGACTCTTACATTAATACACTTCTTTTATCAGACCTTCCTTAAATGCCTCAACTAAGTCTGTCAAATCGTCTACTTTTTCTGCCAGCACCGCGCCCTGGTCGGTATCCATGATCAAAAGGCGCTCTGGGATAATCTCCACTGTTTTCTGTACCGGTGAGTGGAACACCTGCGTGCCGTCCGGCTGTAGCGGGCTGTAGGGTTTGTGCTCCGCCAGCGCCATGAAGCGCGAATTAAAAATAAAGGTATAGCCCGCGATGCCTGTCTGCTTCTGATAGGCCTTGGATATACCGCCGTCAATGACGTACAGAATGCCGCCGCCCTTGATCGGGGACTCGCCGTCCTTGATCTTCACCGGCACATGCCCGTTCAGGATCTTGCCTCTGTGCGGGTCAAGTCCGAATTCTTCCAGGATCTTTTCGCAGTATGCGCGCTCCTTGATCAGCTTGTAATACGGGCGCGTCGGCTCCTTGTGCGTTGCCTTGTCCGTGATGAACAGCCGCTCGAAGGTCGTCATCTTTTCCTTGCCGAAGAGCGGAGAATTGCCGCCCAGCCACAGATACCACATGATGTCGCCGTAACGTCCGGTCTCCTCGGATTTGCGCGGGGCATAATATGCCTTGCGCACCTGATCATCCAGATAATCCATCAGCGCCTTGCCCTTGTGCTTGACGCCGTTCAGCTCCACCTCTTCAAACGCGCCGTTTTCGTCGGTCGGAATGCAGCCGTGATAGAGCAGATTGCCGTTGACTCTGGTATACAGTGCGCCGTGGCTGAAGAGGAACCGAATGTGCCGCTGCAGCTTTTCGGAATTCAGGAAAGACGCCTCCAGCGCGTTGAGCAGCTCGCCCTCCTCCGCAGTCAGATCATATGGGTGTGCCGGGTCGAGCGTCGGGAAATTCTTGTCCCGCAGCGGCCAGACCTTACCTTCGATCTCGACAGTGCCCGCCGCAAGGTCGATCTTATCCAGCAGCAAACGCTTGTCGAGCTTGTATTCCGGGTGCGCCAGGATGCGCTGTCCCTCGACCTTGAACTGGCAGATCGCGATCGCCTTATGCATCTTCGCCGCCAGCTCCTCATCGACCGGGTCGTACTTGTTTTTATCTAAAATATGCGGTTTGAAAAACTCGCACGGATCATCGCCGTAAACCTTTTCGGCGAACGACGCCAGCGGCCGCAGATTGATGCCGTAGCCGACCTCCAGCATGTCGAAGTTGTTGTAGCTGATATTCATGCGCAGCAGATTGGTGATGCAGGCCCAGTTTCCGGTCGCCGCGCCCATCCACACGATGTCGTGGTTGCCCCACTGAAAATCCACATCGTGAAAGTCCATCAGGAAATCCATGATCTCGTCCGGGTGCGCACCTCTGTCAAAAATATCGCCGATGATATGTAATTTGTCGACAGCAAGACGGCTGATCGTCTCCGTCAATTGGATAATATATGCCTCAGCAACACCGCATTCCACGATCGAATTGATGATCTGGTTGTAGTAGTGCATCTTGTTTTCCTCATCGTCTGCGTGCAGCAGCTCGTCGATGCTGTAATCCATGTATTTCGGCAAGCGTCCGCGCACGCGGGAACGCGTATATTTTGTCGATACCGATCTACAGATCGTAATCAAGCGATAGATCGCAGTCGCGCACCAATCATCGTAATTTCTCTCTGATTTTTTGCGCCGCGCCAGCTCTGCCTCCGCGTTGTAAATCAGCGCCGCCAGGTCATCGCGATCCTTCTCCGAAAGCACGCTGCCGTAATGCTCATCGATCTTCGCCTTGATTGTACCGGACGCGCTCTTAAGCATATGGATAAATGCCTCGTGCTCGCCGTGCAGATCGCTTAGGAAATACTCCGTCCCCTTCGGCAGCGCCAAAATCGCCTTGAGATTGATGATCTCCGCCGAAGCCGCCATAATGTTCGGATAATCCTTTGCCAAACGGTTCAAATATTTCAAATCTGCCATGCTTCTCCCTTTCTCCATGCAGTGTTTTGTTTCTCCTTGCGTTCTATTATAGTATAATCAACCCGCGAAAAGCAAGTCATTTCCGCCTAGAAAAGGCTTCGCGAAGGTCGAAATTTGTCAAATCCGCAAAAATTCACACAATCACCATAAAGCCGTGCGCAAGTCCCTCATCCGACCGCAGTTCCGGCGTAGTAATGCTGCAAAATCTCGCGGTAAGTATTGCCCTCTTTGGCCATGCCGTTTGCACCGTACTGGCTCATGCCGACCCCATGCCCGGAGCCGCTGGAAGTAAACACGATATTTGCCCCGTCAAAACTGATCGAGAACAGCGCCGAGCTGAGACCGAGCGCACTGCGCACCTGCGTGCCCTTCAGCTTTTCTTCCCCGACCTGCATGCGTTCCACACGTCCGCCTGCGGTTCGCGAAAGGATCTTGACGTTGCTCTGTGTCAGCCTGCCGAAGTCTTTCTCGGGAAAGCTTTTTTGCAGCTTCTTCTGCATCTCCGCGAGCGTGAAGGTCTTCTGTTCGTTGCGGTGCGTCGCGTTTTCCTCATAAGGGCTGGAGACACTGACCAGATACGGCACCGCGCTGACAAATACATCCTCGGAGTTCTCCGTCTGCCCGCCGCTCGACGAGAAGAACAACGGCTGCATCACCAGCTTGCCGTCGTAATACAGCAGCTGCCCTTCGGTGCTCTTGCACGCCGCCCGCACCTTCGGCCAGCCGTTTTCGCTGTCTCCCCAGCCGTCCGGGTGGCAGGCGACCAGTTCCTTTTCCGTCTTGTAGACCTGACAATGCGTCGTGTCGCAGATCGGCGCCTTCGGGTGATGCTTCGGCTTTTTGGTTTCGTACTTTTGAAGCTTCGCCATCGCAAAGGTCCGCGCCGCCACCGACTGTGCCTTGAGCGCCTCTGTCTCAAAGGTATTTGGCATTTCGCTTGCGGTCACGCAGGCGACGTATTCCTCGAAATCGACCTTCACCGCCTTACCCAGCTCCTCCCGCCAGACCTTGATCGTCCGCGGTGTTTTGATCCGATCCGCCGCTCTGACCTGCGCGGTCTGCGCCGCGCCTTGCCCACCGCCGCCTGCCGCGTCTCCGGCATGCTGCCCGTCTCCGGTCCCACCCGCATCAAACCCGCCGCTCCCCCAGACCACCAGCAGCGGCACCAGCAGGATAAACACTGCCAGCCCTGCCCAAACCGCCGCCAGCCCCTTGAGCACGCCTCGTATCTCCGCTTTCCACTCCGCCCTGAAACCTCTCCGCATTGCCTGTCCCCCTTGTTTCTTTCTCCTATATATGTATGCGGACTGCCGCCTGTTTTATGCCTGCACAGAGATAAACCGCTTCTGTATCTCCAACCCCATTGACAAATCACGTTTTCCCCCTCATAATTGAACTATCACATAAAAACGAGGTAACAACATGAATTCGATTTACGCATACATCAAAAAATACGCTGCCATGCTGGCAGCGCAGGTCTATCCTATCGGTCCTGCGGCGCGTCTGATCGTCGAAACGGACGAAGGCGTTTTCGGTACGGTCAAGGGTGCTGATCTGGCAAACCTTGGCGAGGCGGAGGTTGAAAAGCTGCCGCTTTCGGTTCTGCCAAAAGGCCGGCAGGGTATCCGCGCCATCGTGATTTCACAAACACCTGCCTGCCAGGAGTGGCTGCGACGCGGCGAGGCGCTCTTTCCGGCTCTGGACGATATGGCGCAGATCATCGGTACGCGCGCAGCGGTCATCGATGCACGCAAGGGCTTCCAAAAAGCAGTCCCGCAGCTTTCCCGCGTCATGCGCACCAATGCAGGCTGCTTCATGGTCATCGGACGCGCACCAAACGGCGCTTACCTCGGTTACACCCTGACTGTCGGTCGTACACCGTATGAGGCGATCGTCGCCATGACGGTTCTGGAAAAATCCGCTGAGGTTGCCCTGCTTGCTGAAAAAATCGGCAAGGCACAGCGCATTTCCCCTTGGGAATGCCTACGTATGCGCAGCATCTATATGAAGAAATATTCCAAATCCGAGGCAAGCGCCAGAGCCGCCGAAGCTGCCGCATGCGAGGCACAGGTAATCAAAATCACACCGTCCGAAACACAAGCAGCTCCGCAAGACCGCGAAGCTGTCCTGCGTGCACAGCTCGTGGACTACGGCAAGCAGCTCGTCACCTCCGGTCTGGTACAAGGTACCTGGGGGAATCTTTCGGTGCGCCTCGACGACACCTATATGCTGGTGACGCCGTCCGGATTAGACTACGCCCGCCTGACCCCGGCGGATATGGTCAAAGTCAATATGCGGACGTTGGCATATGAGGGCGACCTAAAGCCGACATCCGAAAAAAGTCTGCACGCGGCGATCTACCAAAACCGACCGGACATCGGCGGTATCATCCACACGCACGCCAAATACTGCTGCGTCTACGCCGCCGCGCGCCGCGACCTGCCGATCCCGACAGATCGGCAGACTGCGTTTCAAAGCCCAATCAAACTCGCGCCTTACGCACCGCCCGGCAGCAAAGCCCTCACAAAAAACACCGCAGCTGCCGTCGGTGACAACTACGGTGCGATCATGGCGGGTCATGGAATGATCGCCTGCGGCAATGACCTCACTGCCGCCTTCCAAAACTGTGAGCAGCTCGAAGCCCTTGCAGAGGCTGCGCTGCAGAAATAACGATCAACAAAGCTGCCGTATGATGGTGTCCAAGTCAGACATCGATCAAAGCGGCAGCTTTGTTATGATTTGTATTTTGCTATGCACAAATCATCTAAGAGCTTTACCTCCGTAAAGCAGACAGCGTTTCTCTCGCATCCAACAACGTGCCTTCTGCTGCAAATTCTTTTTCTGCCTCGCTGATTGCTGTGTCCATAGCTGCAGTTTCCAACATTTCCTCGTAAGTTTCAACACGCAGAACCACTAAATCGCCATATCCGTTTTTCGTAATAAATATCGGTTCCTTCTTTGTATGGCACAATTCTGATATTTCTGTCGTTTTTCTCAAATCAGTGATCGGTCTAATCTGTAGCATCTCTACACCTTGCCCAAATACCCCGCCTTTTTCATCGCCTGCAGCACCTGATTCGCGGCTGGCCCTGCGGCTGTCGCGCCGTAACCGCTGTTTTCGAGGCAGACGGCGAAGGCGTAATCCCCACTGAAGCCGACAAACCAGCTGTGCGGGCTCTTGCCTCTGCCAACCTCCGCGGTTCCGGTCTTGGCGTGCAGGGAAAGCCCCGGATAATTGCCATCGCCGTAGTTTGCCTTGACATTGTTGCGCATCATATCGCTGATCTGGCGCGCTGTGCCAGCCTCCAGCAGCTTGACCTTTCCGGCGCGCGCACGCCCGCCGTCCTTGTCGAGCAGCGCTTCTCCTTTTGCAAGCAATGCATTGCCGCGCAGCAGTACCGGCTTGGCTGCCTTGCCCTCTCCCGCGATCGCGCCTGCGTAGACCATCATCGCCAGCGGATTCACCTGATCCTCAAACTGTCCGATGCCCGCCCAGCCGATGTTCAGCTCCGCGCTGTCAAAATTGAAGCTGCCTGCTGCCGTGCGGATACCATCGACCTCATAGGCGTCAGTCAACCCGGCTTTCTCTGTATATTCCTGCAATACCGCACCGCCCAGCTTCACTGCCAGCGACGCATATGCGCCGTTGCAGGACTTGGCAAGCGCACCGTAAAAATCCACCTTGCCGTGCGCGTACGGACAGGTGACCTTCTCTCCGTCGATCTCATAGCTGCCGGTGCAGGTAAAGGTCCAGCTGTTCAGATCCTCCAGCTGTTCGATTGCGGCCGCCGTCGTCACCAGCTTAAATACCGATCCCGGCGTATAGACTGCCGAAAGTGCCTTGTTCAGATACGTGCCGCTCGGCAGATTGCTGCCGCTTCCATCCGTTTTGACCGCCGGGTCTGCGGACGGCCCGCTCACCATCGCCAAAATCTCGCCCGTCCGCCAGTTATAGACGCAGATCGTTCCATTCCTGCCTGCGAGCGCTTGCTGCGCAGCCACGTTGATATCCGCATCGATCGTCAGCACCAAGTCCTTCCCAGTATTACGAAAAATTCCCGTCGTTCCCAAAATGGGATCATAACCGATCAGCTTGCTGCGAAACGCGGTATTCGCCGCCGTCGCCACATTGCCGCCCAGATCACCGACCACATGATAGGTCGCCCGGCGTATGCTGCTGTCATCGCTGTAATGCGCGCCGTCCTTGTCATTTTGCAGCAGCAGCTTGCCATTGCGGTCCGAAACACTGCCCACGCGCAGCGCCCCGTTCGTATATACATGCCGGTTCGCGTAGAACGCGGACCACTTCGCGCCGTTCAGTTCCAGCCGCACCACGAAGAACACCAGCCCTGCCAGCAGCACCGCCGCCATCAAGAGACAAAGGAACGCCCGCTTTTCTAATTTTTTCATGACCTTGCGCCTCCCTTCACCGCCAGACTGGCTTTTTGCCGGGTATCCGCCGACTTCAAGAATGCCAGCAGCGCCCACGACACGATCATGCTCGTGCCGCCGTTCGAAACAAACGGAAACGTGACCCCGGTAAACGGAAAAAGATCCGTACACCCAAAGATATTCAATATCGTCTGGAACACGAACATGCTCATCGCCCCGCAGGCCGCGATCGTGTAATAGGTGGAACGTCCCTCCATGATCGAGCGCACCGCAAACACTGAGAGCGTCACGATTGACAGCACCGCCAGTACCGCGATGATCAAGCCCCACTCCTCAATCAAAACACCGAAGACCATGTCGGTATCCGCTGCAGGCAGATGCACCAGCCAGCCCTTACCCGCGCCGACACCGGCCAGTCCGCCGCTTGCCGACGCGCTGAGCGTGCGGGTCTGCTGATAACCGGCGGCATCCGCCACGCCCGCGTCCCAGATATGCCCCCAGGTCGCAAATCGTTTGGCGACATAAGGCTTAAAGCGCAGGATCATAAAGCCGCCTGCGGCAGCCGCACCGACCATCAGCAGCAGCTTCGAGAACTCGCCGCTGCGCAGGAAAGAAATCACCAAAAAGGTCACGAAGAAGATCGCCGCCGTTCCGAAGTCGCCCATCAGTCCCAGACAGCCAAAGCAGAACGCTGCAAACCCCATGAAAATCCAAAGATTCTTTTTTTCAAATAATTCGTCCAGTGACGCTGCCCCGATCCAGATGAACGCCACCTTGACCAGCTCCGATGGCTGGAAGCTGACCGGCCCGATTGCCAGCCAGTTTTTCGCACCGTAGCCGAATGTGCCCAGCGCCAGATTTGCGATCAAAAGCACCGCCGCACCACCCAGCAGCAGCCAGCGCAGACCTTTGGAGGATTCCAGATTACGCAGCACCATGCACATCGCCAGCAGCACAGCGACCCCGATCGCTACCGCAAAAAACTGCTTGTACAGCTTGTCCGGCGCAGAGCTCGCCACCACCGCCAGATCCAGCGTCGAAAGGAAAAACGCGATGGCTTCCATCTCGAACCCCTCTCGTCCGGTCGCCCGCACGATTGCCACATAGCCCCACATCAGCAGCATCAGTCCGCCAAAACCGATGAAGATATGTTCCAGATAATCACTTCCCAGCGCCAGCCAGAGCTGCAGCATCGTCAAAATCTGAAACAGCGTGAGTGCAGCCATCGTCGGTCCGATCGACATCATCTGCGTGTCCGATTTTCGCATCGCCAGATTGTTGTTCTGCTCCTCCAGACTGATCGGCAGCAGCGTGAACTCTGTCATGCCGGTCCGCAGGACATCGCCATATGCCATCGTGATCGGCGGTCCCATCTCGCCCGCCTTACTGACCTTGACCTCATCCAGATAGCTGCCGTTCTTCGAGCTCAGATCCCGATAGGTCCACGTACCGCCGCTGGAACGCATCAGCACGCCATGATTGCGCGAAATCGCCTCATCCGCGACCTGAATATCGCAGCTTGCCGCGCGCCCGATGACATTTTCCCAATGCGTGATCGGCTCACTGCGCTCGTCGAGCAGCTCCACATCACCGTCCGGATCCAGCCCGTAGCGGCTGATATGCAGATACGCCCAGACCTCCGCCGGACTGTGCGCCCGGATCAATGAGACTACGCAGCGCGCCAGAATATAGACCGCCAGCGCCACCAGCGCCCAGCGTGCCAGCCCCGTATAGACCATCTGAAAATTCATATTTTCCAAAAAAGCTTCCATAAAATCTCCTGTTCCCCTTTTCCTGCCGCAGACACCCAAACCACAGCTATCTTGCGGGCTTTCTTGCAGCGGTCACTGCGTCCGTCTTACACGCGTCCGGCGCATCCGACCTTTCCCCTGCATGCTTATGCGTCACGCTGCCGACTGCGCATTTGTGCGCTTCTGTTTTCAGTATGACAAAGCCCCTCGCGCTTGTCAAGGGGCTTTCTTGATTTCGTCTGATCAGTGAAACACGAAACTCATACCCAAAACGCGATGGCTCTGAGCGGCGCGCCGTCGGCATTTTTCCACTTGAGCGGCAGCGCGAAAAACCAGAACAAATCATTGCCGCATTTGTCCAGATTGCAGAGATTTTCAATGTTGATCACATCATGCTCGTAAAAGAGCTTTTTGTGGCGTGGCAGATTTGTGTCGGAAATCGGGTCCATACCGATGACATCAAAGCCGATGCCCTTTTTGCCTGTGCTCAGAATGAAACGCAAAACCTCGTCGTCTATGCAGGGATAATCGCCAAAATAGCTGTCAGTTCCCCATCGCTTATCCCAGCCGAGATGAAAGAGCAGGAAATCCGCGGTCTCTGCTTTTTCGATGCCTGCCTGTTCCAGCTCGTTCCTGCGAATCGCCTCGCCTTCGGCAAGACGCGTACAGTCAATCACCAGCGCTTTCCCCGCGAACTGCTCGATCGGCAGCGCGTCGAGGGTGGTTCGATCCGCGAACAGATGCGCGGGCGGGTCCACATGGGTTCCTGTATGTGAATACAGCGAAAGGAGCGTTTCCCGAAACCCATCCTTTTCGCATGTGTTAGCCGGCTTTAGCATCGGCGGCTCCGTACCGGGATAAACCGGCATATCCTCAGAAATCGTATGCGTCAAATCAATGATTTTCATCTCAAAACACCTCCGCGCGAATTTTTTATTTTGTAGGAACTATCGCTATGCGATATTTCCGGAATCACGACAAAAGCACCTTGCGAAGTGGCGCTCATAGGGGATCGCCATGTGCGCATAGAAATCTGTATTTCGTTATGTGCACTTTTGTCCTGCCTCCGGCGCCGGCTTCGCGCTCGCTTGCGGCGTTCTCGCGTCTGCCTGCCGGTTCTTATAATGCGCGAGTCCCCATACCAGAACGACCGCGAAGAAGATCAGATAGAATACGATCGGACAGGCGAACCCGCCGCTTGCTTTCGCCGCCAGATACGGCTGGATGCCATGCGCGTAGATGGCCGCGCAGACCATGAATACGCTGCCGATCAGTCCCAGCGCCGGAATCAGATAGCGCCGCGTGAAGCTGAGGTCGGTCGCTTTTTTCATAAACATCAGGTAAATCGGGATGTAAAGCGCGTAAATCGTGACAATCGGCAGCTCCGAGGAATCAAAGCTGAACAGCCCGAACCAGCCGAACGCCGCCAGATTGGAACCGTAAAAGAACAGGAACCAGAAGCCGCAGAGCAGCAGCCCCAGAATTGACGCGTTATTCGGCATGTTCGTCACCTTATCAACCTGACGGAACATTTCCGGATGCGGACCCTCGCCGCGCGTTGCCACCGCGTAGATCCCGCGCGTGCAGCCGAGCATGAGTCCGTTCAGCGTTCCCATACAGGAAATCGCCACAAAGAGATTTAAGATATTTCCGAACGCGCCGCCAAAAATGTTCAGATAGGCTGTCGTCGCGCCGTCATGCATCAGATCCTCCACCGTCGCGCCGCCGGCTACGCCGATGTAATAGAACAGGTAGATGGCAACAATGATAATACCGCCCACGATCAGCGCGATCGGCAGATTCCGTTTCGCGTCCTTAAGTTCGGCGTTGATCGAGGTCGCGATGATCCAGCCCTCATAAGCAAAAGCCGTCGCGACAATCGCGCCGAACAGCGGATTTCCGGTCGTCTCTGCGCCAGGATTCGCCATGTTTTCCAAAAGGAGACCTTGATCGGAAACAAGCCCGACGATGATACCCACGACTGCCATCAAAAGCAGCGGGATCAGCTTGATGATGGTCGTTGCCACCTGGAAGTGTCCCGCGATCTTCGGAGAAAGCGCGTTGACCGCGTAGGCCGCGCAGAGGAAGAACACTGAGAGCGCCATACACTCCGGTCCGATCACACAGCCTCCCTCTGCTGCCGGGATCACCAGCGTGATTTTGTCCGGAAAGGCCGAAGTCAGAAATACCAGTGTGTACCGCGCGGACAGCCAGGCGAGCACCGAGGTCAGCGTCGGATAATAGATCATTGTCAAAAACCAACCGACGACGTAACCGTATTTGCGGCCGACCGTCGCCTCGGCATAGTCCACGATGCCGTTCACCTTTTCATACTTGGTCGCCATGATCGAAAAGGCGGCGATGCAGCAGAGCATAATCGCACCGCCGATCAGCCACGCCCAGATACCCATGACCATATTGCCCTCTGTTTTCTGCAGGATCGTCTGCGCCTTGAAGAAAACACCGGAACCGACAACAATACCGACTACCATGCAGATCGCGGTGAGCAACCCGTACTTTTTGTTAAGACCATTTTCCATGTTTGTTCTCCTTTATCTCATTGATTATGCGTCTTAAACGTCTGTGAAGTTTTACATCGGGTGTCACTTTCCGAAAAATTGTTGTATCACTCAAATCTTCAGAATATTTTTCAGTTTTTTTCACATATGTTAACGAACATGTGAATATTTTATCACAAAACCCTGTATTTTGCAAAGCTTTCTTGCGATTATGCAGCAAACAGCGCATTTTTGAACACTTTCCAAACAGCTTTCGGTCTCCGCCCGCCCGCCGCTTCGTCCCCGATGCCGCGAAAACCCGCACTTTCCCCGATAGGCACTTTACGAAAAGCCGATTTTAAGGTATAATGTTCTTGTACAGCGATTTGCAGAGCCGCAGGCGACAGCAGAGCTGATGCAAGACAGATGCCCGAGCGAAGGCGATCGGCGAGCCGTAAGGCGAAGACGGAGCCGCTCAGCGTCCGGGCTAATGTACTTGGCACTGCGATTTGCAGCCCTAGCCCGCTGATTTGCAGCCCTAGCCCGCTGATTTGCAGCCCTAGCCCGCTGATTGACGAGCCGCAAGGCGATGACAGAAGCGAGGCAGGTCTCACGCCAAAAAGTGCAGCGCTTTAGCTCGTGGCACTTTAAGGGACGAGCCGCAAGGCGAAGGCAGAAGCGAGGCAGGTCTCACGCCAAAAAGTGCAGCGCTTTAGCGCGTGGCACTTTAAGGGCGGAGCCGCAGGCGACAGCAGAGCTGATGCAAGACAGATGCTATCAACATCCATAGGGGAACATTTGGGGAAACTATTTATGAACACAAACACACACATGCACATACAGCGCCGCAAGCCGCGCCGCGCACTCACTGCCCTGCTCATGAGCGCCGCGCTGCTCGTGACGACCGCAGTCACGCCGCTTCCTGCCTTCGCTGCCGCAAGCAGCACCAGGAGTAGTCTAATCAACGTCAACACACCGAGCAAGGAAGAGATCGTCCAGTTCATGCAGGCGCATCCGACCGGCGATATCTATTTCGACGCGGACGGCAAGTCCACCGGCAAGACCCATGAGACAGCATATCTCACTGTACCGGAGACCTCTGCGCCTTATGCTGCGGGCAGACTCGCCGAGTCCGAAGAGGCCGCAGCGCTCAACACCATCAAAACCATTCGCTATATCGCAGGCATTTCCTCCAATCTTTACATCTCGGAGGAATACAGTCAGCTGGCACAGGCCTCCGCGCTCGTCAACTATGTCAACGGCAAGCTGACGCACACGCCTGTCAAACCTGCCGGCATGGATCAGACGCTGGCACAGCAGGGCTACGACGGTTCCCTGCATTCCAATATTTCCTGGACAGCCTGGGCTGAAAACAGCCTCAAATGGTCGATCCTCTCCGGCTGGATGGATGACAGCGACGCAAATAACCTCAGCATGCTGGGGCATCGCCGCTGGATCCTGAATCCCGCCATGAGCATGACCGGCTTCGGCTCCGTAACCGGCATCAAGGGCACCTATCAGGCGATGTACACCTACGATAAGGACAATCGTGACAGCGATTACACAGGGGTCTGCTGGCCTGCGCACAATATGCCGACCAGCTATTTCAGCCCCTCCTCCGCCTGGAGTATTTCGACCGGTGAGGCATTAGATCCGTCTGGGATCGTCGTTTCGATGGTACGGTTTTCTGACGGCAAGTCCTGGACCTTCAGTTCGTTCTCTGCGGACGGCGATTTTTACGTCAATAACGCGGGCTACGGTCAAAAGGGCTGCATCATCTTCCGTCCGGCCAGCATCGAAGAATACAAGGACGGCGATCGCTTCTTCGTCTATATCGCAGGTCTCGAAGAACCGATCAGTTACGAAGTCAGCTTTTTTGACGCGGAGCGTTTCTACGCTGCCCCGGCACCGACGCCTGACACACCGACGCTGAACGAATTCGGCGAGCCGGTCCTGACCTGGTCGCTGCCGGACAAAGCTGACGGCTGCAACCTGTACCGCAGACCGATCGGCGGCGATTGGGAGCTGGCTGCAGAAGAACTGGACGATATGTTCTACGAGGATGTCGAAACGGAGCGCGGCGTCAAATATCAGTATCGCCTCACTTCTCTGCGCACCGTCGGCGGCACACTGTACGAAAGCCTGCCGTCCGCTGCCAAGACGATCACCACGCCGTTTGCCGGACCGCGCATCAAATCGCTCAAGACGAGCAGCCGCGGTGTCAATACACTGAAATGGGGTTCCGTCTCCAAGGCCTCCGGCTACAAGGTCTACCGCCGCGTTAAAAACGGTTCCAAATGGAGTTCGTGGCGTCTGATCAAGACCACCAACACGCTGTCGTACCGCGATGTCAAAGCCAGATCCGGCAAGACCTATCAGTATCGCGTTCGTGCCTACCGTACTTACCACAAGAATACGGTCAACGGTACTTACTCGGTCAAAAAATCCATAAAAACAATTTAGCTTATGCAGACCGCATTGGTCACCCTTTCGATTTTTATGCCTGCCCCGGCGGATGCGTCCTGCCGCAGAGCGGGCATTTTACTTCCTCCCCCCTCCGACAGGCAGGAATATCCAAAGGACAAAAGTGCGCATAACGAAATCCGAGATTTCTATGCGCACATGGCGCTCACCTATGAGCGCCGCTTCGCAAGGTGCTTTTGTCGTTATTCCGGAAATATCGCATAGCGATATTTCCTACATAATAACAAATCCGACTTCGCCCCACAAGTCGGAGTCAGAAAGGCAGTATACAATATGAACCAAACCACTGCATTGCCGGAACTCTTCGCAGCACTCTGCAGCGAAGGCAGTTTCCAAAAGATGATTTTTTCCGATAAACGCAGAAAATCAATCGAGTATCAAAAAGTTACGCTGCGGCCGATCCTCGTCGGCGGTCAGCCCTGCTGTCAGGCGACATATACCTATCCGAAGAAAGTGACACACCGGAATCTGCCGTTTGCGGAAACCGCAGCGTTCTGCATGACCCTCTGTGAAGAGGATTTCAAGCAAATCAATATCTTCACACAGACCGAGCAGCTCCAGGTGCTGGCTGCCAGACCGGACCGCCCGTCCATTCGTCGGAAGTCTGTGGAAGCAGGCAGCAAGCGGCGCCCGGACAGCCCAACGCCGTCACGCGCATCGGCAGTGCTTTCACAACGTGCACCCGCTGCCGACACGTCTGTGCCTGCTGTGCTTTCGCACAACCGCCAAAAGCACTATCTGATTCCGGACGGTACGCCCTGCGACTTTCTGATTCGTCTCGGCGTCATGAGCCCGGAGGGAAAGGTTTTCCCGAAGTCCTACGCGAAATTCCGCCAGATCAACCGTTATCTTGAAATCGTCGAAGATGTTTTCCCGGCTCTGCCGAAGGACCGCACGCTGCGCATCATCGACTTTGGCTGCGGCAAGGCGTATCTGACCTTTGCGATCTACTACTATCTCAAGCTGTGCAAGGGCCGCGACGTAGAGATCATCGGGCTGGACCTCAAGGACGACGTCATCGACTTCTGCAATCGGGTCGCCACTGACCTCGGATACTGCGAGCTGAAGTTCCTCAAAGGTGACATTGCAGACTATACCAGCGACCACGCGGATATGGTGGTGACACTGCACGCCTGCGATACGGCGACCGATTACGCGCTAATCAACGCGGTCAAGTGGAATACCAAGGTCATTCTCAGCGTGCCTTGCTGCCAGCATGAGCTGTTCAAGCAGATCAAGAATGACCTGCACCAACCGATGCTCAAGTATGGGATTCTCAAGGACCGCCTGACCGAATATCTGACGGACGGGCTGCGCGGTCTCAAGCTGGAAGCCTGCGGTTACCATGTCGCAATGATCGAATTTACCAGCCTCGAGCACACCGCCCGCAACATCATGATCAAAGCGGTCAAATCCAACGCGGTCGGCGCTGCCGCCAAAGCAAAAAAAGAAAACGCGCAGCGCCAATACGAAGCACTCCGCGATTTCTACCAGGTCCATCCGACCATCGACCAACTGACCGAATAAGGAAAGAGGACAAAAGTATGCAAAACGAAACATGCGATTCCTTTGTATACATACCTGCCATGCCGGGAAAGGACTCCACAAGCTTCTTTTGTCGTTATTCCGGAAACATCGCAAGAGATATTCCCTACACAATAACAAAAAGACAATGATTTTCAACAATTCTGCGAAAATCATTGTCTTTTTGCATTTCTTTACATTTTAGACGTATGCGGCACCTTGGCTGTCTGCGCAACGCTCATGTCAACCTTGCAAGGCGTCTGCACTGCGCATCGACCGTCTATTCTTGCGCGACCTTCAGCGCGCGCATGGCGTTCAGGATCGCGATGACGGATACACCGACGTCTGCGAATACCGCTGCCCACATGTTGACAAGACCGACCGCACAGAGCACCAGTACCAACAGCTTGACGGTCAGTGCGAATACGACATTCTGCTTCGCGATTGCGAGCGTCTTTTTGGCGATATCCATCAGCTGCAGCAGCTTGGATGGTTCGTCGGTCATGATGACTACGTCCGCTGCCTCGATGGCCGCATCGGAACCAAGACCGCCCATGGCGATACCTACATCTGCTCTGGCCAGTACCGGCGCATCGTTGATACCGTCGCCGACGAACAAGAGCTTGCCTTTTTCGGATTTCGCAGCAATGAGCTTTTCCACTTCTTCGACCTTATTCTCCGGCAGCAGCTCCGCATGTACCTCGTCCAAACCGAGCGCCCTGCCGACGCGCTCCGCAACGGCCCTGCTGTCCCCTGTCAGCATCACCGTCTTGATGCCTCTTGCCTTTAAGCCCCGGATCGCTGCCGCGGCATCCTCCTTGATCTGATCGGCGATCGTGATGTACCCCGCATACTTACCGTCGACCGCAGCATGTACCACCGTACCCGCAATCTCCTTGGGCTCAAAAGCGATGTTTTCACGTTTCATCAGCTTCTGGTTGCCGACCAGGACCTTGTGACTCTCAAGCTCTGCCGCCACGCCATGTCCTGCGATCTCCTCAACGCTGCCGATCAGTGACTTGTCGATCTTCTGACCGTATCGCTGTTCATAAGCCTCCCGCAGGGATACCGAAATCGGGTGACTGGAATTTGCCTCCGCGTAGGCCGCGTATTTGAGCAGTTCTTCTTGAGAAAGCCCGCCGACAGTCTCTACCGTTTCGACTTCAAAAACGCCTTTGGTCAGTGTTCCGGTCTTATCCATGACCACATATTCCGCGTAAGCTGCTGCCTCCAGATAATTGCTGCCCTTGACCAAAAGCCCGATCCTGGAGGCGCCGCCGATGCCGCCGAAGAAGCTGAGCGGAACGGAAATGACCAATGCGCATGGGCAGGATACGACTAGGAACTCCAGCGCTCTGTAGACCCATTTGCTGAACAGTGCGCCGCTGAAGCCTGCCGCGCTGCCGACGATGCCGCTGCCGATCAGCAGCGGCGGCAGGAGTGCCAGTACGACTGCCGCACCTACGACAGCCGGTGTATAATAGGCTGCGAAACGTGTGATGAAATTCTCCATCTTCGCCTTCTGGCTGGTCGCGTTCTCGACCAGTTCGAGGATCTTGCTGACGGTGGATTCACCGAATGCCTTTTTGACCTCGACCTCCAATAAACCGTTCTGATTGATGCAGCCGCTGAGGATCTCCTCGCCCTCACGCACGCTGCGCGGTACGGATTCTCCGGTCAGCGCCGCGGTATCCAGCATGGAAGAACCGCTGCGCACGATGCCGTCCAGCGGCACCTTTTCACCGGGCTTGACGATGATGACATCACCGATCTTGACCTCGTCCGGGTCGACCTTTTTGGTATCGCCGCCCGCAACTTTGAGATTTGCGTAGTCCGGACGGATATTCATCAGCTCTGTGATCGACTTGCGGGATTTGCCGACCGCATAATCCTCGAACAGCTCACCGATCTGATAAAACAGCATGACGGCAACTGCTTCCGGATACTCGCCGATGACGAACGCACCGACCGACGCGACCGCCATCAGGAAATTCTCGTCAAATATTTTACCTCTTTTGATGTTGTTCAGCGCCTTGCGCAATACCTGATAGCCGATCACCAGATAGGCTGCCAGATAGACTGCGAATTTCAAAGCTGTCGGTTCTGCCGGGACCAGCAGCGCGATCGCAAACAATACTGCACCGACGATCAGTCTTTGCATTCTTTTTTTCATTTTCATTCACCTCGCATCAAGCTCTCAAATCCATGCCGCCTGCGGCTTGCCCTCACAGGGCAGAACCATTAGCCCGGACGCTGAGCGGCTCTGCTATCGCTTTTAGCTCTGCAATCGCCTGCGCTCGGGCATCTGTCTTGCATCAGTTCTGCCGTCGCCTATGGCTCGCCAATCACTGTGCAAGAACATTATACGACTAGTTCCTAGCCGACTAAAGTCGGGGAACGAAAGCATAAGGTCTGCCTCGCTGTTCGTGCTGCACCTGCGGCTTGCACTCACAGGGCAGAACCATTACAGTTCTTTGATCTCTACATCCGGTTCGGTTTTCTTGACAGTCTTGACGATCTTCTTGTAGGTCTCATCGAAGCCCTCTTCGTTGACGTCCAGTACCATCTTGAGTGTCAGGAAGTTGACGGATGCGCTGTTGACGTTATCCAGCTTTGCTACGTTTCTTTCTACCTCTGCTGCACAGTTTGCACAATCTAAACCCTCTAATAAATAAGTCTTTTTCATTTTCCGTTCCTCCGTTTTCCTTTGATTTGCATTTCTTTGCATCTGCGAACAGCCGCAGTCGGCGTTTCGCTTTCGTTGATTGAATCACTATTCAACTGTTGTCTATATTATAGTTGAATCAGTATTCAATTGTCAACCCCTATTTTAAAATTTTTTGACAAAAAACAGAGGGTCGCACGATTACGCCCTCTGTGATAAACCATTTGATTTACGCCCGCCCCACATGAGGCATACGACCTTATGCAAGCCGTCGCTTACACTGTTTTCCTGCCTGCTTTGGCAGCCACAAGACCGACCAACGTGCCGACCGCACCCGGTACGACCCAGCCCAGACCCAGCGAATAGAACGGCAGCCAGGTACCGACCCAGTCCACAACGCCCTGCGCAAGTCCTGCGACCTTGAGCAAATCAAAGACCGCCGCGACCATGGTGCATCCGATCGCACAGACAAAGACCGGACGCGCGTAGTTGAAATACCTGCCGAAGATATTGAGCAGGATCAGCATGATTGCCAGCGGATACAGGAAGTACAGCACCGGTGCCGAGAAAGAAATAATCTTCGACAAGCCAATGTTGGACACCAGCAGCGAAAACGCGGTAAACACAATCGCCCAATTACGATAGCACAAAGAACGCGGGAACATCTCGCAGAAGGTATCTGCGCAGGCTGTTACCAGTCCGATGGCAGTTTTCATGCAGCAGAATGTGACGGTCAGCGCCAGCACGATCATGCCCGCCTTGCCGAGGTAATGCTGCGCGATGATTGCAAAGGCGTTGCCGCCGTTAAAGGAGGCTTCTCCCAGCTGATCCGCGTACAGGCCATAGCTTTGCGCGCCGACAATCGCAATCAGGGCGTAGATGACCGTCATCAGCACCATGCTGAAAATACCGGATTGAATCGTATTTTTCGCGATCGCGCCCGGTTCTTCGACACCCATCTCTTTGATCACGTTGACGACGATAATGCCGAATGCCAAAGAAGCCAGCGCGTCTAAGGTGTCATAGCCCTGCAGGAAGCCTGTGGAAAACGCGTTATCCGCGTAAGCGCCGCTTGCCGCTACAGAACGCACACTCTGGATCGGGTCAAGCAGTGCCGCAACGACCAGAATGCCCAGACAGACTAAAAAGATCGGATTGAGATATTTGCCGATGGAGTTCATAATATTGTTCGGACGCAATGCGAAAAACAATACCGCCGCGAAGAACAGCGTGGTAAAAATTGCCTGCGGCACCGTATGACTGCCGCTGACCAGCGGCGCAATGCCCATCGTAAACGAGGTCGCCGCGCATCTTGGGATCGCAAAGAACGGTCCGATCGTCAGGTAGAGCGCGCAGGTAAAGAAATAGCTGTACCATTTCGCCACTCTGCCGGACATCTGCATCAGTCCGCTGCTGCGGGAGACGCCTAGCGCCACAATACCCAAAAGCGGCATGCCGACCGCCGTAATGAGCATGCCGAGCAGCGCAGGCACGAGACTCGCTCCGGCCTTCGCACCCAAAATAATCGGGAAGATCAAGTTACCCGCGCCAAAGAACATGCCGAACAGCATGGACGCCAGCAAGGCATACTGCTTCCCTGTCAGTTTCTGATTCATAACTTCTCCTTTTGTATTCTTCATATCATAAATATGTATATTTTATCACAATCGGCGTGTTATGTAAAGCATTTCATGCTGTCGACTGTTCCGCGTGAAGTCACGCAGGTCGTCAGCGCTATCGGCAGCCGACGCTTCTGCACGAAATCGCCGACTCGTCCCGACATATCAGCCGCCCTGTACGCTGCGCGTGATCTTGCGCAGCAGCGGCAGAAACAGCCCGCCGACAGAATTGCCGAGCGTCATTACCAGTACGTAGAGCAGGGTCCGCAGGCTCCACGCGCCGCCGACCGTAAAAAAGTACATGTTCGCGACGCAGTGCTCGAAGCCGCAGAGAATAAATGCCACGACACCGAAAAACAGTCCCAGATATTTGCCGATCTCATGCTCATGATTTTTGAAACCATCGACTGCGATGAAGATCAGCAGATTACAGAATACCGCAAGAATGAAGCTGCTGCCCAAATTGTCCGACAGCTTGGTCTCACACAGCAGCACCGCGCGCGCCGTCAGCGCCGGCGCCAGCCGGGTCAGCATCAGAAGCTGCGCGGTCAGAAACGCCCCGGTCAGATTGCCGAACCAGATGAGCGGCAGATGCAGTGCATAGCTTTTGTCGTTTTCAAACAGATAGCAGACCCGCCCCGTATACAGATGAAAATTCATCGTACAGACTGTGAACAGACCTACGGTGAAAAAAAGCGCACCGATGATCTGATTCTCTACAGAGAGATAAACGGTCCCGCCCAGCGCGATCGCAAGGCCTGCCATGATGCCGCTGAGATAAATGCGTAATTGTTCCATAAACGATTCTTTCCTTACTATCCATAATGATTGTGAACGCGAGCGATCGTGATATAGACCTGCGCCTCACTGAAAAAGCCGCCCGCGCCGCGGGCGGCAAACATGCGCGTCATTGCTTTACCCTAAGCTGCGCGCCGCGGCCTCGACCACATGCGATACGAGCACGCTCGTAGTGACCGCACCGACGCCGCCCGGTACCGGCGTGATCGCCTCTACGAGCGGTTCAACTGCGTCAAAGTCCACATCGCCGCAGAGCTTACCTTTCGCCTCGTTCCAGCCGATACCCACGTCGATGACCGTCTGTCCCGCGCGAAAATATGAACTGCCGACAGATTCCATCTTGCCTGCGCAGACGATTACAATATCCGCTCTTTTTACGATTTCCTCTATCTTTTGCGTCTTGGTGTGACAGATTGTCGGTGTCGCATGCCTGTGCATCAGCAGCATCGCCGCCGGACGACCGACCACCAGACTCCTGCCGATGACCACCGCATTCCTGCCCTGGCAGTCAATCCCATAATAGTCCAGAATCTCCATGGCAGCCTGCGCCGTACAAGGGCAAAATCCATTTTCTGTATTTGTAAATACGCCTGCCAAAGAGCCATCCGTACAGCCGTCGACGTCCTTGCCCGGCGCCAGCATCTGCCGCGCCCGCTCGTCATCCAGCTGCGGCGGCAGCGGGCGAAACAGCAGAATGCCATGCACCGCGGAATCCTCGTTCAGCATGATTAATTCCCGATCAAAGGCTTCCTGTGTCACATCCGCGGCAAGCGTGACCTGTCTGACTGCCACACCGAGACTTTCGCAGCGCTTCCGCGCGCCCTTTTCGTAGCTGATATCGTCAGGTCTCTCCCCCACACGCAGGATTGTCAGCGTTGGCGTCACACCCGCTGCCTGCAATGCCTCGACCTGCCGCGCTGTTCGTTCGTTGATCGCCTGCGCGACCTCGCTGCCTTTTAAAATTCTAGCCATCGTTTCCCTTTTTACCTTTTCTATTTCAGTGCATGCTCCTGCAGAAGTCCGTTTTTCATATCCCAAAGCCGCTGCGAAAGATCCACGTAATAGGTCTGCGGATTTTCGAAACGCAAGGTCTCGTCCCAAAGCGTCGCAAGCTGCTCTTGACAGTATTTTTTAATCGTTTCGATGTCCGGACTTTCGTAAACGCACTTGCCCTGCTCGAAAATCGGCACATGCAGATTACGCACCTCATAATTGCGGATCCGCGTTTTTTTCCAAATCGCATTCGGGTCGAAGATCTCATAAGAATCCTGCACCGGAATCGTTTCCTCCGCGAGTGTGATCACATCGCCGCGCGCTTTGCCGGTATCCTTGCTATACAAGCGATACAGTCCTTTGAAGCCCGGATTGGTGATTTTCTCGACGTTTTCGGAAATTTTGATCTTCGGTGTCAGCACGCCGTTCTTTTCGAGTGCCGCCAGCTTATAGACGCCGCCGAATACCGGCTCGGATTTAGCGGTAATCAGACGCTCGCCGACGCCGAAGGAGTTGATCTGCGCCCCCTCCAAAATGACGTCGCGGATAATATATTCATCCAGAGAATTGGATACGACGATCGTGCAGTCCGTAAGCCCCGCTTCATCGAGCATCTTACGCGCCTGTTTCGTCAAATAGGATACGTCGCCGGAGTCGATGCGGATTCCCATCTTTGCAGGCTTCATTTCCTTGAATACCTTGATCGCCGCAGGAACGCCGGATTTCAGCACATTGTAGGTGTCCACCAGCAGCACGCAGTTGTCCGGATAGATTTCCGCGTACTTCTTGAAAGCGGAATACTCGTCCGGATACATCTGCACCCAGCTGTGCGCCATCGTTCCCAGCGCCACGATGCCGTAATCTCTGTCCGCAATCGCGCAGGCTGTACCGGCACAGCCGCCGATATAAGCCGCGCGCGCGCCCATGATCGCCGCGTCCGCGCCATGCGCTCTGCGGGAACCGAATTCCATGACCGGTCTGCCCTTTGCCGCGCGCACAATGCGGCTCGCCTTGGTCGCAATCATACTCTGGTGGTTGATGCACAAAAGCACCATCGTCTCGATGAACTGTGCCTGCATCACCGGTCCTCTGACGGTCACGATCGGCTCATGCGGGAAGATCGGCGTTCCCTCCGGCACCGCCCAGACATCACACTTGAACTCAAAGTTACGCAGATACGCAAGAAAATCTTCGCAGAAAATATTTTTGCCGCGCAGGTACTCAATGTCCGCATCCGTAAATCTGAGGTTCTTGAGATAGTCGATGAGCTGTTCCAGACCCGCCATGATCGCGTAGCCGCCGCCGTCCGGCACTCTGCGGAAGAACATATCGAAATACGCGATATCGTCCGCCATGCCGGATTCAAAATAGCCGTTTGCCATGGTGATTTCATAAAAATCTGTGAGCATCGTCAGATTCATTCTCTTGTCCATTGGATTTTTCTCCTCTGTTTCTACCTTTGTTTCTACTTTCGGTATCGTTTCTATTTTTGCAATAGCTTTTTTAAGAACTGTCCTGTATAAGACTGCGGGCACGCGGCAACCGCTTCCGGCGTTCCGGTCGTCACGATGGTGCCGCCGCGGCTACCGCCGTCCGGTCCCAGATCAATGATGTGGTCAGCGCGCTTGATGACATCGAGATTATGCTCGATGACTACCACCGTATTTCCCGCGTCCACAAGCTTGTCCAGCACCGCCAGCAGCTTATCCACGTCCGCGAAGTGCAGCCCCGTCGTCGGCTCGTCGAGGATATACAGCGTTTTGCCCGTACTCCGTTTGGCGAGCTCTGACGCCAGCTTGACACGCTGTGCCTCACCGCCCGAAAGCTGCGTGGACGGCTGACCCAGCTTGATATAGCCCAGCCCGACTTCTTCCAGCGTCACAAGATGCCTGCTGATGGAAGGAATGTTCTGAAAGAATTCTACCCCCTCACTGACACTCATGTCAAGTACATCGAAGATACTTTTTCCTTTATATTTGACTTCCAGCGTCTCGCGGTTATACCGTTTGCCCTTGCAGACCTCACAAGGCACATACACATCCGGCAGGAAATGCATCTCGATCTGAATGATGCCGTCACCGCTGCATGCCTCGCAGCGGCCGCCTTTGACGTTGAAGCTGAAGCGGCCTTTTTCGTAGCCGCGCAGCTTCGCCTCCGGCAGACTCGCGAACAAATCCCGGATATGGTTGAACATGCCCGTATAGGTCGCCGGATTGGAACGCGGCGTTCTGCCGATCGGCGACTGGTCGATGTCGATGACCTTGTCGATGTGTTCCAGCCCTAGAATCTCATCGTGTTCGCCCGGCACCTCCTGCAGGCGGTTAGTGACCCGCGCCGCCCCTTTATACAGGATTTCATTGACCAGACTGCTCTTGCCGGAGCCGGAAACTCCGGTCACACAGACAAACTTGCCCAGCGGAAATTCCACATCGATATGCTTAAGATTGTGTTCTCTTGCCCCTTTGACGATAATGCTGCTGCCGTTGCCCGGTCGCCGCGCATCCGGTACATAGATCTTCTTCGCGCCCGACAGATACTGCCCGGTCAGCGATTCCTTGCAGCGTATAATATCCTGCACGCTACCCTGCGCGACCAGCTCACCGCCGTAAAGACCCGCGCCCGGACCGATATCCACGATATGGTCCGCCGCGTACATGGTGTCTTCATCGTGCTCAACGACAATCAGCGTGTTCCCGATGTCGGTCAGATGGCGCAGCGTCTGCAGTAATTTTTCGTTGTCTTTTTGGTGCAGACCGATGCTCGGCTCATCAAGGATATAGAGCACGCCCACCAGCCCGGAGCCAATCTGCGTTGCCAGACGAATGCGCTGGGACTCGCCGCCCGAAAGCGTCCCGGCGCTGCGGCTCAGCGTCAGATAATCCAAGCCCACATCGACCAGAAACTGCAGTCTGGCCTTGATCTCCTTGATGATCTGACGCGCGATCATTTCGTCCTTTTCGCTGAACGCGATGCTGTCGATGAAATCCAGTGCCTCGCGGATTGACATGTCCGAAAGCTCTGCGATGTTTTTACCACCGACCGTTACCGCCAGAATCTCCGGCTTCAAACGCTTGCCGCCGCAGTCCGGGCAGGTCTTGATGGTCATGTACTTTTCCATCTTGTCCTTAAAATATTGCGAAGTCGACTCGCGGTAACGCCGTTCGATATTGTTCATCGCCCCCTCAAACGGCCGGTCCTGATGCGAAACCGTTCCGCTGGTGCGGCTGACATAATCGTAAACCAAATGACGATCTCCGGTTCCGTAATAAAGTTCCTGTCGGAATTTCTTTGGCAGATCCTTTAGCGGGAGGGAGGAATCTACCCCATGGTCCCTGATCAATGCATCTACCAGCTGTCGGTAAAATCCGCTGAACTCCATCGTGCCGAAGATCGGCTGCAGCGCGCCCTCGTCGATGCTCTTGGTTTCATCGATCAGAAGCTTCGGATCGAGCTTCTGCGTAAAGCCCAGACCGTTGCAGGTCGGACAGGCGCCGAACGGCGCGTTGAACGAAAACATCCGCGGCTCCAGTTCTTCGATGCTGATGCCGTGATCCGGACAAGCCAGCTTGGTGCTGAACATCTTTTCGTAATGATGATCATAAAAATCGCCAATCACCGATACGAGCCCGTCACCCTGCGCCACCGCCAGCTCGCAGGCCTCCGCGATGCGGCTCTCCTGCCCCGGCTTGACCACGATACGGTCCACAACGATCTCGATGGTATGCTTATAGGTTTTTTCCAGCTTGATCTCGTCCTCTTCCAGCAGCTTGACCTCGCCGTCCACCCGCACACGCGTAAATCCCTCGCGTCGAATACGGTCGAGAATCTTCTCGTGGGTACCCTTGCGCCCGCGCACCACCGGCGCCAGCACCAAAAGCTTCGTACCCTCTTCAAACGCCATGATCGTATCTACCATCTGGTCGATGGACTGGCTGCTGATCAGCCTGCCGCAGACCGGACAATGCGGCTTGCCGACTCTGGCGTAGAGCAGGCGCAGATAGTCGTGAATCTCCGTCACCGTACCGACGGTCGAACGCGGATTGCGGTTGGTCGTCTTCTGGTCGATGGAAATCGCCGGAGAAAGCCCCTCGATGTACTCTACGTCCGGTTTTTCCATCTGACCGAGGAACTGTCTCGCGTATGAGGAAAGACTCTCCATGTAGCGCCGCTGTCCCTCCGCGTAGATGGTATCAAATGCCAGCGAGGACTTTCCAGACCCGGAAAGCCCCGTCAGCACGACCAGCTGATCGCGCGGGATCGTGACGTCCAAATGCTTCAGATTATTTTCGTTTGCCCCTTTGATCACAATGTCTTTTGACATCTTCTCACTCCTTTTGTTTTGGTTTTGACGCCGGACATCTGCGCTGCACGCGCCGCCGCGCCCTATAACCGTACTTTATACTCGAAAATCTGATCTCGGAGCTGTGCGGCGCGTTCAAACTGCAGATCGCCTGCCGCCTGCTTCATCTCCTTTTCGAGCTTCTTTACATAATCGGCAAGCTCCTTCTTGGTCAGTTCTAGCGGACTCTTGCCCTTGTAATCTTCCATTCCCGGCTCTGCCGCGCGCGTCGCCTCGATCACCGCGCGCACCGACTTCTTGACCGTAGTCGGCGTGATCCCATGCGCCTTGTTGTAGGCATCCTGAATCCCGCGGCGGCGCTCCGTCTCCTTGATGGCAACGTCCATCGCGCCGCTGATCTTGTCCGCGTACATGATGACCCTGCCGTCCGCGTTTCTGGCCGCGCGTCCGATGGTCTGAATCAGCGAAGTTTCGGTTCTGAGGAAGCCCTCTTTGTCAGCGTCCAGGATCGCCACCAGCGAAACCTCCGGAATATCAAGACCCTCCCGCAGCAGATTGATACCGACCAGCACATCAAACGCACCTAGCCGCAGGTCGCGAATGATTTCCATCCGCTCCAGGGTATCGACCTCCGAATGCAGATATCTGACCTTTATATTTACCCCTTTCAGGTAGTCCGTTAAACTCTCCGCCATTTTTTTTGTCAGCGTCGTGACGAGCACCCGCTCACCCTTTTCCGTCGTCTTGCGGATCTCTCCGATCAGATGGTCGATCTGTCCCTCGGACGGCACGACAGTGATCGGCGGGTCCAAAAGTCCGGTCGGTCTGATGATCTGCTCGGCGTTCACACCGCCGGACACTTCCTTTTCGTAAGCGGCCGGGGTCGCGCTGACAAAGACCGCCTGATTGACCAGCTGACTGAACTCGTCAAACTGCAGCGGGCGGTTGTCGAGCGCCGACGGCAGGCGGAAGCCGTATTCCACCAGTGAAGATTTGCGCGAACGGTCACCCGCATACATCGCCCGAAGCTGCGGCAGCATGGCGTGCGACTCGTCGATGATGAGTAAAAAGTCCTTTGGGAAATAGTCGATCAGCGTATAGGGTCTTGTCCCCGCGGGCAATCCGTTGAGATGCCGCGAGTAGTTCTCAATGCCCTTGCAGCTGCCGATCTCCCGTAGCATTTCAAGGTCGTATCTGGTGCGCTGCTCGATGCGCTGCGCCTCCAGCAGCTTGCCGCGATCCTTGAACCACTGCACCCGTTCAACCAGCTCCTGATCGATCGTTGTCAGCGCGTGCTCCATCTTTTCCGGAGAAGTCACATAATGCGATGCCGGATAGATCGCGATATGATTGCGGATACCGAGGATCTCCCCGGTCAGCGGATTCATTTCTTTGATGCTCTCGATTTCATCACCGAACAGCTCGACCCGGACTGCTGACTCCGCGCCCGCCGGATAGATGTCGATGACATCGCCGCGCACGCGGAAGGTACCGCGCTCAAATGCCAGATCATTGCGGACATACTGGATATCCACCAGCTTGCGCAGGATATCCCTGCGCGGCTTCTCCATGCCCGGACGCAGCGAAAGCATCTGGTTCTCGTAGTCAAACGGGCTGCCCAAGCCGTAGATGCACGAAACCGATGCAACGATAATGACATCCTTACGCTCTGCAAGTGCCGCTGTCGCCGAATGGCGCAGCTTTTCGATCTCATCATTGATATCCGAGTCTTTTTCGATATAGGTATCCGTCGAAGGCACATAAGCCTCCGGTTGGTAGTAATCGTAATAGCTGACAAAATACTCCACCGCGTTCTCCGGGAAGAACTCCTTAAACTCGCCATGCAGCTGCGCTGCCAGCGTCTTATTATGGGAAATCACCAGCGTCGGCTTCTGCACCTGCTGGATCAGATTCGCCATCGTGAAGGTCTTGCCGGACCCCGTCACGCCCATCAAAGTCTGATATTTCCTGCCCTCCGCGATCCCCGCGGCAAGCCTGCTGACCGCCTCCGGCTGGTCGCCCATCATGGTATAGTCTGAATGTAGTTTGAACTCCATTTCTCGTTTTCCTTTCTCAGTGACCCTGCGAAAAAGCTCGTGTATCAGCCCGAAATTCGTAAAAGACCGAAATTTCAAGTTCTCCGTTTTTGCCCATTTTTTGCCTTTTACGAATGAAAGTCACGAAAACCGATTTCCCAAACACCGCAAACCTTAGTAAAACCAACGGGACTCGGCAACACAAAAGGTCACTAAAAAGTAGCCCGGACGCAAAACGGCTTTGCTGTCGCATTCTGCTCCGCCCTTAAAGCGCCACGTGCTAAAGCACTGCGCTTCTTGGCGTGAGACCTGCCTCGCTTCTGTCTTCGCTGCCGCTCG